>NZ_JBQTCX010000010.1:0-189789 GCF_052663115.1 Niallia yueguangensis
ACTACCAATAGCTTTTTAAGTCCTCTTCTGTTGCATAGCCGTCAAATTCAGAATCAATCATGCTAACCATTTTCACAACATCTTTCAGTACTTTTTTATACATTTTATAAATAAATGGTAAGTTGCTTTCACTGTTATGAACCAGCTTTACTTCGTTGTTTTCAAGTATTCTGACACCACTGAAATGATAGAAAATAAGCGGCGTTTTATCCAGCAGCACGATATCCTTTTGTTGAGAAAAGGAATATTTCAAATAATTCCATGGGCCTATATTAATTCCTGGGGTTGTAATATTACAAATGCCAGAAAAAAGTATCGGCATGTCATCCAAATATTTTTGGTCTCCAAATACCTGTTTCTTAAAAAGAATCGTACAACTTTCAATTGATTTCTCTTTCCACCATTTTAAACAAGCAAGACTATTTTGATCACGCTTAAAACTTATAAATCCTGAATTGTATTTCCCTGTGATTTTTGTAAGTGTTTTAATAAAACTTTTTTTCCATGCTGGATTATACTTTTCTTCTTTCGTCAGCAGCACAGAGCACGCTGGTTGTTTTTCAAAAATAACCTCTGGATTTCCCCAAAAGTAAAGATCAGAATCCATATATGTGACACGATTTATATCCCCGTGTTTTAAAAGCAATGTTTCTAGAAAAATAGATTTTAATGTCCAACAATATTCATGAATTTTCCGTTCTTTTTTTAACAATAGTATATGTTCCTCTAACTCTTCTTCAGGATATAAATGGACATTTTCCCAATTTATTTTTTTTAATAGATTGTAACTCTCTTCATCCACACAAAGAACATAAAAACGAAAATTGCCCTTTGTAACATTATTTAAGGAAATGATTAAGGCAAGAAATTGAAACAACCTTGTTTTAGACAAAATAGTACAGTAAGCACTATCCATTAAATAAACACCTCACTCATTACAAATTTTCAGGTTATATCGGCTAATTGCAGGGTTCTTTCTAATTTATCTAAATTAATATAAATGGGATCACTATGAAAACTACGATTATCATCAGCCTCTACTTGTTCTCCAATCAAGTAGTAATAATCAAGATTCATATAGTTGCTAATGATATAAAAACAAGGCAATAAATAAGTTGGTGTAAATAATTCAATGATTTTAGTGCCCGAGTTGCAAAAAACAATATTAGTTAGCGCTGCACCGTGCGAAGAGACAACTACTTCTGCTGACGTAAAAAGCTTGATTTTATCTGCTAAAGATAATTCTGTTAGTTTAACCAATTCAAAACCGTATTTCTCCAATACGCGGAATACTTTATCTTCGTTCAATAATTTTCGATGCATTGCGTCTTCACGACTAATAAAAATTCGTTTATTTCCTTTAGATTTACTTAAATTCAGCTTATTCAAAAATTCATATCTTATATATTGACAAACTTCTTTCGGTACATGAGCCGTATAACCTGCCAACGAGGTAACAATTAATTTTTTTGCTTGGATATATGTGTTATGATCGCATTCTATTATTTTTTCTTTCGGGATTCCCAAAATATCAAAACTTTCATCCTGATATTTACAGAATTCCGGCGTAAAGTATATCCCTCTGTTTATTACATACTTATCTATTTCTAAGGAAGCATCATTTAACATTCGCAATCGAGGCAATACGTCAAACATCCAGTGATAGTAGTTAAAACTGACCTGTGATGTAAGAACTGCCAATGTTTCAGATGTAAAGGAAATAGGAGGCAGCTCTTTTTCTTTAAAGATTCGATGTTTTTTTGGACTTTTATTGTACTCAAAAGAAACATCCCATAAAAGCTTATTATCTGGGGTAATGACACTGCCGTTATCCCCTAAAACTTTCCCCCAAGGAATCGTAGCTCTAAATTGCTTACAAGGCTGTGGCATAAAAGACCAGGAGATTTTTTCTATCCCCTTTGGCAACTGTGTAAACTCCGCTGTCGTTGAAGGAAAACTTTTATATAGTTTTGGTGCAGATTTGAATTTTTTTATCCAATCCTTTGTTGTATTGTGGTATCCTCTCGATGATTTTCCTTTATTAGATGCTTTATCCAATGATAGCACCTCGCAATCTTTTTTCATTCCTTCAAACACTTCATTTCCAGTACCTCTGTAAATCTTCTGTTGTAGCAAAGATGTTGAAATTTGGATCTGCTTTTTGAGCTAATTTTATGGCATTATTTAAAGCGTGTTTATACATCATATAGATAAAAGGGAGTTTTTTTGTTTTAACAGGATAAAGAATGGTAAATTTATTTTTCCCCTCTACTCTTAAACTGCTAAAATGATAAAAAATCAATTTATCCTCATCGATGAAAATAGAGCTATCTACTAGTGAAAAATGATATTTTAAGTAATTCCATGGCCCGATATTTACTCCGGGCGTTGTTATCATACAAACATTTGAAAACAAACGAGGAAGGTCATCTAAATATTTTTGATCACCAAATGTTCCTTCTTCAGGACTAATTTTACAACTGCTCACACATTGTTCTTTCCACCATTTAACAGCTAGCAGTGCATTTGCATTCTGTTTAAAACTAATGAAGCCTGAATTATAGAGCCCCGTTATTTGAATAAGCTTCCATTTTTTTGATTTTTTCCATGATGGCTTATACTTTTCTTCAATAGAAAGTAAAACCGAACAATCCGGCTGTTTTGCAAAAATGATCGTTGGATTTTGCCAAAAATATAAATCTGAATCGAGATAAGTAACTCGTTTCGTTAAAGGATACCGCATCATCAAATGCTCAATCAGAACTGGTTTTAATGTCCAGCAGTATTCATGAATCTTTCTATGTTTCTTTAAAGCGACGATTTCCTGCTCGAGTTCCTTTTCTTGGATTAAATAAAGATGTTTATTATTTATTTTTTTAAGAAGACTAAACGATTCTTCATCCGCACAAAGAACATATAAATAAAATGTATTCGGAATAACCTTTGTTAATGATTCTAGCAATGCTAAACCTTGATAGACTCTGCCTTTTGTTAATATCGTACAAAAAATATTTTCTGCTTCTAAGCTCATGTTCATTTTGGAATCCATAAATTCTTACCTTGATCCCAAAGCTCATTTATTTCTAAGACATTCTTATACGTATCAATCGCTTTCCAAAATCCTTCATGAATAAAGACAGATAATTGGCGATTCTGAGCTAAGTCTCTTAAAGGTTTTTCCTCCAAAATACAACCTGAATCTTCTTCTAAATATTGAAATATTTCAGGATTCAGTACAAAAAAGCCACCGTTTACTATGTTTCCTGTCTCTGTTTTTTCTGCAAATGATTCAGCTATTCCTTGATTAACCGTTAATGTGCCAAATTGACTTTTATTTCTAATACCAGTTAAAGTGGCAATTTTCCCTTTTTCTTGATGAAATTTTAGCAGTTCATGGATGTTTACATCCGATAATCCATCACCATATGTGAGCATAAAACTTTCATTGCCAATATATTTTTGTGCTCTTTTTATTCTGCTGCCAGTCATTGTATCTAATCCTGTATCAACAAACGTAATTTTCCACTTTTCCTGCTGGCCGATAATGTCAACTTCTCCTGTAGCAGCATTCATTGTAAAGCTATTATTCTTCCATTCATAATCCATAAAATATTCTTTGATTTTTTCTCCTTTATAGCCAAGCAATAAGATAAAATCATTAAAACCGTACTGTTGATATATTTTCATGATATGCCATACGATTGGTTTATCCCCAATTCTCGCAAGAGGTTTGGGAATATCATTTGTAACTTCACTCATTCTTGATCCTTTTCCTCCACATAATATAACGACTTTCACGATACCCCTCCATATTCATATTCTCTTTATCCTATTTTCTTTACTGCCATTCTCTTCTTACATGGTTTTTCTTTTTCGCTCTTTTCGTATAGATTGTTGTTATTTAACCCGCAACCTGAATACACTTCGTCCGTTTAACGAGCGTCGAGCCTCCTCGTCGCATACGCTCTTGTGGGGTCTCGTCTTTCTCGCATTCCCACAGGAGTCTACGTGTATTCAGTCTGCTGAGGACTTCTTCTCCCATTTTTTTACGTAAAAAACAAAAAACTTTTAGAAAACAGCCTTCTTTTTCAATTGATTAAATACGTGTAAATATCTTTCGGCTGTTTTCGACCACGAGAACTCTTTTGCACGGCGAAATGCATTTGCGGAAAGTGTTTCTCTTACCGCTGGAGAATCTAATAGAAAACGTAAATATAGCGGCAATTCTTTTTTATAATTTTCAACAGAAAAGATAATTCCTGTTTCCCCATGTTTAACTACCTCTGGAATTCCCCCTTTATTCGTGCTAATAACAGGCTTCTTTGCTGCCATTGCCTCTAAATTAACGAGCAGAAATGGTTCGTTCCATATGGATGGTGTCACAATAATATCAGCTAGCTGATAAATAGAAGGCATGAGTTCTGGTTTAATAAAATCTGTAAATACGACATGTTCCTTTAACTCTTCCGTTATCCACCTTATTTTATCCATGTATTTTGTGCTTACATTTTTTCCATACTTTGGACTTCCTGTAATAATCAACTTTATAGTAGGATACTTTTCTATCAATTGAGGCAATATTTCAAGAAGCAAATGAACGCCTTTTTTTTTCAATATTCTTCCTGCGAAAAGAATGACAGGATCTTCATTCTTTAACCCAAACTTTTTTCTTAATTCAGAAATTAATGCTTGATTCTGAAGAGCATTTTCATAGGGAAGCGTATCAATCCCTAAATGAATAGGAAAAGATTTTCCCTTAAATGCTGGATATTTAGCAATAAAGAATGTTTCAAGCGCTTTACTATTTGTTATTAATCCATCGACTATTTTAGATGCTTCTGTCATTTTCCCAGGCTTCATATAACGTCGGGAAGCAAAAACATCAGAGTGCATATTGAGTAGAACGGGTATTGTAGGGAATGCTTTTTTTATTTCAAAAACATAACTTGGGCGGTTTTCAATCACAATGACATCGGGCTGATGTTTATATAGGCTCCGAATGACTTTCTTTTGATAATTTCTAGCATGATTAAATTTAATACGTTTATAGATGAGATTTCCTTCCATTGAAGAATTTGGATATTCTTTACACTTCCTTGTATAAACAATTACTTTATTCCTCTCTTTTAACTGATTCGCTACTTGATTAATGACATGTTCCACTGATGTTCCTACAACTGGCGGAACAGAAAATCGTCCAGGACTAACAATGGCTATTTTCAAAGCAGAACACTCCTCTCTGTCGGAAAAGGGGACGGAGCTGCACGTACTTTAATAGAAAAAAAGTATAATAGTACTTTGTAGTTTATTTTTTACCTTATTAAGATTAGAGTGGCTTCGCTCGCGCCGCCTTTATGTCTATATCGCCCGTAACCAAGAATAAATTTCTGTCATATTAATGCCTATATATCAATCATTATATGTATGATTTATTTTGCCGTACTAGATAATTAACACATTTTCATGACTAGGATTAGACAATCGGTACAATCAACAAATCAGTTTTTTAGTATATATATTTTGGAGGTGTGATAAGAATGGAAGAGATTCATATTGTTACTTCAACAAGTAATAAATTTGCAAAGCATGCAGCTGTAATGATCTATTCTCTTTTAAAAAATATACGATTAGAAAATAAAATAAACATATATATCTTAACAAGTAATATGTCTCATAAAAAAAGACAAAAGCTCCATAGAGTTGCCGATTCCTTTAATGGGACATTACATTTCTTGAAAGTAGACAAAAAAAAATATGCTGAATGCAAAAAAGGCCGGAGAATAACGGATGAAGCCTATTTTAGACTTTCCATACCGGATTTATTAAATCAAACCATTGAAAAAGTTATCTATTTAGATAGTGACCTCATTGTTCAAGAGGACATCGCCAATCTCTGGAATACCCCGATAAATCATTATTTATTAGCTGCTGTTCAAGATCCTGGTGCCAAAAAATATGGACGTTATAAAGCACTTTCTATTCCCGTTCAAGCTGGATATTTTAACTCAGGTGTGATGGTGTTAAACGTAAAGAAATGGCGGGAATTAAATATTTCAGAAAAAGTGATAGCGTATATTAAAGATAACCCTGAAAAAATCCGTCTCCTCGACCAAGACGGCCTTAATGCCATTTTGTATAATAACTGGCTGCCATTGGATCCTAAATGGAATTATCAAACAGCACATATAGGAAAACTTCTCATTGAACCTTCTATCATCCACTACACAACTGGAAAAAAACCATGGAAGCATGAACATCCTTTAGGCCATTTCTATTATTACTATTCTTCTAAAACACAATGGGATGTTCCGATTTAATTTCACAGCCAACTACTGAAAAATTAATAAAGAATAACTCAAAAGTTTGTACAAAACTTTTGGGTCAGCTTTTTTCTTAGGCCTACCGGATGAAAGACGAAATCGGCCGGACAATCGGGCATTCTCGCCGAACAAGAGACGAAATCGGCCGGATAAGGAAAAGAAACTGTCTATTTCAAAATGAAGCAGCATTCATAAGAAAAACGGAACCTCTAAACATTGAAGGTTCCGTTTACTTTTGAGTCACTTTCTTTGTTATGCTACATGCCATGCTTTAACGGCGCTGCTCTTTCTAAAATGTCATTATAAAAATTAGCTGCTTCTTCTTTTCTTTTTTTATCAATTTTGCTCCGCCCACACCGCCTTATTTTATTTTCCCCATGCTATTAGCTCTAATTCAAAACTGACATCAGAGCTATACAACGATGCTTGATGGACTTCTACTGCGATGACGTTTTGGCCTTTTATTAAAAAAGTAGGACTAACCGTTTTTTTCATATTTTCGCCACTATTTTGAGCAATTGGTGAACTGGCAAAAGTAGTATAATTTATATTGCTATCGGGTAGATTTGTGCGGAAAACTTCTTTGCCATTTAAATACACAACGGCGCCATCATCATATAATAACTGAAGTATTAAACGATTAAATATGGAAGGATCGACTACTGTAAAAGATTTTCTAAAGTAATAAGTGATTGGTTTTTGCAAAGAGGCAGATCCAGCGTTTAAAACAGTTGCTTCATCCCCATTTCCATACCCTAATTTTGCTGGCCCTGATTTCCACGAGGAATCATTAAAAGAAAGGGACTTCCATCCTGTTCCTTGATCTGTAAACTCATCTTTGTACTTCCAAACAGATTTTAGTGGAATAAGCGGCTGTGTTTTTGGAGGATGCTTTTCGCCAATTAATTCAAGATTAAAAGAAAGGTCAGAACTAGTGGGATGTACTTGGTGAACTTCTACTGCAATTATATTCATGCCTTTTTGAAGCAGACTAGGACTAATTGGGGTTTCAGAAAGAATTAACTCATTATAATCATAGAGACCTGTTGATGCGAGTGTTTTGAAATCAATGGAACCATTAGGCATATTACTCCTTAAAACTTCTTTTCCATTAATATATACAATTGCTCCATCATCTTTCATCAATCTTAGTGTTAATTCTTGATAAGCTGCTGGATCTTCGACAGTAAAGGTCTTTCTGAAATAGGAAGTAATGTTTTTGGCATATGGGTCCTGACCGTAGCTAAGAATCGTTTGTACACTTCCAGCCCCATATCCTAATGTAGAAGGACCACTAAGCCAACTGGAATCATCATATAACAAGTTTCTCCAATCAACGCCCTGATCAGAACCATCATCTAAAAATTTCCAATCCGAATCCTTTTCAATTATATAATCAAGGAGAGTTGAAGGTGTCGGATAGGATCGATTAATAATAAAATAATCAATTACCTTATTATGAACATCATTTACAGTACATATTGCTGCATTATCAAAGACATCAACAATTAAATAACTTTGCTCCCCAATTGGACCTGCCACAACATTTCTTTTATCTATCACTTTCATATTATTGCTGGAACCACTTATGCCAACTAATAGTTGATAAATAGAGTTTTGATAGAGTCCATTATTATTACTATAGGAAGGATCAATGAGTCTGCGATTATAATTATGTTCATGTCCGACAATCGTTGCCGTTACATTGTATTTATCTAAAATGGACCAAAGAGCATCTCTTTCCTCTGGTTCTGCATCAAGCGACTCCTGGTAATGGTGTCCAATTGGATATGGTGGTACATGCACCATAACAAAATGATGTGTTTTATTGCTATTTTTTAATAATGTTTCCAGCCATTCTCTTTGCTTTGTATCTACAACGTAATGACCGTCTGAATTTTTCCGATTAGAGTTTAAAATAATGAAACGTGTATTATAAATATCAACATAATATGCTGTTCTTTGGTATCCAGCGAGCTGCTCATTCGGAAGATGCGGGAATGCTTTGCTAAATGCAGTTTCATCCTTATCATGGTTACCGAAAGCAGGAAGCACCTTTTCAAGTGGAAAATAATTCCCCACAATTCCTTTCCAAGTTTGAAGTTCAGCTTCAACGTTTTGTCCGTATATTAGATCCCCTGCAAATAAGATATAATTCGGCTGAACCGGAAGTTTTTTTATATTCGCTAATAGGGCATTAAATTCATTGACATTATTGCTAGAACGATCCCCCATTACAATAAATCGAAATGAACTCATTTTATCGCCTCACTCATTGATGTATTCTTTTATCTGTTTTAAACATACGGCTGATAAATCCTGATTCTTTTTGTAAGCTTCTGTCCATTCCACCACTTTTTCAAGTGCATGCCCAGCATCCCACTTCGGCAGCCAGCCTAATTGTTTTTTTGCTTTAGAGCAATCTAATCTTAGAAAATGTGCTTCATGAGGATGTTCGCCTTTTTCTACCTCATAATTCGCATCTGTCCCCCATTTTTTGCAAATGGTTTTAACGATCCATTCTACTTGTTTCCCATCATTGTCATCTGGTCCAAAATTCCAGCCTTCTGCATACATTGGACCATCCTTATATAGTTTTTCCGCTAAAGTTAAGTAGCCGCTTAAAGGATCTAACACATGCTGCCAAGGACGGATGGCATGAGGATTTCTAATTAATATCTTTTCTCCATTTAAAAGCGTTCTCACACAATCTGGAATTAAACGATCCTCGGCCCAATCACCACCGCCAATAACATTCCCAGCCCTGGCTGTTCCAATGGCAACACCATGGCTTTCATAGTTGCCGCTGTTAAAAAAGGAATTCCGGTAAGCATCTGTTACCAACTCTGAGCATGCTTTACTGTTCGAGTAAGGATCATAGCCTCCAAGTGTTTCATTTTCTCGATATGCCCAATGCCACTCCTTATTTTCATAACATTTATCTGTCGTTACATTCACAACGGCTTTTATTTTTATCCCGCGGTTTACCGCACTTCGTACCGCTTCCAGCAGGTTAACTGTTCCCATTACATTCGTTTCATACGTTTCAACTGGATTAAGATAGGATGCTCTTACAAGCGGCTGTGCTGCCATATGGATAATAATATCTGGTTTATCTGCAAATACTGTTTCCTCTACCTTTTTTTTATCTCTAATATCAGCAAAAGTAGTAGGAACCAGTTTGTTTATTTCGCAAAGTTCAAATAAGCTTGGTGATGTCGGCGGATGTAAGCTATATCCTGTAACTTTAGCACCTAATGAATGAAGCCATAAACTTAACCAGGAACCTTTAAAACCTGTGTTGCCAGTAATCAACACTTTTTTGTCTTTCCAGAAGTCAACATTCATAATTTTATCACCCTTTTCTAGCTCTTCTCTTTATTCATTCGAAAAAGTTTGAATTTTTTACTAATAGAAATCCTTAATAATAGGATCTTTTGAAGTGCAGGAGCGGATCACTTGACCAAGGATCAAAGGCTATTAGTTTTTCTTGTTTTATATCTGGACGCAAAAACATCTTTGCCCTTTTATTTAACATGCTTGCTGTAAATGAAAAAGTACTATTCGAAATAGCCAATATATCACTATTGCTTAACATATAATGATCTGGATAAAAAGGGGCCATTTGGATGTCTGTAAAAATATCCTTGCTAGTAATCGGATGATATTCTTGAAAATCATCTATTACACGATCTATTTCATCACTCGCGATAAATAAAACTGGATTGTCAAGCTGACTCCAAAATCTTTCCAGCCATTCCTTATACCATTTTGTGGGAGGACCATAAAATACTGGATTATTATATTGTAAATAATCCCCTCTTCGTAAATGCATTGCGACAATCGTCTTGCCTTTTGAACGTATTTTCGCTAATCCATTTTCAAGCATGTATTTATTCTTTCCAACCGGTTGAAATAAGGATTGAATATACTCTTTATAAGGAGCATAATGGGATGAATGAAATTGAAAGTATCCTCGAAAGTCTACATTCACATACTTTGGTTTTTGTTCTGTAAATATTTTTGATAAATTAGATTCGTTTTCCTCTAACAATAACGGAAATTTGCTGGAAACATATGAATCTTGAAAACCATATAAATACCTGCCAATCCAATACGGTGTTTCAACATGTAAATGATATTTTTTAGCATAAACTTTTAAAAAAGCATATTGAAATATTTGATTGCCAAAGCCGCCCCTAAACCTCGACATTGTGACATGCTCTTTCATCCCCGTCCTCCTTGCGGTTATTTTATAAATTTTCCATATATTATCATTCGATAAAAACCCGAACAACATTATCTTCCATTAGCTCTACACCAGCTTATAGTTTCTCTTATTTCTAGCTGATAACAGATTCATTGTTTCATGGAATCCTACTAATGATGAAAATCAATGCTTTTTTACCATTAATTATTCTATGTTGCAGTTAAACAGAGGGATTGGGCAAACAACTTATACTTTACATAATTGGCGTATTATTACTATGTAGTTGTACTTCATCAAAGCTCAAAAAACGAAGAGTGAACTATCTTTTAAGGCTTTAACGCGACCTCATTGACAGCTTTTTTTAAAGATAAAAAAGGAGGGATAGGAAGGGGAATAAAGCATCACAATAACCAAAGTATAATCACTTCGGCTCAATGATTATATCTCTTTTCATTAATTCAAAATCTAGCACTTGAATGGCACATATACAGGATAAATCAATAACGGCACATTGGTTTGTTCTTTTCAAGATAATTACATCTGATAAGGAATATTTTGATTCTCCTAATATATTTATAGGCAATAATAATGAAACGGTGGCACAGCAAGAGTGGACATCTGTCTCCTCTATCCGAAAAAAGCTTGTTTGAAAGCATTCTTCTTTTTGTAAACTTTTATTAAAATGAAAGCCACTCAAACTTAATGCTCCATTTTCAGTTAGAAGTATAAACGGTAATGTATCCACTTTTATTAGATTGGAAAGCAGCTTTCCAAAATATTTTGTTGAGGATCCCGTAATCATATCTTGAATTTCTTTTAATTCAGCCATTGCCTTACAAATACAATCTCTATGGCAAGATTCCTTATCATATCCATCCATATACGCTCTCCCCAATCCGCCTTTTTTCTTTATCTTATTGGAAAATAGGATAATTGTTCGGGCGAACCTTAATAATATGCGTTCAAAAAGGGATCAAATTAGAAGCAAGAAGGTCGAGGCGGCGTAGCTTTGAGCAACGGCATTCCACAGGATGTGGTGACTTCAACGTTGCTCACAGGGCGTGAGTGCTTTTAGTTGAAGATCCTCTCTGCCAGATACGTGAGTAGCGGAAAAGCAAGCCAACGAAGAGATTCGACGCTTATCATTTGGTGACTTTTTGAACATGCTCTAATTTAGAATTTAGTTATTTGCAAGATACATACAATAAGGTATAAGCAGCTTTGCTACAGCGAATTCACGATGCTTAGAACCTGGTCTCCAATTTACTTCATATATCCATAATGCCTTATTTTTATCCAAACCAACATCTATTCCAAGTTCGTCAAATGAATAGGGGTATAATAGATCAAAGTGTGAAGCAAATGACAAGGCAAAATGCTCGATTGTCTGTTTTATTTCTAAAAATCCTTCCTCATATTCTTCCATTAAAAAAGAAATGAAATCTCCTCGATAGCCGCCGCTGCTTACATTGCTTACAAGTTTTGCATTGCCGCTTATTCTTGGATAAATTAAATTGATTTCCCAGTCTCCTTCCCCATTTTTCTGGACATGAATCCGAAAATCATATGCTAATCCAGCTTTTGTTTTACTTTCAATGAATGGCTGCATTAAATATTTTTGTTCCTTTATAAGCTTTTGAAGGAGATATGTTAATTCCTCCTTTGTATAAAGATAATTTTTTTCCCCTTCTATTATTCTATGTGAATCTTCTGCTTCCTTTTGTATAAAATAAATGCCTTTCCCTTGATTGCCTGATAAAGGTTTCATTACTATTTTTATATATTTGCATAATAGGTCGAACACTTCTTCCTCATTACTCATTTCATAGGAGGGGATCAAGTTTTGTGTGTATTTCCCGTCTTCAAGAAGTTTCCTGTAAACCTTCATTTTGTTTCCAACCGGATAACTTGTAAAAATAGACATTTTTTTCAGACGTCTTTGAATCGTTTTTTGCGTCTTTGTTTTTGGTGAACTCGTATTAATAATTACTGCTGGAAATGGCAATTCCTTCTGTATCCACTTCCCACTCTCATAAATCCATCCGTTTATTTTGCCGTGTTCAAAATCAACCCCACTATAAGAAAAGTAAAAAAAATCAATTCCTTCCATTTTCGCCACTGCAGCAAAAGCATATGCTTTTGTTACTTGTTCAGGATGCTTCTGATAATGGAGCATTCCTATTAAACTCATTTAAAATCTCACACCCCTATATTAGGATGTTCAAAAAGTCACCAAACTAAAGCTGTGAATCTCTTCGGTTGCCTGCTTCTATTTTGTTCCCTTTTTGAACACGCATTACATTGGATTTATTAAAAACTTAATTTCATTTACAGCTGATTTAGCTATTCGTTTGACTTCCTCAGGATCTTCTGATACGGCAATCACATAAGCATACCGATCACCAAGGGATTGCGGCTTATTAATAACTGCTCCCTTTCGAGGTTTAACATATACTTCCTTTACTCCTGGATACTTCGAAGCTCTATTTCTCCCTGTAACTCTCAATAATGTTCCCCTCGTTTCTATAGTTGAAAATTGTGCAGAAACGTATAGTTTTTTCTTTTTTTCAAATGAAGGCTCTTTTCCTAAATATAACTTTATAATTTCATTGGTTAAATTAATTCCCGTAGCTTCTTTTATTATTCGATTCATCGCTCCTCCTGAAATCCTTGGATTAATCTCAATCAACTTCCATTTTCCATTTATGCTTCTCATTTCTAAATGACATGATCCATTTTGCAAGTTTAAATGACTTACAATCTTAGAAACACTTATTTGCAGGTTTTCATAATCCTCTTCATTCAGCAATGCTGGGAAGTTATATCCTGTAATAATAAATCTATCATGATGCGATATTTCCTGTTCTACAACTCCCACAATATGAACCGTACTTTCATAGCAAACTACTTCAATAATATACTGAGGTCCATTTATATATCCTTCCATTAATATGGGGGAATTAGAAAGTTTGTCTTTCAGAAACGTTAAACCATTTCGAAATTGATCAATGGTCTCTACAAGCAAAACATCTTTAGAACCATTAGAAACAGGAGGCTTTATTACGAGGGGTAGATGTTCCTTATAGTTCTCAACAAATTCATCAATTGATTCATTTTGATAAGAAATAAAAAAAGGATTTACATCGATGCTGCTTAACTCTTTTCTAACATCTATTTTATTTCCCATTAGTTTCAATGCTTCAACAGATAATGGCGCTAAATCAAGATCGGCTGTTATCTTTGCTGCAAGATAAACAAATGGGTCTATTAAACTGATACAAGCTTTTATTTCTTTACCTTGACTTTCTAAATAAGAGATCTTTTCCTTCACTTTATTTTCATCCAATAAGTCTTGCATTAAGATCATTAAGTCTACATCAGAAAATTCATCCCTTTGCTCGATAAACTTCTCTCTATCTGTTAGGAGTACAATAAAATAGCCTAAATTCGCTGCGGAAAATACAGCATCCCTGCTGCTGCCAGATTTATTGCTTCCTAGAAAAACAATTGTTTGCATACCTTCACGTCATCCCCTGTAAAATTCTAGATTTTAGGAAAACAAATAATTATATAGACTTTTAACCCTATATAACATATGAAATTTGCAAAGGGCTGACACTAACTAAATTCATCAGGGTAAAATACAGAGGAACTTCTTTCCAAAAACCTCATAATATTTATGGAAGAGCAATCCAATATAGAAAAGCGGAAGCGCCTTGCTCAGCCCCGAAGAAAAATGTTCATTTGACTCGAAAAGTGCTTTTTACTTTTAGAGGCAAAGGGTTATTTTTCACAGGGGCTAGGCGCTGGCCGGCTAAATACGCAAAAGAGGAAAATCGACTAACTACGCCACGTCCTGTGGCAACGTCGATTGACTCGCATCCTGCGAGCCTGTGGCAACGCCGGCACTAGTACATCCTATACGTCTGAGCTAGACAGTTATCTAACTTGAGACATATAAATTCTGATACTATAAGAAAGGATAAAATAATGGATGCAGATATTGGTGTGTTAATTAGTGAAACTCAACTTAAAAAAGCACTAAGAGGTAGGTTTGGATTTGAATTTCTGCCATTTTATACAGAAGCAGCACGCAATAAGGGAAAGACTGTTATTTTTTTCTCCGATCAGTTAATCATTTCTGAGAGTTCTGTTTATGGTTTTTATTGGAATCGTAAAAACTTTACTTTTTCAAAAGGTATTTTTAAACTACCTGCTGTTATTCATAATCGTCTCCGGTCAAAAAAGAAAATGAAAGAGGTACTCTCTAAAATTGATTCTACTAAGGTGATATTATTTAACAGCGCCACTAAATTTAATAAATGGAAAGTACACCGAAATCTTCTTCAACATAGCACTACAAAGGCATATCTTCCTGCAACAGAAAAATTAAAAACAAAAAAACAACTTTCCGAATGGTTAAACACCTACGGAACCATATATTTAAAACCCCGTTCTGGAAGTTTAGGAAAAGGGGTTATTAGGTTAAAAAAAGAGAAGGATTACATGGAATTGACTTCTACAAAAAACAGAAAACATGTAACCGAAAAAATAACCGTGAATTCTTTAACAGATGTTTTTCAAACTGTCTCAGCAAACTACTATATGATTCAGGAAGGCATCTCTATTATCTCCCTTGATGAAAGGCCTATTGACTTCAGAATTTCCGTTCAAAAAGGAGAAATGGGAACTTGGACGATTTCAGGAGTGGTAGCGAAAATGGGGAATAAAAAGTCACATGCAGCAAATTTAGCAGTTGGGGGGAAAGCTATTTCCGCGATGACTATTTTAAATACTATATTTGAACAAGATAATGCATTATCCATATACGAGGATTTAAAAAACACCGCACTGCAAATTGCGGCGAAAATAGAACAACTTGCTCCATTCACAGCAGATTTAGGGATGGATTTAGCAGTTACTACAGAAGGAAAAGTTAAATTTATTGAAGTAAATGGACGTGATCTTCGAATAGCATTTAAAAAAGCGAACGAACAACAAATGTGGAAGCAAACTTTTTATTCTCCAATCAACTATGGGGTTTTCTTACTCGGAAAGATTAAATAGTCCCTGGGATGGAGTGACTGGCAACTGCTTCAAGCAGGCAGCCCTCAGCTAGCAGAACAGCTGCCAGAAATAATAGTTGTATAAACGTCCACAACAGAAAAGAGGTCCAAATATGCCCTCAGAGTGTCGAAAAAGTAAGACTGCAAAATTTCAGGCTGAATGAAAACGTTTGTCTATCGAGGAACGACCCTTTTTGAGGAGCGGAGTTACCGTTTTTGGGTAATGAGCACCGCAAAAAACGGGGAGTGACGAAGAGAGCGAACGTTTTTCAACAGCCTGATGACCTCTTTACATCCAAAACTAGTCTATCACCCTTGCAACCTCATGACCGCAAATTTTACATTTACCTTGTAAAACGATGCCAAATTGTGCTTCTTTGACCATATATTTTTCAATTTGCACGACATCACCGCAAGTGGTGCACCATACATTTCGTTCCAATTCACTGCGAATATCCTTAGGAATGGAAAGCCATTTTTTATTAGCTGCAAAAGAGATCGCATCTTTATCCATATTCATTTGAATCTCTTCTTCCGCTTTCTCCAATACTTCGATGACTTCCTGGATTCTTGTTCTTACTTTGTTGTAATCGATCATTTTCCATGCTTTGAGGATGATGATTAACTCTTTGTTGTTTGATTCAGCTATCTTATCTAATAATAAAAGAATCATGCCGCGATTTCGATCTTTTAATGTTTCTACAAATTCGTATCGTTTGTTTTTCGCAGCTTCAATCAGTTTTTCCAGCAATTCTTCAGCATACGTATCCCGCTCAATTTCCCATCCTTTATCCGTAAAGACAAGCAAAGGAAGTCGAAAATCATATTCAATTTCTAAATAATGATTCAGAATCATCCAGTCGATTTTTGCAAGAATCTCTTTTTGGGTTGTCCCCTTAAAAGCTCCATAAACGGGGCAATGATTCAATTCAAGCTCCAATAATTTTTTATCTTTTGACCCAGCAAGAATTTTGGCGAGCATAGCACGGCCACCAGACAGGATTAATTCGTCTGCTCCGCGCAAAATGGTTTTAATTTCATCCATTGGCAAAGACTTTACTCCAGCAGAATCCAGCTCATATCGAACTCTATTGACCTTTTTCCCCATTTTTCTCCCCCGTTTATTATAAAATTAGGTATAGTACTGAAAGAATATAAATTAGTTTTCTTTCCATATACAAATCTCCGTTTATATATATCAATATTAACCCTAATTTCAAATTTTTATAACTATGAAAATCTTAAGTTACTTTAAAGATTTATTTTTGTGACATTTCAAAACTAGGTGAATATCATATGTATGGAAAGGAGAGGAACATTATGACGTATGGAAGAAATATGCAATATAGCGACTACGGTCAGTTCAGATCTTTATATGATCAATATAATCAACATACGGGATATCATGTTATGGTCACGTTGCAGGATGGGCAAACGGTCGATGGAATCATTGAAAATGTTGATAACAATGGAGTTTCTATGTTGGTTGGTGAAGATGTACATGAGGAAACGGATCAGCCGGATCGGCAATATGGTGGAGGAGCCCCTTACAGAAGAAGATTTCGCCGCTTTAGACGAAGATTTTTCCCACTTGCTGCGTTAACTGCTCTTGCCTTATTTCCTTATTATTATCCTCCATATCCATACCCTTATCCGTACTATCCATATTAATGTAATAACTTAACAAAGAGAAAAACGATGTGCAAACAATGGAATGATGACTTCCATTGTTTGTTTTTTTTATCGCTCATTTCGTATAAGTTGTTGTTATTTACCCCTCAGCCTGAATACACTTCGCTTTCTGCGGACGAGTGCCGAGCCTCCTCGCTCGTTCCTCAAGGTCACTGAAAAAGTGGATGCGTATGAAATATAGATAATGAAAATCCAAGCACTCAGAGGTGTTCGTTCGGTTTTCCGAGGCTTACCACACGCTTTCCGCCGAGCCTCCTCGTCGCTTTTTTCCTGTGGTCCTGTGGGGTCTCGCCTGTCTCGCTAATCCCGCAGGAGTCGTGCGGACGCCTCTCCTAACCAACATGATGGTCGTTTCCAAACTCTCTATACCATTTTTATCCTACTAAATATAAGAGTTTTACTTATAATTTATATAATAAAACACTTCTTCAGTGGCCTCCGTTCCTCCCTAGCTGGGTCTTGCCAGCCCGTTTTTCCGCAGGAGTCTCGAAGATTCCCTTCCTATAAACAACATGATCGTTTAACAAAGCCTTTCAAAAAAGTACTAGCTTTATGTGGATTTTGTCGTAATACCCTCAACAAAACCTAACAATCTTCGAGAGGTGCCAAGAAGCATCTTCTATATCATTTTATCTATTTCTAGCTGTTTCTTTTGCTCTATTAAGGTGGATTCAATACTTCGATAGACCATCCCTAATTCTTTTATGCTCTTATTGTTGTTAAGCTTAAAGTTATGCCCAACGTTTTTAGATACGAATTCTCTTGTTAGCCCTGGCATCGGGGCCATGATCCACATCAATGGTTTAGGCACCTCTCTCTTTGGAAGCGGATATTTATTTGGGAAATTTTTTTCAAAAATCTTTGCCATATCCAATAAGGTCGCTTCTTTGTTCGATATGATGTATCGTCCTGAAGCAGTTTCAGTAAAAGCTACAAGCAATTGCGCTTTCGCCACATCTCGTACATCAACAATTCCGAAAGTTAAATTTGGCACTCCCGTTTTATACGTACCTTTTAAGATGTCCAGTATTGTAGAAATACTAGTGGAATCTGTTCGTTTTGCTAAAGATGGTCCTAATACAAACCCTGGGTTAATCGTAACAAGGTCCCAGCTATTTTGTGCATTCGCTATTTTCCATGCTTCTTTTTCTGCGACTGTTTTCGAATAATTATAAGGCTGGTGCTTTAAGGAACTGGTCACATTCCAATCTGCTTCTGTTAAAAATTGCTTACCTTCCATATCACGATTATCACCGTTAACAGCTGCAACGCTGCTAGTTAATACAACCCGCTTTACTGAGCTGGCTTTATTAATTGAATGTAAGACATTTCTTGTTCCTTCTTGGGCAGGCTTTACTAACGTTGTAAGCATAAAAGTAAAAAGCTCTATTCATCTAAAAATAGAGCTTTTTAACTTTTTTATTCATTTTTTATTTAGTTGGAAATTTAGCTGGAAATTGTTTGATGATTCCATTAGCAAGTTCATCAGCCAACATAATAATATGATCTTCCCCTTTATCAAAAGCGATAATATCCGCATCCCAATCTTTTTGATTTCTTGCGACCACTTCATCTGTGACTAATTTTAAATGTTCATACATTAAATCCTTTATCACGGATAACTTCCAATTTGGATTAGCATCACTTAAAAATTTTGCAATATCATCAGCGTTTCGATGCCACTCTTTATTGTATTTTTTTATATCTGCTTCGTTATTTTGTTTTACCGCGTCTACTAATTTTCCTGCAAGCACAATATGTTCCTTTAATAGTTCTGTTAGTCTATCCCCTGCTTTATCCCCATAAAAAGGTTTAATAGCATTGCCAATATCCTCTTGATTTTTAAGCAGTCTTACCAATACCTTCTCTTGATCTTCCAACCCTGCTAAAGCACTGATAATATAATTTCTTGTCCATATCGTGTGGTCAATCCATAATCTTCTTAAATCTCCTTTTAAGGCTGCTGCTTGAGAAGAAACACAATGATTTGGTTCGTTCGAATTTCCTTGAGCTGCAATTCTCATTGGAGATGCAGTGATTACAAGTAAGCTAATAAATAGCAAAATCTTAAAAAATTGTTTACGCATCCTTATTCTCCTTTTATACAAATTTAATCGAATCGCTCCTTATTTTGATGTAAATCATCGTAATTTATTCAAAGGCTCTGTTAAATCTACCTGTTGATTGCCAGCGAAAGGCATTCGCTTTCCGAGGGCGGTCCGGGAGCATCCTCGGCACTGTGCGGAGGTCACTGAAAAAAAGTGGATGCTATGATATATAGATAGTGAAAATCCAAGCACTTAGAGGTTTTCGTTCGGTTTTCCGAGGCTTACCACACGCTTTCCGCGGGGCGAGCGCCGAGCCTCCTCGTCGCTTTGCTCCTGTGGGGTCTCGCCTGTCTCGCTAATCCCACAGGAGTCGTGCGGACGCCTCTCCTAACCAACATGATGGTCGTTTTCAAACTCTCTATATCATTTTTATCCTACTTAATATAAAGGTTTTACCTATAATTTATATAATAAATAAAACACTTCTTCAGTGGCCAGCTATCCGCCTGTGGGGTCTCCCTTTGACTCGTTTTTCCCGAAGCAGTCTCATGCCTTCCGCTTCAATCAATAAAGTATCAAAATCAACAATTAGCTTTAACACAGCCTATTCAAAAAAAACTCTCAAGTAAGATTTACTTGAGAACTTTTTTTGGAATAACTTAACCTGCACAAACTGAACTCGACATGCAAGCTTAATACCGTTGAATTCATTGAATGAAGTTGATTTTTTTCATTTAATAGTATTGCTGATAGCCTCTAGAGGCAAAAAATGTCCCGCCCTCTGTTTATCCTTTTATTTCTTCCTTTTGTTGTGTAAAACCAATAATCCGAAACCTTCCAAATAAAATCCAATCGACAAACAATCCTGCGATTAATCCCCAAAAGGCAGATCCTATTCCAAACATGGAAACTCCTGATGCTGTAACAAGAAAGGTAATTAAAGCAATTTCCTTTTTTTCACCTTGCATCGATACACTTAAACTGGAGCTTAGTGATCCAAAAAAAGCAATTCCGGCAATCCCTACAATTAGTTCTTGAGGAAAAGCATTAAATAGGGAAGCGATAGTGGCTCCAAACAAGCCAAAGATAAGATAAAACATTCCACAAGATATGCCAGCTATATAGCGTTTATCTGGATTAGCATGTGCTTCTTTTCCTGTACAGATCGCTGCTGTGATGGCTGCTAAGTTGATGCCATGAGAACCAAACGATGCAAAGAAAAGTGAGGATAAACCCGTTGCTGTAATGAGCGGACTTGCAGGCGTTTCATAACCGTCCGCCCTTAACACACTAATTCCAGGTGCATTTTGCGACGCCATTGTCACTATACATAATGGAATACCAATTCCAATTAAAGCATTTAAAGAAAAGGACGGTGCTGTAAAAATAGGACTCACCAACTGAAAATGAACGTGCTGAAAATGCAATTCATGTCCTAAATATGCAGTAAACAATCCTGCCATTAATGATACAATGACGGCATATCTAGGAATTAATCGTTTAGACAAGAGATAAAAAACGAGCATGGGAATAATGACAACAGGCAGTTTCCCTAAAGATGTAAATACACTAATACCAAAATGCAGTAATATCCCTGCCAACATAGCCGTTGTAATGGATGGCGGAATTTTTTTCATAATGGATGAGAAAAGACCCGTCATGCCTAAAATAGTCATTATAACAGCGGAAACGATAAACGCTCCAATTGCTTCAGAGTAGGAGTATGTACTCCAACTAGATACCAATAAAACAGCTCCCGGTGTAGAAAAAGCGGTAATAATCGGAGCTTTAAACCACAAGCTTAATAATATACATGTTAATCCACTTCCAAATGAAATAGCCCATATCCAAGAAGAAACTATATCTTCACTTAAGTGCGCTACTTTAGCTGCTTGAAAAACAATTAATAAAGGACCCGCATATGAAACTAAAGTTGCAATTAAACCGATTACGACTGCGGATGTAGAGTAATCTCTTTTAACATTTCTTAATGATGAAAATATAAAGCTATTTAATTTCCCCATCGAATCATCTCCTTTATATATAGAAAAAACCCCGCCCTTATCTAGTTATAGATAAGGACGAGGTTTGGATTCCCGTGGTACCACCTTTTTTTACTTTCGCACTCGCATGCAAAAGCCTCACTAAGTACAGAGTAAAGAACTCTTACTCTTATACTATGGTTTTGATAACAAGTACCAACTCTTGTCGCAGCCTACTAGTAAACCTAAATACGTTCAGTACGAAGCTTAGAGGCCATTGTTCAAAGGGAAATCTTTGCTTCTTTACAGCTACCGAAGCTCTCTGAAAAAGATAACACCCTTCTACTTTTCCTCTTCATTGCCTTTTCATTATTATTTAACCGAAATTATATCTAAAATTTGGTAAATTGTAAATAGTTATAACTCTAACTTCGCAGTTATAAATTCCTCTTCATGTATTGCTATAACTTGGTTTAGGGCAATTAAAAAAGGGTGATTGATTAGTCTTTTAGGGTGTTTTTTTGCAAACATTATTCCTTCCAAATAGGGGCTTGCTTTCCGTTTCAGGATGCTCGCTTTCCGTGGGGCGTGCGATGAGCCTCCTCGGCGCTTGCGCCTGCGGGGTCTCATCTAACCCGCTAATCCCACAGGAGTCTCGCACCTTCCACTCCAATCAAGCCGTTTGATGAATTAGTTGCTGTCGCTGAACTGGTGAAAACACCCACCTTTTAGAAATAGACTCAAGCGGCACATTTTGGTAGAACAACGTTGAATAATAACATGAAAAAAATCAACGCTACTATTGTTTAGCAATAATACCTTGTAATAAAATTCGAAAACAAGAACTTATTTTAAAACAACTTGCTTGTAACGGAGGGTGCGAAGACTCCTGCGGGAAATGTGGGAAGGCTGAGACCCCGCAAGGCAACGCCGAGGAGGCTCAGCTCCCACCCCGCGGAAAGCGAAGCAACCCGTAGTGGAAAGCAACCTCAACAATAAAAACAAGCCTTACTTTTTATTGTTCTAAACCAAGTCCTATCAAGATTTGCAAACGAATTTGAAGGTGCGAAGTTTGAGTTATAATATATAAACTTTACACATAATCTGAAATCCTAGTTCATAGAAAATTTTTTTCGATTAAGCGTATAAAGAACAATCACCCTACATATGGAAGACTTTACAAACTATTAATACGATTCCTAATAGCGATTAATAAACTTGCCTTAAAATGTATGTGTATGTAATCGTTCTGTATTCTAAAAAATGATGCAAAGGAGAATGTATAGTGAAGATTGTAGTAATGGGTGATTTGCATTATCCGGCAATCGATGAAAATATTTCAGGATTAATGGATGCACGAGCTAATTTTTATCGCGTATTTATTGAACGCTTTTTAGAGATTGACGCTGATTTACATGTTTCGCTTGGAGATTTAACGAATTTCGGTCTTTCCCTTGAGTTCGAAGGCATTTACAACCTTTTACGAAAAAAAGACAGAAACTTTTTCCATGTTTTAGGAAATCATGATGTGTACGGACAAACAAAAAAAGAAGTTCTTTCTATTACAGATCAGCCTCGTTATCATTCTATCACTACGGACTCTGCTGTTTTTGCTTTTTTAGATACGGCTAGAGAAATGGATTTTGAAGATTGGGGAGGCTGGATGGATGAGGAACAATTAGATTGGTTTCAGGAAGTTGTATGGACATCTGGAACTAAACCATTAATCGTTTTCGCCCACCACCCTGTATATAATACGACAAAAAATTCGGAGATTGACAAAGGCTCGATTCATCCAAGCATTGATATGTGGAATATATTAGAGCAAAAAGAAGGCATTGGGGTTTATGTAAATGGGCATACCCATGTTAACTCCATCGTGCAAAAGGAAAATTGGACGTTTGTGCAAACTTCAGCTTGTTTAGATGAACACGCATTTCGGATAATTGACATAAACAAAGACGAGATTCACATTTCTACTATTGATATTCTCGATAGCGAAGTAGTCGATAATGCTCCTACCATTTACAACCATATCAAATACTTTACTCATACCCCAGATGCCAGAGGCAATGATTCCGATCGCCAATGCCGTATTTCTTTTATCCCTGTTTAAAAAGAGCGGCACTGTGAATAATTGTAATTAAAAAAGGAGGTCATCCGCCTCCTTTTCCTTCTTCATTATTTCAACAAGCTTCTTCCTCTTCTCAAAAAAACGAAAACAATAAGCAGCGAACTAATCGTGATAAAAAGAGAACTTCTGAAGTATGGTGGATAATACACGAGCTTGATTTCATTTTTTCCTTTATTAAGCTCTATCCCAGTAAAAGCATAATTCGCTTGATGTACTTGCTGCTTTTTTCCATTTACATAGACATGCCAACCTTTTTCAAAAGGAACTGGTAATATCATATATTTTTGTTCAGTTATATTGTTATAGGAGATGTTTATATTATTTCCTGAAAAATTGACCGGTACATTCGGTTTCCTGTCTGTTTCTTTTTTGATTGATTCTAATAGGCGATAATCTTCTTCATATAACTCGAAGTTAGCCAATTTATACTTTCCTTTAGGAATACGGATGGAAATTTTGTTCGCTTTTTGTACTCGGATAGTGAGATCATTTACATTTGTTTTGTAAATGGAATGATTCGTTTTTCTTGTTGTCACATAGTCATTGACGGTTAATGTGAATTCATCCCTATCTTTGTCTTCCAAGCTTTTTAAGTAAAAAGAAATATAGTAATCTTTTGCAGTCGAGCTGCTGTTATTGATGATAAGATCTACTCCGCCTTTTTCATCCGTTACAGAAAGTACATCTCCTTGATAGGAAGCACCTGCAGCTTTTACTGTCACTTCGTTTATCTTATTGACACTCTCTGGAACATCCTTGTCCGTACCGTTCCCTTCCTTTAACATAATGCCTTCTAGCATGGCTCTTTCCTTTGCGACAGGGGACGCATGTACAAATTGATCCTCATAGAAGACTTTGTCAGTTGTCCGGACAAAAGGCAAACAATATTTATTTTTATAAGCAATATAGTTTCCACTCGTAAATATTTCTTCAAATCCGTATGGTATGCTTGTTTTTCCTTTTTTTTCTATATAATATTTACCTTCTAATATACTGTAAAGATTTGCTCGGTCTCCAAGTGATGCGTAACGGCTTACGCTCTCTCTTCCCATGTCTATCTCCAAATCGAATAAGTAAAAAAAAAGCAAGTGCTTGTTTAAAATACTGGAATATACACTAAAACCATTAAAATTTTGTACAATTGGTGTATTATTTCGTGTATCGAGCATCCAATCAATCCTGGCAAATGGATCACTTTCTTGTTCTTTTATCTTTTCAATTAACGCTCTTTGATCTTTACCATTGTATGCATCACTTAGCATAAGCGCTTTTGAAACTTCTTTTACATTCCCTTTGTTTGACAGCTTCTCTTCTTGGTATTGATTTGCGAGATAAATGCTAGAGATTAATATCCCTGCTGCCAGTCCAGCAAGCAGCTGTTTATTTTTTTTCCAGCTATAAAAACCAAACAGAATCACAATCGCAGCTGCCGCAAAAAGTTCAACTGATTTTTTTAGGAGTGCAAAAAAAGCACTAGTATCTAAATAAATCAAAAGAATATATAAGGAAACTGCTCCTATTATAGAAGCTCCCGCCTCTCGAATGTTGACTTTATCCATTTGCTGCAGTGCAGCAGCGACTGCTCCTCCCGCAACGAAAGATAATATATATTCCCAGCGATACTGTGGAGCTGAAAACCCATTAAAAGCACTTGCAACCATTGGGCTAAAATGCATAATAGATAATAAGATCGTTAAACAAGCAAATAACCGAAACAATCGTTCTTTATAAAAAGACAACACAAATAGACTTAGAACAACAAAAGCAGGCAAGATGATAATTTTTCCATTCCATAATAGATTGTCCGTAAACTCATAAAACGGGATCTTGTCTTCATACGGTGGACGAAAATTATGTAAATACCCGCTCACAACAGGAATAATCGCAACAGCACTTATGCTAAATGCAGCTAAGCCGCTTAAAATATACATTTTCACTTGTACGATTTTCCCTGCTTCATGATCGATTAATGGAATCAACCATCTAAAAACAATATAAAGGCCGATAAATAAAAAATTTATATAAGAAAAATAAAAATTATTAACTAAACTAATCGAAACGGCAAAGATGAACCATCCGACCTTTTTCTCTCTGATTATTTTTTCTACCCCAAACAATAACAGCGGCAGCCACAGCATCGCATCGACAAAAAATTCCCAAAACACAACATGGCGAAAATAAATTACACTAGTTCCATACAACGAAGCACCTATAAAAGCCGGAAGTACTCGAAAATGGATATATCGAAAAAATAATGAAGCAAACATAATAATCAACGTCATCCGGATGATACTGATAACAAGAATAATATCAGCCCAATAAAATAGATCAGGTTTATGGATGAGCTGCGCACTTTCCAAACAAAAGGTAATAAGAACGGTAAAAATAAACACCGTTGAAGTCGAAAAATAATAGCCTAATTGAGAATAAATTCCTCCACCTAAACCAAATGCAGTGGAATAAAAGAAATTTCCATTCGTATACTCCTCATAAAGCAACTGCTTAATAGGAAGTATTTGACCAATTCCATCACCTATCCCTGCCATATACCTTCCATGAAACCATTCTGATAAAAAAAATAAGTGACTAAAAAAAGCCACTACAAAACTAGCTGATAAAAGGTAGAAGAGCATACTAAAATCTTGATTTATAGACTTCATTTTCTTCACTCTTCTCTATATTTGTATGCTTAATTAAATAATGCGGACGTTTTTTTGTTTCATAATAGATGCGACCAATATATTCCCCGATAATCCCCATACAAACGAGTTGAATTCCTCCTAAAAAAAGAACGGCAGATATCGTCGTGAAATATCCTGGAACATCAATGCCATTTTGCAAAATTTGAAAAAAAGTAATGCCAATATAGATAAGTGATAACATTAAAATGATAGTTCCCATATAAAAACATAATCTTAATGGTTTATTATTAAAAGAAATAATTCCGTCAATTCCATAATTTAATAGTTTAGAAATAGACCACTTCGTTTCTCCCTTTTCTCTTGCAACGTTTTCATAACTAATAATTTTCTGGTCTAATCCAATCCATGAATACAACCCTTTTGAAAAACGATTGCCTTCACTTAAAGTTAATAATGCTTGAACGGCTTTCCTGCTCAATAATCGGAAATCTCCTTCTCCATCGGATAAACGAACATCCACCGCTTTGTTTACGATGCGATAATAAGCAGAAGAAATCGCTGAACGAAAACGAGAATCCCCTTTGCGATTCCGCTTGGCAATGACTTGATCATACCCTTCTTCAAACCCTCTAATAAAGTGGCCAACCATTGAAGCAGGATGCTGCAAATCAGCATCCATCATTATTACTGCTTCTCCCTTCGCGTGCTGCAGTCCAGCTAAAACAGCTGCTTCTTTTCCAAAATTCCTTGTAAAGGATAGATACTTTACAACCGGATAATCAAAAGCAAGCTGTTGAATCGTCTCCATTGTCCCATCGGTGCTTCCGTCATCTATAAATAGGATTTCAAATTGATAATGCTGCTGCTTCATTTCCTTAGTGATTGCGTTTAACACTCCTGCAATATTAGCTTCTTCATTATAGGAAGGAATAATAAAAGAAATCGTTAGTTGATTCATTATTTCACCCATTTTCCTTTTTGTCACTGATTAGACGTGTACTGATGTTTTTTTCTTTTCCATGATCAATTCTGGATGATTTGTTGTAATCAAAATATCTTTACTTATGCTTTTTATCCTTTCGGCTGATTTTAAATCATTAACGGTCCAAGTGCCGATTTGAACTCGATGATTTTTTAAGGATTCTACCAGTTCTTCTGTAATAAAACCGTGGTAAATAGACAAATGACTAGCACCAATATGGTCTATTTGCTCGGCTAGCATCATAGGACGACCATAAAATAGCAGACCTACTTCCACGCTCTTCTCGATTTCTTTCATTCTTTTAATAGATTGATGATCAAAAGATATAATGGTTACTTGATTCAGCATGCCATACTTGTTGATCAATTCTGCAACCTTTTCTTCCAATCCGCTATATAAGTTGCCCGTTTGCTTTAATTCAATCACAAGATGTTTTTTCCCCTTTGCTAAATGCAAGACTTCTTCTAATAAAGGGATTCTTTCCTCTTCAAATAGTGGACCTTACCATTTGCCTGCATCCAATACTTTCAACTGTTCGACTGTTCGTTCAATAACTGGACCTCTTCCATTAGTTGTACGATCCAATGAATGGTCATGAATCACAACAGGAACTCCATCTTTGGAAAGATGAACATCCAACTCCAATGCATAAATGTTTGGTTCTAATAAAGCAAGTTTAAACGCTGCAAGCGTATTTTCCGGTGCTCTCCCTGACCATCCACGATGTGCCACACATTTATTCATCTATCCATTCCCCATTTCATTTATTTTAATTACTCCCATATTCTGATACTTTTAAAGGTATAGCTTTCTATCCTTATTCTTTTTATGGTACAGATGAATTTTTAAGATAATGTTATCCTAAAGTAAATAAATATCTAGATTTAGCAAACTTTCTACTCTAAGAAAAGTTTGAATATGATAATTAGACGTGGAATTTGTAAAGTCTCTCAATCAAAAAAATCCAAGGTGAGATTTCTCCTTGGATTTTTTTGATTCTGTTTATTTTTTTATAAGACTGTTTTCTAAAAGTTTGTTGTTTTTGAATAAAACAATAAACATAGTTGAAGCACTGAGCAGCCTGAATACACGTAGACTCCTGCGGGAAAAGCGAGAAAGACGAGACCCCACAGGAGCATAGCGACGAGGAGGCTCGGCACTCGTCCGCGGAAAGCGAAGTGTATTCAGGCTACGGGTTAACTAACAACAATCTATAAGAAAAGAGCCTTTTATAAAATAGGAAGATCAATTAATAAAAAGACTTAACAATAGGATCATGCCAAGCGAAACTAATGAACTGATCAGTGTCATCATCGACCATGTTTTTATTGTTCGGCCAATAGATAAATTAAAGTATTCTTTAAAAATCCAAAAGCCTGGATCGTTGACGTGTGAAAAGGTCATACTGCCTGCGCCGATCGCCAATACCATCAACTCTGGACTAACATTAGAAGCAACGGTCAGTGGAAGCACAATGCCTGAAGCCGTGATTCCAGCTATCGTGGCAGCTCCTAAAGTAAGGCGCAATGCTGCTGCTATAAAGAAGCCAAGTAATAGAGGCGGAATGAAAACGTCTTTCATCAATGAAGCGATATAGTCACCCGTACCACTGTCGATGATTACTTGCTTCAGCGCACCGCCTCCACCATTTATTAATAAGATCATCGCAATCGATAGAACAGATGTCTCTAGACTTTTCATAATGGAACCAATGGAAAGCCCTCTTTTCAAACCTAATGTATAAATAGCAATAATCAAGGTAATTAATAACGCTACAGCAGGATCACCTACAAAATGAAAGAATACCAATACTTTCGAGTTTGTAATGGTCAACTCCAAAATAGAACGAATCCCCATAAGGACAACAGGCAGTAACGCCATCAGCAAACTGACTCCGAAGCCCGGCAATTGCTCATCTGGCAATATTTTTGCATGAAACAACTGCTTTGGCACTGTAACTTCCATTTCTTTTTGTTTAAGAAAAAAATTCGGATAGATGATTCCAGAAACGATAATGGATGGAATCACAACGATCATTCCAATTAATAAAATCATGCCAACTTGGGCATTAAAAATATCCGCTATCGCAGTTGGTCCTGGATGAGGAGGAAACAATCCGTGAACGGTTATTAATGCTGCTGAAACCGGCATTCCTATGTAAAGAACAGGCAATTTCGCTTGAAGAGCAATTGTAAAAACAAGCGGTATTAAAAGGATAAATCCTGTATCAAAAAACAGTGCAATACCGACAATAAACCCTGTTAAAAGACCTGCCCACTGAATGTTTTTACGTCCAAATCGATCAATTAATGTCGTTGCGATGCGTTGAGCTGCTCCAGAGTCTTCCATGAGCTTTCCAAGCATCGCTCCAAATCCTAATATTAAAGCAAGTGAACCTAACATGCCGCCGATGCCAGACTCAACAGATTTAATCGTTTCAACAGGATTCATGCCCATCAGCAAGCCGATAACAAGCGATACAATAATTAAAGAAACAAATGCATTACACTTCAAACGGATAATTAAGAGCAGCAATAAGATAATGCCTAATGCAATTATAATGAGTGGCATAATTCCCCTCCCTTCCTGTCACATTTTTGTCAAATGTTTATTATACCGATTTACCCTCAAAATTTCGAACGATTTGAATTGTGGTTCCTAGCCTCACCGATCTTAACTATCGTCAAAAAAAACAATCATCTTCGGGCGGTGCCAGTGCACCTAATCAAAGTAAGGATTCAAGTGAATCAGCACTTCTTCGATATTATCGTATTTTTTCATTAGCATTTGCTTAATTTCTCTAGAAAGATCATGTCCTTCTTTAATTGTTTTGTAATGGTCAATGGAGATTCTAAGATCGACTAATACGTAGTGACCGTGTTCTCTTGCTCTGATTCTGTCAATTCTTTTCACTTCAGGAAAAGATGAAATAATGGCACGATAATCAAGCAATATGTCTGAATCAACATTACGCTCCAGCAAAATATCAAATGCTTCTTGAAGCATTTCTTTCGCTATTTTAAAGATTAAGTAGGCAACGACCATACTGGCTACTTTATCTCCGTAAAGCAAAAATCCGATGTTCCATTTATCTCCTAAAATCGATAAAATAACCCCTATTGCTGCAGCGATTGATGCTACAATATCTGCTTTATGGTCATATGCAATGGCTTCAATCGCCTTGCTGTTTTGTTCTTTCGAAATTTTCAGCGAATATCTATAAAGAAATTCTTTAGCTCCATAAGAAATAACAGCTATCCACATGGCAAGAATATTTGGTGTTGCAATTGGATGAAAGAAACCGGTAACAGCTTCATAAACTACATATAATGAAACAATAAACAATACGATTCCAACAATTCCTGACACAATAATTTCTGCTTTGCCGTGTCCATACGGATGCTCTTTATCAGCCGGTTTATTTGCTAACTTTATAACTAAAAGGACAATAATGGACGCAAAAACATCTGCCGCTGAATGAATACCGTCAGCAAACACAGCATCACTATTTCCAAACCAACCGACTACTAATTTACCCACTGTTAACAAAATATTGCTTATCACACTTATCCAAGCTACTTTTTTTGCTATAGACTCTCTTGTCGACACAATAAACCTTCCCCCTCATAAGAAAAGCACAGACGCCTTGTTCAGCCCCGAAGAAAAATGTTCTCTTGGCTCAAAAAGTGTTTTTTACTTTTAGAGGGAAAGGGTTATTTTTCACAAGGGCCAGACGCTATCCGATTAAAAACGCGAGATTATATGGCAGCATCAGCACTAGTACATCCAGTACTGCATGTTAGATCTCCATCTAGCTTCAATAGTTTTATGCTTTCTTATCTTTTAAAAAAAATTCACTTAAGTATCTTATCAAAATAAAATCGGTTGGGTCTAGAGAAAAAAAGTTGTCACCTTGCATACTTAAAGCTAGAAGAAAACAGTTTAAGTTTGCACCGAAAAAGTTGCCATAAGGAAAAATTCGCACTTTTGAATGAACAAGACTCCAAATAAAAAGGGCAGTTTATTAGAATGCCTAATAAACCACCCCTAGCTAAAAACATATACAAATTTGCAACCCAACTCACCTTTTTTATCTTTTAGGCTCTTTTAAACTACAATGTTGATATTCGCGAAAATCCGCTCCCTTTCCGCGGATTCTCTGTCTAATCAATTTATCTAAAAAACAACACTAAAATATAAGAGAGCTATCTTTTAAAAAGGCTCCTTTTCTCAAAGTTTGTTGTTTTATACGTAAAAAAATGGGAGAAGAAGTACTCAGCAGACTGAATACACGTAGACTCCTGTGGGAATGCGAGAAAGACGAGACCCCACAGGAGCGTATGCGACGAGGAGGCTCGACGCTCGCCCACGGAAAGCGAAGTGTATTCGGGCTGCGGGTTTAAAAGCAATATCTATATGAAAACAGCCTTTAAAAAATTCACTTCAGAAAAAAGAAGTTCATTCCTACTTTAATTTGTATGAACGGATTTTCTTCTATTTATCATTTCACTTCCTAACTCATTTACCGGTAGATCATTCTGTATTGTGTGCTGTTTTATTTGAATGAAAACTTGGTCCCCCAATGTAAAACGATTAGCAATACTGCCATGCACATGTATAAGAATACCTTTTACCTCTACTGTATAATGCATCTCTCTACCTTGAAACAAAACATTACGAATAACCCCTTCTACTCCTGTTCCATTCTTCGATAAAAATAATTGTTCAGGCCGAATCGGACAAAGATTCTGTTTATATAAATTCTCTGACACATAAGGCACTGTCCATTGAAGACTCCTATCCCCAAATGGATGAAAAATGTTATCATTCCATTCCCCTTTCAAAATATTTGCCTTTCCTACAAACGACGCCACAAAAGTGGTTTTTGGCATCATATAGATTTCTTCTGGGGTGCCAACTTGTTCTACCTGCCCCTCTTTCATTACGACAATTCGATCCGCCATCGCTAACGCTTCTGACTGATCATGTGTTACATATACAATCGATGTGTTTGTTTTTTGATGAATCATTTGAATTTCATTTCGTAAATCCATTCTTAATTCGGCATCAAGGCTGCTTAAAGGTTCATCCATCAATAATAATGATGGCTTTGGGGCAAGAGCACGAGCAATCGCAACACGCTGCTTCTGCCCCCCTGATAAGTCATTTGGCATCCTATCTCCAAATTGCTTTAATCCTACAAGAGACAACATTTCATCAACACGCTCATTTGCCTTTTTCTTAAGGGATTTTTCTACAAAATGATGGTGTTTTAAAGGAAAGTGAATTTGTTCTTTTACTTTCAAATGAGGCCAAAGAGCAAATGATTGAAAGACCATTCCGATATTACGTTGTTCAGGTGGCACCCTTTTGCCCTTCTGAGCTACAAGCTTTCCATTCATTAAAATTTCCCCATCAGTGGGTGAGTCGAATCCTGCTAATAATCGTAATAAAGTGGATTTTCCACAGCCAGAAGGTCCTAAAATAGCAACAAACTCTCCATCATTTATCGTTAGGTCGATAGATGATAATGCATATGATTGGTCAAATTTTTTACTGACATTGTGAACTACAGTGCTCATACAGGCTTCACCTTCTTCTGACTTAACTTCTGAATTATAATTACTATAATGCTCAACAACAGCATCGTTCCAATTATACAAACGGAAAAAGCAGTGGAATATGTTGTATAACCTGCTTGCTCAAAATTAAAAATAATCAATCCAATCGTTTCTGAACCACTTGACCATAATAATGAGGAAACGGTTAACTCCGTCAATGTTGTCACCAATACTAGAAATGCACCGCTTACTACACCAGGCATCAGTAATGGCAGCATAATATTTCGCCATTTATTGATACCACTCGCACCGGATACATGTGCTGCTTCTTCCATGTCTAGAGATACTTGTGACATTGCAGTCATACTGCCACGGATTTGCAAAATCATAAATCGTGTCACGTAGGCAATGATCAGTATCCATATAGATCCATATATACCTGGGTTCCATCCTGGAATCGGCTGAGTCCATGCAAAGATCATTGAAAGAGCTAACACCATGCCGGGCAAAGCATAAGGAATTCCAATGATAATTTCCATCCATTTCGTTGTGAAATTATTCTTACGCACTCGATAATACGCCACTGCAGTTCCAATAATTAAACAGATGATCATAGTAAAAACAGACAGCTTTAAACTATTAAAAATAGCCTGCTGAGCTTTATCATATTTAAATAAAACATATCGATAATGATCCAATGTGATATTGTCCAGATTAAAAGGCAAACCATATGCTTTTATTAAAGAAGAGGCAAGCATCGATAAAATCGGTACTATACTAATAAAAATTAAAAATACCCAGATGATAATCTCCACAGTTAATCGATACTTTCCAAAAGAAAATCGGGGATTCATATCTAAAACAGTAGTTTCACCTTGTTTCGATCTCCTTAATAATATCCATTGCAGAAACGTTCCTAATAAAGCAACAATACCTAAAATGACTGATAATGTTGCTGCACGAGCAAATGAATTCGGACCAAAACCTACTATTTCCTGATAAATAGCTGTACTTAACACGTTAATATTTGCTGGAATTCCAAGAAAAGCAGGAATCCCAAAATTATCTAAATTTGTTAAAAATGCAAGCAACCCACCACTAACAATACCTGGAAAAGCAAGTGGTAAGGTCACCTTACGAAAAATGGTGCTGCTTGATCCACCTGATGATCGAACAGCATACTCTAAATCTCTAGGAATGCGGCGCAGCACATTTGCAGTAAATAAAAAAACAAGCGGATAATGGGAAATGGCAAGAACTAAAATGATCCCCTCATAACTATATAAGTTAATAGATTCCATACTCCACGGCAATAAGGACAGCAGTTTCATTAAAAAACCATTTTCCTTTGTAAATTGTGTCCATGATAATGTGACAATGTAAGATGGGATAACAAAGGGCAGGATAATTAAAAACTGCAAGCCTTTTTTAAAACGAATATCGCTGTATGCTACAATCCATGCCATTACTACACCGAGCAATAGTGCAATCAATGTAGCTCCACTTACAATAAAAAATGTGTTTCCTAACATACTCCAAGTCGCTTTTTCTGATAAAATATTCACATAATTTACAAATGAAATACTATTTTCACATAAAAAACTCATCCATAGCAAACGAATAATTGGAACCATAAAAAAAATAGCCAATAATACAAGGACAAACGCCTTTATGGCATGTAAGCCTATGCTTCGTTTCGTAACAAAAGATGTCGACTTAACATCTACAAAAGGCTCTGACATTTTGATTACACCTCATTTTTCTTACTAAGAGGCTCAAACCGATATACATATTACTTTCAGTTTGAGCTCTCAAAACACGACACATATTAAAAACCTACTAAAAATAGTATTATTTTTCTCCCATCAATTGTTTAAATTGCTGTTTATCTTCATCACGTGTTTTTAATAAATCTTCTGTTGGTGCAGATAGTACATCGATTTCATCAAGTGTTTTTAATCCTTCAGGAGCTTCCATTCCTTTTCGGATTGGTGTATATCCAAGTTCTTTTGCTAAAGATTGGCCATCTTCTGATAAAACATAATCTACAAAGGCTTTTGCTGCAGCTTCATTTTTTGCTTCTTTCATGATGCCAACTGGTTCTGTAATTACTGGAACACCTTCTTTTGGATACACTACCTCAAGAGGAGAACCTTCTTTTTTAGAACGTGCTGCAATAAAATCAACTACCATGCCATATTGTTTTTCCCCACTAGCAACTGATTTTAATACTGCGCCATTACCTTGAACCACTGTTATCTTGTTATCATGTAACTTTTTAAAGTAATCCCAGCCAAAGTCAGTATCACGTCTCATAACGCCAACATTATAAGCAGCTGCTCCTGAATATAGAGGACTTGGCATAATCGCTTTTTCTTGCGCAGCTGATTCGGTTAAAACATTCCAGGAAGTTGGAAGTTCTTTTACTTTTTGAGTATTTACAGCGAGTACAGTGGACATAACTTTTGTCCCTGTATACATATGATCTTGATCAACAAAATCAGCAGGAATTTCGGATAATTCCTTTGATTCATAAGGCATTAATAAGTCCTGACTCTTTAAATTTTCAAAAGTTACATTATCAGCAACTAATAGTACATCCGCTTGTACACTTCCTGCTTGTTTTTCCGCTAACAATTTTCCAATTACTTCCTCTGTCCCCGAACGAAAAACTTTGACGTTTACATCTGGATATTTTTTATTAAATCCATTAACAAGTTCTGTTACATCTGTATCTGGCTGTGAAGTATAAAATTGAAGGGTACCTGAAACTGCTTCTGTAGAATCTTTTGCATTTTTATCTTTATCTGCCTCTGCATCCGTTTCCTCTGTTTTCCCACATGCGCTAACAATTAGAATAAAAGAAAGCAATAAAAAGATTAGTGATTTTTTCATGATAAAAAATTCCTCCTCGATATTACTTCTAATAATGCCTTGAATAAAAGTTCCATTTGCTCTTGTAAACAATTTTCCATTGTATTCCTTATCCAAGCTGTTGAAGCTATTCTACAATTTTTTACTCCATGCTCTTCTCTCTTCGTTACGACACGTTATGTACTTTTTTAAAAGAACTTTTTCTCCCTCGTAATTAATCTCCGTCTGTACAAGAAGTCTCTATATGTAAATCTATCTCATCCTAAACCTCCTTCCTAAATGTTAAAGCTCGTTTATAAAGTTCATATTTAGGAGAATTATAGAAATTTTAAAGGTATGTAAATCGTACTGCTGTTTATATTTACTTAAAAAAGAGTTTAAAAAATGAAAATGCCTTTCTTTCAATGGTTTAGAGGTTTATATAAGGATTCTTTTTGTAAAGTACAGGTAAGTTATTTACACTTACTTTACAAAACTGGGGATTAAAGAAACTCAAAAAAAACGCAGGAAAGGTAATAAAATATCCTTTCCTGCGTTTTTTTGTTATGCTGTTCCAAATGTTATGCCGACTTCTTGCAGCATTTTTCGATAAGCGATGCTGAGTCTGTCGCATGTAAGATGCAATTCCTCTTGTAGGTCTAATGGAAGCAGCTCTGGCTTTTGATTTTCCACAATGATTCGATCTTGTTCAAGGACCATATCTTGAAAATCGATAAAGAGCTTTGCATCCTCGTCTAAAGCGTAATTTCGCTCCATTATCATAAATGCTGTACTTTTTTGTTCATTATTTGGCAAGACCATTAGAAATAAATGAAAGTAATCATTTGAATCATCAATTCTTTTCTTAAAAGATACTAAAAGTGGATGAAAAACTTTATACGTATACCGTGAATTAACACCGTAGCCTCTTCCATCAGGATCAGGCTGGTACACTTCAATTTCATCTGTAACAAGCACTCCATCTTTTTGATGAACACGATAATCATTGATTTCTGAAAATTGACTATCTCCTAATAATCCTTCATGAATATACATCAAATGGGATACATCTAAAAAGTTTTCCACTACTCTTGGACCTGCAGCTTCTAATTCATATGGTCCCATTGGAACTCTTACTAAGGCTGGGTCATTTAATGGTTCATCACCAATTGTTGGTCTTTCTTGAATTGGCTCGCCAAGGCAAACCCAAATGAATCCATATTCTTCTGCACAAGCATAAGTAGTTGTTTTTGCTTTTGCTGGAATCGCCCTATTTTCAGGTAATGATGGAATACGTGTACATGTTCCACAATGATTGTATGTCCATCCATGATATGGACATACAATTTCATCATTTACTACTTTTCCAAGAGATAATGGCACTCCCCGGTGAATACATAAATCTTTAAAGGCATGAACGCCGTAGGTTGTCCGAAATACAACTACTTTCTTACCAAGTACTTCGACTGCTTTTGGTAGCCCCGTCAAATCTGTCGAAAGCATTACTGGATGCCATTGCTGAAGTAAAGCCCGATCTTGTACTAACATATTGAACATCCTCTCCTACTTTGTGGAAGGGATTTTCCCTTTGATCCCTTCTACAAACCAATTCATACTCAGAATATCTTCGTCCGATATATCTTTACCATCTGCGACTTTTTCTTTTCCGCTTTGATCTTTAATTGGACCTTGGAATACTGTAAGTTTTCCGTCTATGATATCTTGTTTTTTCGTATTAACTAAATCTTGAACATCCTTTGGCACATTTTTTCCGAATGGTGCAATATCAACCATTCCTTCTTTCAAACCATCAAAAGTTGCTCCTGATTTCCATGTACCATCCATCACACTTTGTACAACACTTACATAGTACGTTCCCCAATGTAAAGTAGGGTTAGTTATATAAGTATCAGGAGCATAGCGATTCATATCGGAATCATTTCCCATTCCCCAAACTTTACGTTCTGCTGCTGCTTGAATACCTGCAGGGGAATCTTGATAGTTTGCTAACACATCTACCCCTTGATCTAATAAACTAACCGCTGCTTGTCTTTCTGTCGCAGGGTCGAACCATGTGTTGCTCCATACTACTGATACTTCGATATCAGGATTTACACTTTGAGCTCCTAAAGTGAAAGCATTAATAGTGTAGATTACCTCTGGAATTGGAAATGCTCCTACGTAACCGATTTTATTGTTTTTCGATAATTTTCCTGCTGCAATTCCTGCTAGATAGCCAGATTCATAGCCTCGTCCTTGGTATGTGCCCATATTTTTTGCTTGTTTATATCCTGTTGCATGCATAAAAACTACATCTGGATATTTTTGTGCAACATTATAAGTAGGATCCATGTATCCAAAACTTGTGGTGAAAATAATGTCATTTTTTTGTGCCAATTCTTCAATCACTCGTTCAGCATCTGGTCCTTCTGGAACGTTTTCAACCACAGTTGATTTTATGCCAAACTTTTCATCCACCATTTTTCTTCCTTCATCATGCTGAAATGTCCAACCGCCATCTCCTGGAACACCTATGTATACAAATGCAACTTTAGGCTTATCCTTTTTCTCTGTCTGTCCACTATTATTTTCTTTTTTAGAATCATTTGTCGTAGATGCCTGAGAACAGCCCGTTATTAAAGCAGATACAAGTAAAAATACGAATAATTGAAATAACTTTTTCAAGTTATGTCCCCCTTTTTTAATAATAAAATTGTTTTTTACTAACGCTTTTTCGTATAGATTGGTGTTATTTAACCCGCAGCCTGAATACACTTCGCTTTCCGCAGACGAGCGCCGAGCCTCCTCGTCGCTATGCTCTGCTTAAGTCTCGTCTTTCTCGATTTTCTAAGCAGGAGTCTACGTGTATTCAGGCTGCTCCGTGCTTCAACCAAGTTTATTGTTTTATTCAAAAACAATAAACTTTTAGAAAACAGCCTTTACTAAATAGAAATGATTTAGCTAGTGTTAATATTTTGCATCACATCCCTTACAAACTATTAAAATCTTTGTTCACGGAAATAAGGAACACCTAATGATTTAGGCTCTAATCGCGGTTTTTTTCTATTTTTCCAACCAATAAACATAAGCACTAAAATGGTTGCAATATATGGGATCATTTTAAGGAAATAAGATGGAATTCCAATATTAAACAGTTGAACGCGGAATCCTAAAGCATCAAGCCCCCCGAAGAAATACGCACAGACAATTGCAAGAAGCGGGTTCCAACGGGCAAAGATAATAAGTGCAATCGCGATCCAGCCTCTCCCAGCTGTCATTCCTTCAATCCAGTTTGGCGAGTACACCATAATTAAATAAAATCCGGCAAACCCCATTAACATTGAACCAGCTATAACATGGAGGTAACGAGTTTTTATAACGGAAATTCCCATTACATCTGAAGTCGATGGACTATCGCCAACTGCCTTTAAATGCAGGCCCCATGATGTTTTGAACATATATAAATATAAAAGAACACTTAAAGCGATGCTGATCCAAATAAATATATCCAAATGAGAAAAGATCTTGCCGATAAATGGAATTGGTTCAAGCCAAGATAAATGCACTTTTGGCACAGAAACAGATAAAGGAGCACCAGCTACCGATTTTCCTAAATAAGCACTAAATCCTGTACCAAACAACGTAATAGCGAGCCCAGAAACTATTTGGTTAGCACGCAATGTGATACATAGAATGGCATGAATCAATCCAAGTACTCCAGAAGCCAATAAAGCAGCCAAAAGTGTCAGGAACAAGCTGTCTGTTTTTATAAAAGTAATGCAGGAAATAACTGCTCCAATAAGCATAATTCCTTCTGTTCCTAAATGGATTACACCAGCTTTTTCACTTAAAATCCCGCCTAATATAGCAAATAATAAGGAGGATCCCGAAGAGATGGCTGCTGCAATGATTAAAATCGTTATTTCCATGGAAATTCCCTCCGTTCTTTGCTTTACTGCTTTATATAAGCTCTTTTCATATAGATTGTTGTTTTTTAACCCGCAGCCTGAATACACTTCGCTTTCCGCGGACGAGTGCCGAGCCTCCTCGTCGCTATGCTCCTGCACAAGTCTCGTCTTTCTCGCTTTTTCCGCAGGAGTCTACGTGTATTCAAGCTGCTCAGTACTTCAACCATGTTTATTATTTTTTTCAAAAACAATAAACTTTTAGAAAACAGCCTTTATATATTATTTTTCCTCCATTTAACACGATACTTACTGAGCATCTCACCACCGATTAAGCAGAAAAGGATGGATCCTTGGAGCATTAATGACATTGAGGAAGGCAGCCCAATGGTTTGGACACTAAATCCGCCAACCGTTAATCCCCCAATAAAGATAGAACTAACAATCATTGCCCAAGGGTTCAGTTTTGCCAGCCATGCGACAATAATTGCCGTATATCCATAACCAGGAGAAATCCCATACATGAGACGATGAGCTACTCCCGACACTTCCAGCATTCCTGCCAACCCTGCTAACCCACCACTTATCATCATCACAATAAGTATATGTTTATTAATCCGAATTCCTGAAGATGCTGCTGCTGACGGATTTGCCCCAAGCAATCGCAGTTCATATCCCCAACGAGTTTTTGCTGTTACAAAGGCAAAGAGCAGTACGATAATCAGCGCTATAATAACCCCAATATGCAGTCTTGTCCCCCCTATGTTCGCCAGCATTTGAAATGGAGTAAAGATGGCTGTTCCAGGAAAGTTAAACCCTTTTGGATCTTTCCACGGGTCAAATACAAAATAATCCAATAGCAATAACGCAACATAGTTTAACATAAGGGAAGTAATCAATTCATTGACTTGAAAATATGTACGTGGTATTGCCGTAAACAACCCCCATACCGCTCCAAATAATACTCCGGCTATCACCATTAATGGGATATATACTGGTCCCGGTAAATTTGGAAAATAAATTGTTACTGCAGTAGCACCAATTGCGCCTACAATAAATTGTCCTTCTGCGCCAATATTCCAAATTGATATTCTGTAAGCTATAGCAACACCAAGTCCACATAATAGAAGCGGGATTGCTTTTACTAAAGTTTCACTAATTCCAAAACTGGACCCAAATGCTCCATTTACCATTTTTCCATAAATAGTGATTGGATTCATTCCATTTAGTAGTATAAACAATGCACAAATTAGGAGAGCGACGACAATCGATACGATTGGCACCCAAAATCCCCCTGACTTTTTTAACGGATCATATTCTAGAGTGAACGGAAGGAAGGATAATTTATTCCTTTCTTTTATGTTCACACTTTGTTGTTCAAGAGATGCTTTTTGACTCATACAACGGCTCCTTCCTGCTCACTTAATCCAGCCATTAACTGTCCGATGTACTCCTTATCTGCTTCTCCTCTTGCCAGCACTCCACTGATTTTGCCGTTATATAATACAAGAATTTTATCCGACAATTGCATAACTTCGTCCAAATCTTCTGAAATTAATAGAACTCCGCTTCCAGCATTACGTAAATCTACGAGCATATGATGAACAGCTTCTGTCGCTCCCACATCTAATCCTTGGGTAGGATGAACAGCAATCATCAATTTTGGATTTTGATCTATTTCTCTTGCAAACAATAATTTTTGCTGGTTTCCACCTGACAGCTGCCTCACTGGACTATGCAAGTCTGGTGTACGCACATCAAATTTTTTAATAAGCTCAGATGCCCATTCTTCGTTTTGTTTCTTTTGGAGCAAGCCGTATTTTGTTCGTTTGTTTGTCCGATATGTTTTTGCAAGCAAATTGTCGATTGATCCAAGGCTGCCAGCAAGTCCACTTTTCATGCGGTCTTCAGGAATATGAGCAATTCCTTTATCAATTAATGTTTGTACAGAAGGAGACTGTAAATTTTCTCCACAAAATACTACCTTTCCATTCTCCCAAGGCATCAAACCTGTTAACGCTTCAGCTAACTCTTTTTGCCCATTTCCAGCAACACCGGCAACACCAACAATTTCATGTTCATGAATCGTAAAACTGGCACCATTTATCGCATTTATACCATGCTCAGCTTTTACTATTAATCCTTCTACTTCAAGAATTGGATTTCCTATTTGTTTTGTTTGGACAGAAATACCATTAGTCATTTCACGTCCCACCATTAATTGTGCCAGCTCTTCTACCGAGGTATCCTTCTTATTCATTTCGGCAATCATTTTTCCTTTTCTCATTACGGAAATGCGATCAGAAATTGCCATTACTTCTTTTAATTTATGTGTCGTAATAATCATTGTTTTTCCGTTATTTTTCAGTTCTTGCATCGTTTGAAACAGCTGATCTGCTTCACCAGGCGTTAATACAGATGTTGGTTCATCAAAAATAATGATGTCCGCCCCACGATAAAGGGTTTTAATGATTTCTACACGCTGTTGTTCTCCAACCGACAGCTGCCATATTGGGACATTCGTTGGAAACGGCAGTCCATATTTTTCAGCAATTGCTTCTATTTCCTTTTTCTTTTTATTCCGCCAAGAAGCCCCTCGCCAAATATTGCTTTTTTCTCCTAAAATAATATTTTCAATGGCTGTTAATGTTTCAACTAGCCGAAAATTTTGATGAACCATGCCGATGCCCAATTCCATTGATTCCTTCGGAGATCGAATGCGAACCGTATTTCCATGTAAAGCAATGGAACCGCTGTCTGCTTTATAAATTCCGGAAAGCATACTCATAATGGTACTTTTCCCAGCTCCATTTTCACCTAATAATGCATGAATTTCCCCTCTATTGACAAAGAAGTTGACATGATCACTGGCTACTACTTCACCAAATTTCTTTACTATGTCCTTCATCTCAACTGCGTATTGTGATCGTGGCATTAACTCACCTCATCTTTTCATAAGAAAGCCTCATCAAACATTGTATGAATATTCTAAATTATGAACCAATTAGACTAGAAAGTCCATAAACGTGTAAGATAATCTTACAAAACTAGTTTTAGAACAAGCTTCCTTTAAGAAAAAAATCATTTTAAAATAGCATATTTTTTCAAACTCTTCGGAAAATCCCCTACGAAACAAAGGACTTTTATAGAAAAAAAAGGCTGTTTTCGTATAGATTGTTGTTAGTTAACCCGCAGCCTGAATACACTTCGCTTTCCGCGGACGAGCGTCGAGCCTCCTCGTCGCTATGCTCCTGTGGGGTCTCGTCTTTCTCGCTTTTCCCGCAGGAGTCTACATGTATTCAGGCTGCTTAGTGCTTCAACTATGTTTATTGTCTTATTCAAAAACAACAAACTTTTAGAAAACAGCCAAAAAAAACCAATAATAAACTCCTATAAATATATGGAATCTATTTTTCTATAGAAAATGCTTATTTACATTACAGAAAACTGTACAAATAATTTTCTTACAAAACTTTTTCTTTCCACTTTTAAAAGATCAAGAGATTTTCTGCGAAACGTATAGACAACTATAAAGATGACTAGTAACATAACTTAAGGCAATTTTATTCAAAACTGTCTTCCCGCTTTGCGGAACAAATAAAAAGCCCATTAAAAAAATTTTAAAACTATTTAGGACTTATTCGTCATCCTAATATAGTACGACGGGAGGTATTAAGAAATTATATAAGTACAAAAAAATAACTTTCAACTTAATTGGAGGAAAAATATGAACGGAAATACAACGAATAGTTCAAGTATGAACAAATCAGAAAAAATTACCCCTTATCAATGGAAAACTCTTTGGTCATCCACCGTTGGCTATGCAATGGATGGATTGGACATGATGATTTTAGCTTTTACCATGCCATTAATTATGGCATACTTTGCAATCAACCAAGCTCAGGCAGGAAGCATTTCTACTGTTACACTTTTAGGAGCAGTAGTCGGTGGAATTGTTTTTGGCATTTTAGCCGATAAATTTGGACGTGTTCGTGTTTTTACATGGACGATCTTAATTTTTTCCGTATTTACAGGTCTATGTGCTATCGCACCAAATTTAGAAACATTCTCTGTTTTCCGATTCCTTGCTGGTCTTGGACTTGGCGGCGAATTTGGAATTGGAATGACGCTTGTAACAGAAACCTGGCCTAAAAAATATCGTTCTCGTGCAACATCTATTGTTGCGGTTGGATTCCAGCTTGGAATTGTGCTGGCTACTTTAACAGTAATGTATATTTCACCAGTGTTTGGATGGCAAGGGGTGTTTGTAGCTGGTGTGCTGCCTGCTCTCTTCGCTTTTTGGTCGCGTAAAAATTTAGAAGAACCCGAAATTTGGACAAAGCTTAAAAACGAAAATAAAAATAAAATTGCCATTGGTCAATTGTTTTCTTCACCTAGTACAACAAAAACAACTATAGGATTAATTATTGCAACAAGTGTACAAAACTTTGGTTTTTTTGGAATAATGACATGGATGCCTACTATGCTGGCAAATGAACTTGGCTACAGCTTTAATAAAACGACCATGTGGACAGTTGCTACCATTTCAGGGATGATTATTGGAATTCTTGTTTTTGGCTATCTTGCTGACAAAATTGGAAGAAAGCCTTCCTATTTAATTTATTTATTTGCTGCATCTATCATCGTCTGGATTTATTTCCAACAAACATCTACAACTGCCCTTTTACTTCTTGGAGCAGTGCTTGGATTTTTTGTAAATGGAATGATGGGTGGCTATGGAGCACTATTAGCGGAGCATTATTCAACAGAAGCAAGGTCAACAGCGGAGAATGTTATCTTTAACCTTGGTAGAGCCATCGCTGGTTTTGCTCCGTTTATAATCGGATATATTTCGTTAAACCATTCTTTAAGCTATGCGCTTAGCTTATTATCTGGAATCTATGTATTATCAGCTTTAGCCTTTATTTTTTTAATTCCTGAAACAAAGGGCAAAGAACTTCGTTAATTAAGTAACTTCCCTTCAACTTTTATATGAAGGGAAGTTATTTTTTTTAAAGCAACCATTTAAGAATTTTAACAAATAAGTGTGAACTTTATTTGCTATAATAATAGAAGAAATAATTAATATCAGAAAATTCAGGAATACATAATCCCGGATGCTAATGCTCTTGCACAAAATTTCCAAACAAATAGGAGACATTTTATGGAACTGAAGAAACGATATGAAGCTCTTTTAAATAACATTAATCAATATAATTCAGGACAAGTGGGCATAACTAGAGTTGCTTATTCGAATGAAGAGCAAGCTTGCACCCATGCATTTATGCGATTGTGCAAAGATGAAGGCCTTGATATTCGTTTAGATAGCTGTGGCAATCTTATTGCTAGAAGGGAAGGAAAACAAAACGATTTGCCTCCTGTTGTGATGGGATCCCATTTAGACACTGTATATCAAGGTGGAAAATATGATGGAGCTGTTGGAGTTACTGCTGCTCTGGAAGTAATTAAAAGATTAAATGAAAAAAATATTGTTACCGATCATCCAATTGAAATCATTTCATTTGCTTGTGAAGAATCATCTCGCTTTGGCGTTTCAACTGTTGGAAGCAAAGCAATGGCTGGATTAATCGAAAAGGAAAAATACCGTTTCTTAAAGGATCGAGATGGAATTACAATGGAAAAAGCCTTTTCCCATTGTGCCCTCCACTTTAATCAAATTGACACTGCAAGCAGAAAAGGTGAAAAGTTCAAATTATTTTTAGAGCTTCATATTGAGCAAGGTCCCGTTCTTATAAATGAAAACAAAAAAATCGGCATTGTTACAGGCATCGCAGCACCAGCGAGATTTATTGTTAAAATAAAGGGAAAAGCATCCCACTCAGGCACAACACCGATGAATATGCGACAAGATGCCTTGCTTGGAGCATCTGAAATTGCCCTTGAATTGGAAAAAGCAGCAAATCAAGAACATCATTACGAGACAGTCGCAACTGTGGGTGTGTTGGATCTACCTTTAGGGGCGATGAATGTAGTTCCAGGAAAAGTGGAAATAAAGGTAGATATCCGGTCTTCCTCTACTGAATCAAGACAACGAGTAATAGATTATCTCTTCCAGACTATCTCTATGATTGAAAAAAATCGACAATTAGTGATAGACTGCGAGGAAATCAGTATGGAAAATCCTGTATTGCTATCATCTGAGATTGTACATGATTTAAAAACAATTTGTGAAGACCATAGTTTACCTTATAAAATAATGCAAAGCGGTGCAGGGCATGATGCAATGAACATGACGATATTCGGACCAGTTGGCCTTATTTTTATCCCATCTGTTGATGGATTAAGCCATCATCCAGATGAGCATACTGACCTTGATGATATTTTAGTAGGAATTGATTTGTTGGAAATGATTGTACTGCAGCATGCAAGTATAGGTCCTGTTCTGACAAATCTGGGAAATGACTATATGTAAATAGCAAGATTATATCCACGTTCAATCAAAAACCACCCAATATGGGTGGTCAGGCTGCCCGCAAAACGTTCGCTCTCTTCTTCAACTTTAAGCCCTAAAATACAAATGAACGCCGATTCCTCAAGAATGGCGCCCTATAGTTTAATACTAATTTACTGATTATATCTTCAATTCTTCCTATTTACTACATAGATATAGTTTTTGTTGCAACTATTTGCTGAAATGCCTGATCATGCTCAACAATAACCATTGTGGGATTAAATCTTTGAATAAGCTCTTCAATCTGCATACGCGAATAAATATCAATAAAATTTAACGGTTCATCCCAAATATATAAATGAGCTTTTTCACATAAACTTTTGGCTATAAGCAGCTTTTTCTTTTGTCCACCAGAATAATGAGATATATCTTTCTCAAATTGAATTCGGTCAAAATCCATCTTACGTAGGATGGATTTAAATAATGTTTCATCAATCTCATGCTCTTCAATAAAGTCCGATAACAGTCCCTTCAAATGAGAAGTATCTTGTTGGACATAGGAAATAATGAGGCCTGAACCTAAATTCATTGAGCCTGTATACTGTATCGGATTTCCTAGAATTAGTTTTAGGATACTACTTTTTCCGCTTCCATTCTTTCCATCAAGTACAATACGGTCACCTTGTTCAACTTTAAAGCTAATTGGCTTATTCACTATTTTGTCATCGTACTTAATAGACACATCAGACAAAACAATCAATTCATTTGACTGAAATTCCAATGGTTCTAATTTTAATGACTCGGTTTTTTCCACATTCTTTAGCAGTTTAGACTTTTCCTCAATAGCTTTTTGTTGCCTTAATTCAAGGTTCTTTGCTCTCTTCATCATCTTTGCCGCTTTATGTCCTACAAAACCCTTATCCAATTTAGAACCCGAATTTGTTGTCCCGTTTTTGGAAGCTTCCACTTGACTAGACCAACCTGCTGAACGCTTTGAAGACTGTTTTAATCTCCCGATGTCTTTTTGTAGACGCTGATTTGTTGCTTCTTCGTGTTCCTGCTGTCTATCAAAATTTAACTTCCAGGAAGAATAGTTACCACTTTGCACTTCAATATTTGCTCTATTTATAGATAAGATATGGTCAACGCATCCATCTAAAAAAATTCTGTCATGTGAAATTAAAATAAACCCTTTTTTCTTCCTTAGATAATTAGAGACCATCTTTCGTGCATCAGTATCTAGATGATTGGTTGGCTCATCAATTAATAGAAATTGACCCTCAGTCAAAAAAAGTGCAGCAAGCAACACCTTTGTTTGTTCTCCATTTGATAATGTTTTAAATGGTCGGTACATGACCTCGGCATCAACATTTAGATAGGATATTTCACGAAGAATTTCCCAATCTTCTGCTTGGGGGCAAATTTCTTCAATAATTTCATGAGTATACTTGTTTTTATCCGAAACTGGATAAGGGAAATAATTAAATTCTACCGAAGAAATGATTTTCCCACTATACTCATAATTCCCTAATAATAAATTAAAGAATGTTGTTTTACCTCGTCCATTTCTACCGATAAACCCAAGTTTCCAATCCGTATCTATTTGAAAGTTTACACCTTCAAAAATATTGTCAAAGCTACCTGGATAAGAAAAAGTTAAGTCTTGAACTTGTATCATTGACATGATAATTCCTCCTTTGTATATAAACACTTTTTACTTTTTATACAAAGTCGGCACATCCATCTATTCTAAATTTCTCCGTATAAGTTTGATGGATATTAACGACTTATACGGAGTATTACATGCGTAACAATAGTGTCTGAATTGCTCATTTCTCTCTCTCCTTTATTTATTAGATTAAAGTTACAGATTAAAAAATATTATTCTTAACTATAAGAGAATAAAAAATCCTCCCAATTTGCAATTGGAAGGATTAGTCTTTCACTTATATAAAATAAGTTCTTTTTTGCCATTGGAATCATGACAAATAAAGTGTAAACTGATTTATAAAAATGGATAGACTAACCCTATATTTTGTAGTTTGAAGTTATTCATTTCAAATAAAAATATAGATTAGTTAATCATTGTCCATCCATCAGTCCTCTCATAATTATATTTTTATATTAACAAATTTTTTTATGGAATACAATTCAATCATCTTCACCTCAAATTACTGCTTGTTGCTCTTTTGATAATTTCCATACAATTGACCACAAGCAGCATCTATTTCAATTCCAAATTGACTTCTAATGGTCACTTTGAGCCCTGATGATTTTAATTCTTTATAAAAATTAACAACACGACTTTCGTCCACTTCATCAAAACTTAAAGGTGAACTAACGGTTGGGTTATATCTGATTAAATTTACATGATATAGACTCCCTGCTTTATATCGACCTTTTAAAAGACTTACTAATTCTTTAGCATGGTCAATTGAATCATTTACACCAGGTAACATAATATAAGCAATGTAAACTTTTCTGGAAGTTACTCGTATATGCTCATCTAATGTATCCAACACATCTAAAAATGGATATCGAATATTAATCGGCATCAACTTACTTCGTTGCTCATTAAAAGGAGAATGTAACGAGAACGTCAAGTTAACTTGCGGATAATTCTGAGTCATTTTTTTGATGCTTGGTATAATACCAATAGTTGAAATAGATAACCTACGAGGGCTTAAAGCAAACAGTGTAGGATCAGTGAGTACATCTAAGGCATCAAAAATTTGTACATTGGCTAATGCTTCTCCCATCCCCATAAAAGAAATACTATCAATTGAATGACCTTGTAAGTGAAAATGGAGAATTTGGTCAGTAATTTCATCCGAAGTCAAATTCCTTTTTAATCCAATGTCACCTGTTGCACAAAATTTACACCCAAAATTACATCCGCACTGAGAAGATATACAAAATGATTCCCACCCAGCTTTATATTTCATATTAACCGTTTCTACTTTTTCATTTCCAGAAATTTCAAATAAGACTTTAGTGACTTGCTCAGAATGTTTTTCCTTTAAAGGAAAAACATCTAAAATAGACTCTCCAAATTCTTTAACTAAAATTTCTCTTAACGATTTTGGAAGTACATTAATTTCATTGAATTTATCTATTCTTTCTTTAAAAATAGCATTCAATATTTGTTTCATTCTAAAATTAGGGTAATTATGTTCCCTTAAGAATTCTTTTATTTTTCTATATTTATTAATTTTTCTTAATTGCATGTTTCTCACCTTCCATAAGACTCTCTAATTTTTTGTGAGTAAATAGAAGGGAGTTTATCTATCCTTTAAGATAAAAAAGAACATAAAAAGCACCGATAAAATTATCGGTGCTAGACATTAATATCAAAATATGCACAAATAAATAAAGTCATTCATTTGTATTTTGTCATAGATGCAAAGCTCCGATAACTGTTTTTATATGGTTGTATAGCATAAAAAAGGACAGACTACTCCCTTTGTCCGCTAAATCATTACCGATTTTTGTATTTTTTCCAAATAAAATTCTATAAACAGTTAACATCGCTTACACCTCCCTTAGTCAAATTTATCATTGAGTAATCTAACATAAAAGTGAATATATGTAAAGTGTAATCCTAGAATTATTGCAAAACTAACCCAATTAGTTTAAGTGGATTTCCTCACAATCTTCACTATACAAGTTACCTTTTTATTCAACAATCAGACCGATTGCGGAACAAAAAAATCCTGCATATTATACAGGACTTTAATCAAACTTTATTATAAATTATCGAACTTTATTTTAAATTAACAAAAGTATAGCTGGAGTATCTTTCGTCACAATATCAACCTTCTTATCATCACTCCACAATTAAGGTTCACTATTTACATTTACGCTTGCTTCCTAATTGACCTTACCTTTCCTTTGTTCCTTTCTGAAATGTTGTACCAATATGCTGCGCCTACGAACACTGCTCCTCCAATAATATTACCAATGGTTGCCGGTACTAGATTGGCAAACATACCGGCAATAGAAATCGTTTCTGGATGTGGAATAATAAGTGCAATGGTTAAAAGTGTCATGTTGGCAACACTATGCTCGAACCCAGATGTAATAAAGGCAAATAAGCACCAGAAAATCATCATTAATTTTGCCGTTTCTTCTTTGAGCTTTACAGAGCACCAAACTGCTAAACATACTAAAATATTACATAAAATTCCACGAATCAATAATTCCACAAATGGCGCATTCATCTTTGCCGCTGCAGCATTTGTAATAAAGTCTGCAACACCTTCTATTGCTAAGCCAGAATAACTAAATAAAAGTGCAACTAAAATAGAACCAAGAAAATTGCCAACATAACTGTATAACCAAACCTTCCCAGTATCTTGCCAAGTTGTTTTCTTTTCTAATACACCGATTGTCATTACCATATTATTTCCTGTAAACAAGTCAGCACCAGCCATAATAACAAGACTTAACGCAACCCCAAATGAAACACCCATAAGGATTTTGGTACCGGCAAATGCGCTTGGAGCCAGTATTCCTCCAATAGAAAAAATAAGAATAATTCCCAACCCTACAAAAAAACCGGCTAACATTGCACCTATCAAATATTTACTCTTACTTGTTTGTAAAGATGTAATTTTTGCAGCTGCTGTATTACTAATGGCAGTTATGACCTCTCTCATTTTTTCTTCCTTCCTCCTTTTTTAAATATTATTAATCACTCAAACTACTACTAATTTATCGTATTGCTCTTGCATTCTCTCTAACAGGATTTCTTTCATTAACAAATCGTATTGCAAATGCCCGCATAATGTAACATCTTTCGTACATGCTGCTATTTTGCTTTCCATTCTTTTCAGCAACAATCCTGAAAACAATAAATATGGCATCACATATATTGTTTCAAATTGTTCCTCTAATTTGATCAGCTCCGCATCAAAACTGGGAGTTCCTACTGCTAAAAAAGCAGTCGCAACCGGCATATTTATTTTTTTTACAATTAAATTCGCTATTTCTAATAGTTTCAAACCCGGCTCTGGATCACTGCTTCCTCTGCCAACCAAAAGAATAATACCATCACTGTTTTTTCTACAAGCATTAATTCTTTTTACTACTAAATCCACCATTTTTTCATGAATATCAAATGGAGTTGTAATAGTGAAGCAAACGGTTGGATATTTTGCTTGTATTCGATTCAGCACTTCTGGAATATCTTTTTTAAAATGAGCAGCACTAAATAAGAGAACCGGCACAACAAGAATATCTTTAGCACCATTTTGAATTACTTTTTCCATCGTTTCTTCAATTGAAGGAGAAGCTAGTTCTAAAAAGGCAACTTCCTGAACAGGCATCGAAACACTTTCCATCATATTTTCAATAAATGTGTAAAAGTTTTGTATTCCTTCTTGTAAACGGCTGCCATGGCCAATATATACAACAGCATCCATTAGTTATCACACTTCCATTCTTTAATTTCTAATACATGTTGCACTTGAAAGGCCCTGCCCCAACAAATGCAACAAATCCACTGTCCATTTCCATTTGTTAAACCGTTAAATAAATATAGCCATCGATTATTTTTGTTTCGAACGTTTCTACACAGCCATTATCCGGCTTTTGCACTTCTCCTGTCATCAATGAAATTTTCCAATCATGGAGGGGGCAAAACACAAACTCTCCTGATACAATTCCTTCTGCCAAAGGTCCATTTTTATGTGGACAACGGTTGCTGATAGCCCGGACATTTCCTTCTGATAAATGAAATAATGCAATTGACTGTCCTTTTACCTGTACGTCTTTTCCAATTTGTTTTGGTAAATCTACTAGTTTCATAAGTTTAATCGATTCTTTCGTTGTAGTCATTTCCATTCCCCCAAACAGATGATTTCATTCTATTCCTCATTATTATCCTTTTACTACTTCGTACATCTCTTTTTTCTCTTTATTATTCAGAACCAATGACCATGCTTCTGTATAAGTGTTTTTTGCTTTATTAAAACGCTCAACAAGCATTGAAATATTTTCTTCTTTTAATAAAGTTTCTTTCACAAATGCTGTTCCCATACGTTCCACCCATGGTGCTGTACGTTCTCCGTAATTTGCATGTTCCCTGTACAATTGCACGTACGCTTTTGCTATTGTGATTACTTCTTCTTCTGTTTGCACCGTAATCAGCTCATCACATTCTCGTACTTCTGTACCGCCGTTTCCTCCAAAATATAGTTTGTAGCCGTTTTCCACACACACTACACCAAAATCTTTTGTCAGCACTTCTGCACAGTTTCTTGGACAACCAGTAACACCCATTTTCATTTTATGTGGTGTATCAACCATCTCAATTGCTTTCTCCAATTTAATCCCCAAGCCCAATGAATCTTTTGTACCAAAACGGCAGAACTGGGAACCAACACATGATTTCACATTGCGAAGTGATTTAGAATAAGCATAACCGGAACGCATTCCCAACTCTTCCCATACCTGTGGTACATTTTCTTTTTTCACTCCATACAAACCGATGCGGCTTGCTCCTGTTATTTTCACTAATGGCACATTGTATTTTTTTGCAACTTCTCCAAGGCGAATTAACTCTTCTGCTGTTGTTGTACCTCCATACATGCGTGGAATAACAGAAAATGTTCCATCTTTTTGAATATTCCCTTCCATCTTTTCATTTACAAAACGGGAAGCTTTATCATCTTCATATTCTTCTGGGAAAAGCATACGCATGTAGTAATTTAACGCAGGACGACATTTAGAACATCCTTCTTCATGAGCAAACTCTAATACATTTCGCACTTCTTTCGGAGATTTCAAGCCTTTTGCAATAATGTAAGAAACAACTTCATCTCGTGTTAACGGTGTACAGCCGCACATGCCAGTTTTTTGAGCAGATGCATCAAAGCTGTCTCCCAATGTATGCGCTAAAAGACTTTCTACCATTGGTTTACATTTTCCACAAGAGTCACCAGCTTTTGTACAGCCTTTTACTTCTTCAAATGTTGATAAACCTTGCTCTAAAATTGTTTGTACGATTGTTCCTTTTGTGACACCATTACAGCCGCAAACTGTGTCTTCTGCACTCATTGAAGCAACCAAATCTTCCTCACTGTCCTGACCTGGTTTGCTTAAAACAGATGTACTTGTATATTCACTAATATCTGCCTGTTTTTTCAGCAAATTAAATAAGCGGTTCCCATCTGATGCATCTCCATATAGAACAATTCCGACGATTTTATTATCTGTTACAAGAATTTTTTTGTATTTTTTTGCAAATTGATCATGAACGATAATAGCTTCTGTTTCGGCATCTTCATGAATTTTACCACCTGAAAACAAGTCACATCCGGCTACTTTTAACTGTGTTGATAAAATACTTCCTTGATATCCATTACTATCTCTGCCAGTAATACGATCGGCTAATGCTATTCCTTGTTCATAAAGTGGTGCAACTAATCCGTACACGATGCTATTATGCTCAGCACATTCACCAACAGCATAAATAGCAGGATCAGAAGTACCCATATAATCATTTACTATGATTGCTCTATTTACATCAAGCCCAGCTTCTCTTGCAATCGCAACATTGGGACGTATTCCTACCGCCATCACTACTAAATCACATTCAACTGACGTCCCATCTGTAAATTTTATGCCCTGCACTCGATCTTCTCCGTAAATTTCCATTGTTTGTTTTTCCATTAAAAACTTCATGCCTTGTGCTTCTAAATCTTTTTTTAACAATTCAGCTGCAGCTGTATCTAATTGCTGTTCCATTAATGTCGGCATAATATGGACTATATGTACATCCATTCCTCTGTCAATTAATCCTCTTGCAGCTTCTAAACCAAGAAGACCGCCGCCAATTACAACTGCTTTTTTAAATTTTTTAGCTGTTTCCATCATTTTCTCAGTATCATCAATAGTACGGAATCCAATAACGCCTTCTAAATCACTGCCTGGTATAGGTAATATAAAGGCGTTGGATCCTGTTGCAATAATTAATTCATCATAATTAATATTATTTGCTTTATCTGTTACAACTTTTTTATGTTCTCGATCAATTTTTATTACACTTTCTCCCGTTAATAAGGTAATATTATTATCTTTGTACCAATCCCAATCATTAATATTAATATCCTTAACGGTGGTTTTCCCTTGTAAAATATTTGAAAGCATGATGCGATTGTAATTAGGATAAGGTTCTTGTCCAATGATGGTAATGTCAAAAATTTGTGAATCTCTTTTTAAAATCTCCTCGATAGTTCGTACACCAGCCATCCCATTTCCAATCATAACCAATTTCTTTTTCATCTTGATACCTCCAAAGATAGTTTGGGTCTTTTGCTAATTTTCATTAATCATATAATTCAGATAACTTTGTTTTTTAGTAATTTCTTTTGTATTTATATAAAGGCTCTTTTCGTATAGATTGTTGTTATTTAATCCGCAGCCTGAATACACTTCGCTTTCCGCGGACGAGTGCCGAGCCTCCTCGTCGCTATGCTCCTGTGGGGTCTCGTCTTTCTCGCTTTTCCCGCAGGAGTCTACGTGTATTCAGGCTGCTCAGTACTTCAACCATGTTTATTATTTTATTTAAAAACAACAAACTTTTAGAAAACAGCCTATGCAAAAGAGTATTTTAAATACATCTTTTATGTTTTTATTATAACGGGAAATTCAGAAAAAAAAGTTTCTATTTATTACAATATTATGAACGATGTGCATTGAACTATCCCCACTTAGCAAGCTTGAAGTGGAGGATTCCTAAATTCAAAAAGCCAAAGGAACCTTATCCGCTCAACGAGATAAGTTAGCCATACAAGATGTTAGAAGAGTCCCTTTCAGGACAACCTGGCATACAGTTCTTTCTATGTAAGCAAATGCTTGTAGCTGGTACATCGACTTTTATTTGTATGGAATCGTTTGACACTCCTGGAATGCACCCAAAACCTAGACACGACATATATGCACGCATATATGCTTTTATATCTGCTCCGGTATCGTGAGTAAGTATTTGGTACAAGAGGTTCAAGTTATTTATTTAAGCGAAAACTTTCTTTAATTGTTTTGTTTCTATTTCAGTTAATCGTTGGTGTGTAAAGTCAATACCATTAAAAGGTTTATTTACATTAAATAATTGATAGAGCATGGTTGTTCGAACATTTAATTTCTTATTTAAGGCAGACCACTGCTTCCAATAAGGTTGTTGATGACGGACGATATGATGACGAAGTACCTGTGGTGCTTTTTCTTTATGACCTAAACCTTTTCGGCCAATGGTATAACTGGCGGCTTGATGAATAGAAATACCAAATTTACGCATATACTTGAGTTTTCCTATAATGGATGTATAAGCTGGATTCACTTTTAAAACTGCCACTCCCATCTTTTCCGCACGACTTTCAATCGCTTGCGCCATTTTACGATAAGCGAATACACTTTTTAAACGGTTGGTGCTCTTATTTCCGTATACATTACCCGTTTTAGATAGCGTGGTATCAATGTCTTCCATTACAATTGGTTTATTTTTACGAACAGCAATATCTACTAAAGCAATAGCTTCTGCTTCAATAGTTTTAATAGTTTGACCAGTTGTTTTTCGATGTAATGAAAACGCCAATTTACCACTTTCTAAAAAGTTTCCATCCTTTGATACATTTGTCCACGCAAAGTGATCAACATTACAATCAACTCCAATGACACCATCAGAAGTAGAGAAGTTAACAAATGTCTCTTCTTCTACATCGATTAGGCACTTAATGATGTAATAATTACCGTGATCTTCGATGGACCACGAAATAGGTTTACCGTTGGCCTTTTTGTCTTTGCAATTTCTTTGTTGCAGAACAGCTTTGTTGACTTGTTCTTGACCGTAAGGGAACGCTGCTTTTGGAAACGTTACTACTTTTCCTCCTAAGGAGGTCATATACAAGTCCTTTGTTCCCGGATTATAGTTAAACACAAAGTTACCAGCCGCAGAATCTTTACGTCCTGAAATCAATACTTGCTTGTTTCGTGCAGCTAAAAAGAGCGCTCTCCAAGACTCGTGATCTTGGACAAACGCTTCTTTCGTAAATTGGTGTTTAAACAGCTTTTTGGTTCCAAATACAACGCTAGAAATGTGTTTCTTTAGCTTTTCTTTTTTACCCTCTAAACGGAAAAGGCGATGTTGTAAGCGTCCAATTTTCGCTTTTATTCGTTTAATCGTTACATCAAGATGCTGATGTTCAAACAGATATGTATTCATCCAAATGAAGGACTGATTCTTACACTCTAGCGAAACGATTCCACTAGGATGTAGAGCGTATTTTCTGTTTTTAGGAAACTGTAGGTTTCCTTTCATACAACTTTCTTTCATCTTTCGAAAGATTGTTAAAAAAGAACGTTCTGTTTTTAACTTCTTCTTGATTTTTTTAATCTTTTCATCGGTTTGTTTTATATACAATGCGTTTAGTTCGTTTTGAGATTTAAGAAGAGCTTGCGATTCACGAATAATACTATTTGCAACATAATCATTTACACCAAACTTTTTCTTTACCACTAAATGAATGCTGTCTTCGTACAAGTCGCGCTTCAAACGCTTTTGGCGGACAGCGTTTGAAACGTAAATCTCTTCGCACGGTTAAATAACTCATTTAAAGTGGTCGTTTCGGCTAGCGTTATAGGATCTAATTCCTTTTTTAATATGCGTTTTGAAAAGTACGCTTTCTTCATCTTTTCTCCCCCCTACCGAACTGACGTTCTATCTGTTACTAAATAGTTTATAACAAGAGAGGGAATTTTTGCAACTAGAAGTCAATAAAACGAAAAAAATACCGATTCATCCCCTACCTACTCACTTGACTTCGCCCTTAACGTTCCTTGAGGTAGGGGTCTTCTCGGTTAAAATAATAAAAACCAGCCGTTTACAATCCTACATTGTCCTTTTTACCTATGGCTTTTTTTGTATAGATTGTTGCTTTTTAACCCGCAGTCTGAATACACTTCGTCCGTTTAGCGAGCGTCAAGCCTCCTCGTCGCATACGCTCCTGTGGGGTCTCGTCTTTCTCGTATTCCCACAGGAGTCTACGTGTATTTAGTCTGCTGAGTACTTCTTTTCTCCCATTTTTTTACGTAATAAACAAAAAACTTTAAGAAAACAGCCTTACCTATAAAGAGATATTTTTTAAAAATAACCGTAACTCTAAAACATCATTCTGCAATATTTGTATTTAGTGAAAAACAATAAACACCTTTAAAATTCTTCTACTATCTCCCTAATAATTGACAGAAAAAAACAGGAGGCGTACACTATAGATGCAATTAAAATACTTGCTGGAGGTGGATGATGAGTACTGATAATATTAAAAAACGATGTGCAAAGGAAGCGCTGCAATTTATTCATCCAAACACAATAATTGGGTTGGGCGGCGGCAGCACCATTGCTTATTTAATAAACTATATCCAATCTACTAATCTTGCTGTTAAAATTGTAACCCCTTCCACAAAAACTAGGATGCTTTGTATAAACAATGGATTAGAAGTTCTTCCTACAAGCAGTGTAGAGAAAGTGTCCGTTGCCTTTGACGGCTGTGATGAAGTAGATGAACAGCTTTTCGCTTTAAAAAGCGGCGGTGGGATTCATACAAAGGAAAAATTAATTGCAAATATGGCAGAAGAATATATCCTTCTCATTGATGAAAGTAAATTCGTTCCTTCTTTAACATGTAAACATCCAATTGTATTGGAAATTTTAGAAGACAGCTTAACCTATGTAGAGAAAAAGATACATGAAATCGGAGGAAAATGCAGCATTCGTCATTCCGCTGAAAAAGATGGGTACACAATAAGCGACAACGGCAATTTATTAATGGATGTACATTTTGAAAAAGTAGATGATTTTACTACTCTGCAAGAGAAATTAAAATCTATATGCGGCGTTGTAGAAACCTCTTTATTTACAAAAGAAGTCACAAAAGTACTGATAGCAAAAGAAACTGGTTTTCAAGTAATCTCCAAAAATAATGATGGGGTGATAGCATGACAAAATTGAATTGGGCTATTTTAGGACCTGGAACGATTGCAGCAGAATTTGCACAGGCGATTAATGAACTGAACAGCAGCGTTTATGCAGTTGGATCACGAACGTTGGAAAAAGCAGAACAATTTGCGAAAACATATCAAGTACAAAAAGCTTACGGCGACTACAAAGAAATGCTCCAAGATGAAAAAATAGATGTTGTCTATATTTCTACTCCTCACTCGAACCACTATGAATATATTATACAAAGCTTAAAAAATAATAAACACGTACTTTGTGAAAAAGCGATTACAGTAAACAGCCAGCAGCTGGACGAAATTGTACGATTAGCGGATGAAAAACAGTTAATTGTAGCAGAAGCGATGACTATCTATCATATGCCATTATTTAAAAAGCTGCGAGAAGTAGTGCAATCAGGAAAAATTGGCCACTTAAAGATGGTTACTGTTTCATTCGGCAGCTGTAAAGAAAACGATGCAACAAACCGATTTTTTAATAAGAATTTAGCAGGTGGGGCACTTTTAGATATTGGTACATACGCACTTTCTTTCACAAGATTTTTCCTTTCGAGCCAACCTGATGAGATTATCACAACGGTAAAAGAATTTGAAACAGGCGTAGATGAACAATCGGGTATTGTATTAAAAAATGGAGATAATGAAATGGCTGTCATAACATTAACGATGCGAGCAAAAATGCCAAAACTAGGCGTAGTTGCAGGTGATGAAGGCTATATAACTGTTGAGAATTTCCCTAGAGCAGCAAAAGCAACCATTACTTATCTTGACGGTTCACAAGAAATCATAGAAGCTGGCGATACTGCAAAAGCATTGCAGTATGAAATCGAAGATATGGAACAATATATCATAAACAAAAGCAGCAAAGAAACATTGGAATTATCTTTAGATGTGATGGATATCATGACAGAAGTAAGAAATCAATGGGGCATTAAGTATCCGTTTGAATAAACAATTACTCTATTTAGATGGTGAAAAAACGCTTGTCTTTCTAGAAAATAATTCCATCAAGATAATAATAGCAAGCGTTTTCAACCATCCCCCTTTTTAAAAAACCGCATAAAATTTTGATAAATTCTCCTCCTCCACAAAACCACTAATTTTTACTTGTATTTGCAATAAATGTATGTTAATTTATTATATTAGTCTTAAACTATTAATCTATTATTCTATTGTCATCTTTGTCCTAATTAAACTACGCAGCATGACCCCTGGCTTTAGGGAGGTAAAAATCAAATGAAAAAGAATATTCTTACTCGACTACGTGAATACCCTATTGCATTTGCTTGCATTATTGCCATTTCCTTATTATTAATCTGGTTCCTTGTGTATTCTACAAATGGAGCTAGCAATGTTTATGTGCATTTATTTTATTTTTCGATTATTTTAACTGCTTATGGTTTCGGAAGATTTGGTGGTTTATTTGTTGGGATTTTAGCTGGGCTATTAATGGGACCATACATGCCCTTTGATGTGATAAAAAACATTCAGCAAGCTGCTTCCAATTGGGAGATCCGCCTATTATTTTTTGCTTCTATTGGTTTTCTAGCAGGATTATTATTCGAACGCTTTCAGAAACAAAAAGAATATTTAGATGAGGTTGGTACTTCTATTATTTCTTCATTGGCAAATACAGTAGAAGCGAGAGATAAATATACGAATGGACATTGTATCAATGTAATGACGCTGGCTGTTGCCCTTAGTAGAGAACTAAAGCTGTCTCGTACAGAAGAAACTAATATTAAATGGGCAAGCTTGATACATGATATTGGAAAAATAGCCATTCCCGAAGATATATTAAATAAACCTGGAAAATTAAAAAAGAAGAATTTGAAATTATACAAAAACATCCTGAAATTGGAGCGAAGATTATCGAGCCGCTTGAAAACTTGTCTGTTTTACTTCCTGGGATAAAGCATCATCATGAATCACTTGATGGGACCGGCTACCCTGATGGCTTAAAAGGAGATGAAATACCGCTGCAGGCAAAAATCATTGCAGTTGCTGATGTATGGGATGCACTGACATCTGATCGTCCTTACCGAAAAGGAATGCCCGCAGATAAAGCAGCTCAAATTTTAATGGACATGGCAGGAAAGAAATTAGATCCAAACCTCGTTTCTATCTTTTTGAAAAAGGTAGTCAAAATAGAAGCAACTTAATTTTTGCAGTTTTTAATTTTAAATTATTTAATGGAAAAAAGTGTTATAGAGACTTCTCTTGTAACACTTTTTTAGTATATACCGATTAGGAAATAACTTTAATGCTTCCCTCTTCAACGATCACTTTTTCATTTGCTCGTAAATTGGTAAATACAACAGATGTAATAATGGAAGGTACTTTCGTTTTGATTAAATCAAAATCAATTTCCATTAGCTTTTGTCCTCGTTTTATTTTTTCGCCCTCTTTAACGAATGCCTTAAAGCCTTCTCCTTTTAAATTAACTGTGTCCATGCCAACATAAATCAGTAATTCTTTTCCATTTTGTCCTGATAAACAAATCGCATGCTTTGTTGGCAACACACTCATCACTACCCCATCAATCGGAGCAACTAACGTCCCATTTATAGGATCAACCGCAAATCCTTCCCCCATCTTTTTTTGTGAAAATATCGAATCTGGAACTTCTTCAATAGCTAGCAATTTTCCTTTCAAAGGCTGTATAATTTCTAACTTGTTTTCAGCTTTTCTTTTAAAAAAGTTTTTAAACATGGTCAGAACCTCCAGTCGTTTATTTTCTATTGTAATTTCGTTCTATCCGTATGGCTTTTTTCCTCCTTATAAAAGAAAAAACTCTTCTTTTACCTATATAGGATAAAATCGCTTTATTTGTGATAGCCCCTTCCATCTTTATGCTTAATACAGGCTTTTGAAGCCTGACTTAAATCCATTTTTCCATAAAAATTAATTCATCCTTTTTAAATCCCTGTTTTTTATAAAATTCTTGTACTTTCTCATTCTCCAATTCAATTAAAAGGTTAAGCTTTTCACAACCAATTTGCTTAAAACGAGATTCTAGCTCCTTCATTATTTGATGACCTATATTTTTCCCTTGATAATCTGGATCAACGGCTAAATGATTAATCCAGCCTCTCCTGCCATCATAGCTGCCCATTACTGCACCAACGACTTTATTATCATTCTCTACTACAAAAAATAATTCTGAATCTCTTTTTAATTTTTTCTTCATTCCTTCATATGTATCTGAACGAGATAAGGTTAAGCCAGCTTTTAACCACAATTCAATGACAGAATCAAAATCATTTAATGTAAATTCACGAAAATTCATATCATTCTCCTTTAAAAAATAATCCCATCAACGCAGTTTCACACTATAATACCGCATTGCTCGTGGCACCCCTTGAATGGCTAACGCTCCATCTATTATTAACTGTCTCAGTCTATATTCCAAGTACATATCACCAATATCTTGATTTAAATGCCCTATTACATCGCCGATAACTCTAGCAGACTTTATAAAATCGTTATTGCCCCGTTTATTATGCAGTTTTTTTACTGTTTCCATTATATAGTGATCATAATAATCTTCCGCAACGCTTTGAATATGACCGTTGTTCCATATTCTTAGTACTTCTTTTGATTGAGATAGCTTTTCCCATTCAGTCTCCAGCTTTTTACGTTCCTCTTGTGTTATAGGTGCAGCCGTTTTATTTTTTGTATAAATGATTTTTAAGTTATCGTAACCAATTGCTCCGGTACATATAGGAGATTCTGTATTTTTTGATTGGGGAATTTGTGTTTTAAAACAGGAAGTAGCATTAATAATCTGAATATCATTTCGTTTATCTTTTAATAAGTATAAAACAAATCGTAAACCAGTTTGTTCATGGGCATTATCTCCCGTCCAAATCACGATCGGAATATTACTCGGAATATCCTTTAATTTCAAAATTTCATTTTTATAAAACGTTTCATAAATATCGATGTCTTCCTCATAATTAAGATGATTCACCATCCAGTTGCTTCTGTCTATTATGCCAGCTTCCTCATTCAAGCTAGAAATTGGACCAATAGAAAATGTATCTGAAAAAGAGACAACTTGTTCCTCTTCGTTTAAATTCAACTCTTTTAATGTTATTTTTAAACTGCCGGCAGGAGAATCACCGAACACAATATGAATCTTTTTACCATACTCACTTATTTCATTCTTTTTTTGCTTGATTTTATACTGTAGAAAATCTGTATACATCTTTTTCAAATCATTCGTAAACTTTTCTTCAGGATACTCATTGTCCTCTAACATTTTAATGCGAAAAAAGAAAAAATATAATAGTGATTTTGCTTCTTCTTCACTTGTATCTTGAACGAATTTCTTTAACTCTTCTAACGATGAAATCAATATAGAAATCCCCCTTATCGATTCTTCCAAAATGCGCTCGATTGGATGCGAAGACTCTAACTTACAACTTCTTCAATAATGGAATTTCCTTCTGTCTCTTCATCATCCATCCATTTCCAGCTTTCATGCAGCCTAATGCGACCATCTGGCAAGATTTCAGGAGTTGAGATACATTTGCCGCCCCTGATTTCATTTTTATTATTCACGTGATTATAGCGAAACTCTAGACAGCCATCTTCTTTTACAATTCCAATCAGTGTTCCTTGGATAATTTCACCTCCACTGTATGTTGCAGATAGAATATTCCCCGTTTGTTTGTATATAAAAAATGTTTTGGAAGAAACTTCTCCATTCGCAGTATTTTCAATGGAAACAAATTTCCGGCCATCATAATGTATCATTTTTGCTGCCCCCTTTTTCTACTTATTACCATACTCAGCAAATTCTTTTTCACTTCCGTAAAATACATTTAAATCGATAAACTTTTCTTTCCCGCTATATCCATTTAATCGCCCTCTGTCGGCATACTGCCAAAACGTCCAGTCCCTATCATCTGGCAAAGAAGGCTTCGTATAAACGTTTCGTATCCAAAGGTCGCAAGTATTAAAATGATCTTTTATGTACAAATTATAAGCTTGGTAGCGTAAAGAATAACATGTTTGTCATAATGCTCTTCCAACATTTTTACCATTATAGTAAGCTCTTTTTCTACTTTCCTACGATCGGGAGGATTTTTATCTTTATCCCCGTAAAACTCGACATCAATTACTGGAGGCAATGCATCGTTTTCTGCGGGAACCGTTTTTATATAATTCTCCGCTTGTGTCTTGCCTTTGCTGTCATAGCTGAAAAAGTGGTAGGCTCCTATCCGTAAATTAGTCTTATTTACATTTTTCCAATTAGTTAAGAAATGATTATCAACAAAAGCGCTCCCCTCCGTAGCTTTTATAAAGGCAAAACGTACATCTTGTTCCTCTAATTTTGACCAATTCACTTCTCCTTGATAAGCTGCAACATCTACCCCTTTTACGGAATAGTGTTTTGCATTCGTACTATTAAGTAAAATGATTCCTTGATTCCACAATAAGAACGTTACGAATAGTACAATTAAAATAGGAGTAATAATAAAAAGCATTAATTTAGTTTTTTTCTTTTTTGAGTTCATTTTATCATGCTCCACCTATATACCATTATCATCCATAACCTAATTTTACCATACTATTAAACAATGAACATCATTTCCTCTTTGTACGCTCTTTGATCCCTCATCACACAACAGTTGCCACAAGCTATTATAATCCCAGTACCGTTCTTGGGCCCATAAAAGTCATCTTAAATAACATTAAGGCAATTTCTTCTGGAGTTTGCTTCATCCCACTGAGCAGCCATTGTTGTATCACGCCGATATGTGCTGACATGATATAAGCAGAAAAAATTTCTACTGGCACCATCATATCTTCTTCCTTTGCTTTATCAAAAATATGAAGCAGCAGATTGTTTTTCATTAACTCTTTTAATTTTTCCTGAAAAGAAGGATCTCCTTTTGGTCCTAGTACAACTTTCATAAATGCTGCGTTTTCTTGTAAATATTCAAATACTTTCACTACAAATGGAAGTGGTTTATTTTTAGCGTGAAACGCATATATATCCTCTATACTCAGCTCTTTCATTTGACTTTGTTTCTGTTTTAATACTTGTAATATTTCTTCTTCGCTTTGCTCCAGCAAATCGTATTTATCGCGGTAATGTAAATAAAAGGTACCACGGTTAATATCGGCTTTTTCCGTTAAATCACGTACGGTAATGCCATCGAAACCTTTTTGCTCCATTAGCTCCGTTAAAGCATCTCTAATCATTCGTTTCGTCCGGAGAACTCTTCTATCAATTGATGGTTCTGACAATGTATTTATCTCCTTTTCTTTATTCTTTTGGCTGTTTTCTCAAGGTTTGTTGTTTTTCACGTAAAAAAATGGGAGAAGAAGTACTCAGCAGACTGAATACACGTAGACTCCTGTGGGAATGCGAGAAAGACGAGACCCCACAGGAGCGTATGCGACGAGGAGGCTCGACGCTCGCTAAACGAACGAAGTGTATTCAGGCTGCACGTTTAAAAACAACAATCTATACGAAAACAGCCTTTCTTTTTATAATTAATCAACAAAATAATAAGAATTGTTGAATATTAAACAACGCACTAATTATTGTTCATTGTGTTTCTATCTAAACTAATTATAATTAACATTGTGATGATTAATCAACAACTTGTTCATTTTTGAAAGGAGGAAATCATTTTGAAAATTTTCAAACAAAAAATAATTGCCTTTTCACCAATTCTTGTTCTTGTAGTTACATTCTTATTTAGTCTTACTTTTGTTCCATCCATTCATCCCACTCCAAAAAATTTGCCGATAGCTATTGTTAATGCTGATAAAGGAGTTGTTCTTCCAAATCAAACGAAGTTAAAAATGGGAGAAACAATCATGAACAATATAAAAAATAACAGCAACGCAAAGTCAAATGAGGAACCATCGATACATTGGATTGAAGTAGCAAATGAAAAGCTTGTAGAATCAGGACTTGATAATCAGGAATATTATGCAGCGTTTATCATTCCAAGTGATTTCAGTCAAAAACAAGCAACATTGCAAACGAATCATCCTTCCTCCCCTACTATTGAAATAATGTTGAATCAAGGGATGAATTATACAGCAGCAAATCTTGCTGGACAAATGCTTAATGGAGTAGCAGAAAATATTAATCAAAATGTTCGTGATGAAGTGTTAAGAGGATACGAAAAAGCAGGTATTTCGCTTACACCACAACAAGTATCCAGCTTGATTACACCAATAAAAACAAAAGTAATCAACGTTAATAAAACAGGTACTCACAGTGCAAATGGTAATGCTCCAGTGTCCTTGTTTCAACCTGTATGGATGGCTAGTTTAATTGGGGCGGTTTTAATCTTTACAGCTTGGAATAAAACCTCATTTTCAAACCGCAAAGAGAAGTTTTATGCAAGAATAATGCAAGTTATAATTGGAATCTTGCTTTCGATTATTGTTGGATTTGGATTAACATGGTTTGCAGATGGAATGCTGGGACTTGATATTCCACTAAAAACAGATACAGCTTTATTTATAACGATCACGTATTTTAGCTTTTTCTGTATGATTTCTGCCCTTCTAGCTTGGATCGGTTTTGCTGGTGTACCAATCACTGCCTTGACTCTTTTCTTTGGTGCTCCACTGTTAGCAATGGCTCCAGAATTTATGCCAGCCTTTTATAAAGATTGGATTTATCCATGGATTCCAATGAGATTTATGGTAGATGGCCTCCGTGAATTATTCTTCTTCGATAAAGGATTAAATTGGAATCACGCAGTAGCAGTATTAACGGGAATTGGATCTGTTAGTTTAATTGTTATGTTAGCATCCGTAATAAAACCTACCCGTAAGAAAAAAGAAGAAAAAGTTAGCGTGGCAGATGTGGAAATGACTTAATGTTCATCTGTACGCAAGGAGAAGAAAAAACGCTTATTCATTTGCTGAATAAGCGTTTTTTATACTTCATTTAGACTTCATCACTGTCCCCTGGTGAAAAAACATTTGCCATCTTCCGTCTATCCATTTCCAAATGGAGCTTCTTAACGTATGATGATTTCTCGTGTCGTCTTTCACCTTATATGTCACGAGTACAGCCTCCTCTGATAAAGGATGGATTTCAAAATCATAAAGGGACATTTTCCTTGCACCAACGCCACCCTCTCCTAAACAATCTTCCCTATACCATACATTTCCCGAACTGCCGAATTCAAAAAAATCGTTTGCGAGCAGCTTCTCTAGTTCAGATGGTTGCAATCGAATTTCAGGTTTTAACAAGCTTTCTTCTAACCTACACAAATGTTCTTTTAAAGATAATTGGCTGTTTGAACGATTCATTAGAACTAACCACCATTTCCATTTTTAAATTTTTCTTTTTTTAGGAAGATGTAAATAATTTAAACTTCTCCCAATAAAATTCACAGAAACTGGTTTCAGTTGCACTTCTCTTGACCAAACAGATAGTTGCCCAATATGATGAATTTCATGCGCAATGACATGATGCAATATCTCACTTCTTCGATATTGTTGCTTATCCCATGAAACAGTAATAAGTTCGTCTTTGCATTCACAAGAGTGAGTATGTAAAAAGTTCACTATCTCACGCCGAAATGTATCGGAAAGTAACTTAAGTTTTTCCAGATCATGATATTCATTAAATAGCATGATCTCATCCTCTTTTCCTTGAATTGCTCGAATCCAACTATATTCCACATCAATAATATGAAAAAGGGTATATAGAATACTTTCTACTCCACCAATTCGTTTTTTTAACAAATCCTCTAAAGTTAATTGTTTACACCACTCAAACCACTCATCTCTTACTTGCCAGTTATATTCGAAAAATTTCAGCATAATTGCACTCCAATATTTATAAGATAACTTTATCTTCGAATCTCTATAAAAATAGAAAGGTTATTCAACTGAAAAAAGTGGACTATAATCATTTCTCCTTTACTATTTTCGAATGTACCTCAAGCTCCTCTTTAATAAAACAAGCAATCATCGTGCGATATACTTCCTCGATTAGATCTGGGCTTACATTTTTTTTCTCTGCTAAATTTCGGACTTTTTCAATAACCGCTTCCACTCTTTTTGGTGCTTTTACATCGTCTGTGTCTTTTTTAAAGCGAGCAGCTTGAGCAACAAAGTCACTTCTTTCCTTAATTAATCCGACAATTTGGCTGTCTAAACGATCAATATTCTCTCTCACTTCTTCTAAGCTGTGGACATTGTTTATATGAACAATGTACTCATAAAATATGTCATCAATTGCAACTTTCGGAAAAGACTCAGGCAACTCTTCAGCAGCTATTCGTTTAAAGCCATTTTTTTCATAAAAGCGCTGAGCAGCTTTAAAGTTAGATGTTGTTCCTAAATGAATCGTTTTAATTGACTTGTCCTTTGCCCATTTGATGGCATTATTCAACAATAACTTTGCCGTTTTATATGCAGATCCACGGTATTCTTTCTGAACAAACATTCTCCTTAATGCTGCTTGGTTATTGCCAATATCAAACAGACTGATCGTTCCGATTACTTTATCATCATGAAGAGCCACCCAAAAGTTCCCTATTCCAGTTTGATAGAAATATTCGATGGCGGATAAATCTGGCTGTCTTTGAACCGTAATGGAAATATTATATTCCTGCTGTTGGATCGAAAGGATCAAGTCAACAACCTGACTCTGATATTCACTGCTATATTCTTTTACAATAATATTTTTGTTCATAATGGACTCCTCAATCATGTTATTTTCACCTATATCCCTTTAAAACTTATTTAATTCTTCTTGTAAAAATTCGATAAATGCACTTGCTTCCTTTGTTTTTATTTTTGTCAACAAATAAGTAAAGGAAGTCGGAAGCGAAATTTTATCCGCTTTTAATTGGACCAATTTATTCCTTGCCAACTCTTCCTGCACCATCGTCCATGGCAAAAAGGAAATGCCTAGTCCAGATTCGATAAAGCGTTTTGTCACTTCCATTTGATTCACTTTCAAGAATCGGGCAGTTGGATAATACCTTTTAATTTCGTTTAGAAGACTGTCCCAATAAGCGGGATGATTATGGGTAATTAATCTGTATGTTTGCAGAACACTCTTTTCATCATACTTGCATTCTTTCTCTTTAGCAGGTCCTACTAATATAACAGGATCTTGATGAATAATCTGGCAATCCAAATTTATTTGTAAAGGTTCGACTCTTGTTAACCCGATATCTGCCCTGCCTGCATCTATTTCCTCTCCTATTTCAAATGAACTCAAGACATTGACTAAAACTTCTATATCTGAATTTTCATCTATAAAACTTCTTAATATAGACGGTAAAATAGAAGAAGCAATTTGCGGGGCAGCTGCAATAATTAATTTACGTTTATAGCCTTGTTTCCACGATTCAAAATCGTCTAGTCCTTGCTCATATTTTTTGACAATTTCCTTTGCATATGGAAGAAATCTATAGCCAGCTTCTGTAAGAAGAATTGTTTTTCCGGTTCTTTCAAACAGAGGAACATTCAAATTTTCTTCCAGCTTTTGTATATGTTTTGTAATTGCTGGCTGCGTTAAAAAAAGCTCATCAGAAGTTCTGCGGAAGTTTTCATATTTAGCTGCAACAATAAACGTTTTTAATAATTTAATATCCACATTAAGCACCTTGTAATAACCATTCGTTATTAATTTCCACTTTTTTTGTTAATGTTCATTATGTATTTCTTCTATTATAATCGAATTAGAAAAAATATACAGCTTAAAAGAAAAGCGAAGGCGTCAATTGTCTTTCATTCGTGCTATGAAGGACAAAATCGGTTCAAAATCGAAAAAAATGTCTTTCATTCGTGCTATGAAGGACAAAATCAATTCAAAATCGAAAAAAATGTCTTTCATTCGTGCTATGAAAGACAAAATCGGTTCAAAATCGAAAAAAATGTCTTTCATTCGTACTATGAAAGACAAAATCGGTTCAAAATCGAAAAAAATGTCTTTCATCCGTGCTATGAAAGACAAAATCGGTTCAAAATCGAAAAAAATGTCTTTCATTCGTGCTATGAAAGACAAAATCGGTTCAAAATCGAAAAAAATGTCTTTCATTCGTGCTATGAAGGACAAAATCGGTTCAAAATCGAAAAAAATGTTTTTCATTCGTGCTATGAAAGACAAAATCGGTTCAAAATCGAAAAAAATGTTTTTCATTCGTGCTATGAAGGACAAAATCGACTTAAAGGATTATCTTTCACAGGGGATAGGCGCTGGCCTGCTAAATACGCAAAAGAGGAAAATACACTAAGTACGCCACGTCCTTATTTCTTCGTCGATTGATTCGCATCCTGCGAGCCTGTGGCAACGCCGGCACTTGTACGTCCTGTACGCCTACGCTAGACACTCGTCTAAGTTGAAACAAATTTTAAAATTAAATAAAAGGAGAATTATCATGGGAGAAATCAAAAGTAATCAAGATAATTGGAATGCAAATTTATACGATTCAAACCATCGTTTTGTTTCAAAATATGGAAATGATGTCGTAGAATTATTAGCTCCAAAAAAAGGGGAAAGAATACTTGACCTTGGCTGTGGAACAGGAGATTTAGCCAAAAAATTAGCTGATTTCGATGTGGATATTGTCGGAGTAGATAAATCGGAGAGTATGATTTCACAGGCTATCAGCAAATATCCAACTATTCCTTTCTTTGTTCAAGATGCAACTGAGCTGGAATATGACCATGAATTTGATGCAGTATTTTCAAATGCTGCCCTTCATTGGATGAAAAAACCTCAAGAAGTACTTGCTTGCATCTATAAAAGCTTAAAAAAAGGTGGACGATTTGTTGCAGAGTTCGGCGGCAAAGGGAATGTTCAATCAATAACAGATGGAACGATGCAATCTATGAAAAAAGCTGGATTACAATTAACACCAGATCAATTCCCTTGGTACTTTCCAAGCATTGGAGAATATACGACTCTTATGGAAAAGGAAGGATTTAGAGTGACGTATGCCCACCATTTTGATCGTCCAACCAAATTAGATGGAGAAGATGGTTTAAAGACTTGGATCAGGATGTTTGGACATGATTTTTTTAGTGGAGTGGAGGAAGATTTGCAGCAACGTATTATAGCAACGACTGTCCATGATTTAAAAGATACTTTATATAAAGACGGCAATTGGATTGCAGATTATAAAAGAATTAGGGTTATTGGGGTGAAAGAGTAACAATTTCCGGTTCATTTTGATTTGAATGGTTGAGTTTTATTTTGTCTATCCATTTTCTCCCTCTTTCACTATCTATGATAATATGGAAGAAAAAACGTTTAAAAAGGAGAAAAGAATGTCTGATACACTTCGAGAGGAAATTAAACAAAAGCTGATAAATGGAGATTTTCATTGTGAAAAAGAACTAACATTGTCTATTATCAGTGGGAAATGGAAAGTGGTTATTTTATGGCATTTAGGGGTGGAAGGAACTCATCGATTCAGTGATTTACAAAGACTTTTCCCTAAAATATCTCATAAAGTATTAACAAATCAACTGCGGGAATTAATGGAAGATGGCATTATTCATCGGGAAGTAATACCCGAGATTCCTCCAAAAGTAGAATATTCGATGACTGAATTAGGGATGAGCATATTGCCGATTGTCGAAATGATGTTTGAATGGGGAAAAAGGAGAATTCAACAAATACAGAAGGAATTAAATTAGTAGAACCCGACAGCCATTCATTAGTAACCTGTTAGTAACCTTCTTACAAAAAAGTGCATTCTTCACAGGCTATTTTGTTGATTATAAAATAGATATTGTAAAGAAATGATAATTTTTTATAGGGGGAACTACAAATGAGTAAAAAAGCATTACTAATCATACCACCAGAACGGTTTAATGAAGTGGAATTATTTGCACCAAAAGCAGAGTTAGAAAATAACGGAATTGATGTAACAATTGCTAGCACAAAAACTGGTATCATCACCGGTGACTATAATGGAAAAGTTGAAGCAGCTGCTGTATTCTCTGACGTTTCTGCAAGCGACTATGATGTGATTGCAGTTATTGGCGGTTCCGGAACGATTGACCACTTATGGGGAGACAACACCTTACTTACCTATTTAAAAGATGCCTATGCACAAAAAATTCTTATTGCAGGCATATGTGCAGGCTCTGTATCTGTCGTAAAAACAGGTTTACTTTCTGGCCGAAAAGCAACTTGCTATCCAGTTGATGTAATGATAAATGAATTAAAAGCAAATACAGTTGATTATGTTGCCGAACATGTAGTAGTACATAAAGATATCATTACAAGCAATGGTCCAGATGGTGCGGAACAATTTGGAAAAAGTTTAGTTGCTGCATTTAGTTTATAACTTTAGCTGAATACTTACAAAAATTGATCTTTAAATTTCATTTTTTAAACACAAAAAGATTGTCTCCTAACTTTTCCCTTCCAACTAATTTGGGAGGATGATGGAGACAATCTTTTTCCTTTATATAGTTAAAGATTAAACATCTTCTGTTCTAAAATTGCCTTTTTCCACTATATCCGTCTTATTCATTCGCTGTTTTTTCGATTTTCTAAAATAAAGCAGCTCATAAATTACTGGAATAATGATTAATGTTAAGATTGTTGCGACTGCCAACCCGCCGATAACGACGATTGCTAAGCTGCTTGAAACTAAATTCATGCTTTCCGCTTGTTTAAACAGCAACGGAAGCATCGCAGAAATTGTTGCGATAGCCGTCATTAAAATCGGTCTCATTCTAACAAGCACTGCTTCTACAACCGCATCTCTTATCGTCATTGTCTGTTCATTATGTTTCACACGGTCTAAAAGTACAATCGCGTTCGTTACAACGATTCCGATAAGCATTAATGCTCCAAGTAATGCTGTTACATCTACAGAAATTCTGCTGATGATAATTCCAGCTATTGCTCCGATTGCAGCGAGCGGCAAGGATGCTAGTATCGCAATTGGTGCTTTTATCGATTTAAAGGTAATGACCATAATGATAAACACAATTCCAATCGAAACAAGCATTGTCATAAATAAATCATTAAAGTCACTTGACTGGTCTGCACTTGCTCCTCCAATCAATACTTTTACATCAGATGGTATTTTTAACCCTTTGCTTTTACCATCTCCATTTATTTTTTTGTTAATTTCATCTGAGATAACCGATACTTTTTCTGGATCAATGACCGCTGTTAAGCGTATATAAGGATCGCCGTCTTTATGATAAAGCTTAACAGGTTCCTCTTGTTTACTAATATCAACTAAATCAGATAAAGTTTTCGGACCAGCTTCTGTTGTAATCGGAAGCTTCTTTAAGTCTTCTTCTGAATTAATTTTATACATTGGCTCGAGTTGAACAGCTGTTGATTCACCATCAATGTTAACCGCTCCAATTGGTGTGCTGTTGATTAACATAGATGTTGACTTTGCAATTTGATCGACTTTTCCTAGTCCAGGTTTTACTTCAAATGAGTAAACTTGTTTCTTATCTTCCTGGTTGCTTGTAAGCTTTTCAATTCCACTAATATCCGCTATTTCTTTTTCTACCATTTCTGCCGTATCTTCTCGTTTTTTGCTGTCTTCACCAACGATGTCAATCGTGATGCTTGTTTGGCTTCCTCCCATTAAAGTCGACTCGCTGGCTTCCAGGCTTGCATTAGGATAGTTTTTCTTCTGCTTTTGCATATCTTTTACAAATTTGCTAATATCCTTTTCATCTTTAAATGTTACTAACAGCTGAGACTGTGTAGAGGAATTAACCTGGCCAAATTGTGCTGCATCTTCTGCATTTCCAAGCTGTAAATAAACATCTTTTATACCTTCTTGCTCTAGAATATATTTTTCTAATTTTATTGATTCAGATTTTACTGTTTCTATCGGTGTTTCATTTGAATAGGTCAATAATACAGATGCAAATTCTGGTTTTGAATTATCCACTGTTCCTTTCGGCAGAAGCATATAAGAAGCAACACTTCCTCCAAATACAACAAACGCTGTAATTAACACGATTGCTTTGTGATTTAAGGACCAGTTTACAATTTTCTCTAACCGTTTAGACGGTTTATGTTCATGCAGCTTCGCATTTTTTAATAAGCTTGCACTCATTAACGGTACGACCGTTAATGCAACGATAAGGGATGCTAATAGTGAATAAGTAATCGTCAAGGCAAATGGCAAAATAAAATCTTGTAAGCTTCCTCCTAATAATCCCATTGGCAAAAATACTGCAACCGTTGTTAAGGTAGAGGATGTAATAGCTGCGCCTACTTCTTTTGTAGCCTCTATTACCATCGAGACAGAAAATTTTTCTTGCTGCATTTTTCTAAAAATATTTTCAATGACAACGATGCTATCGTCAACAAGCCTTCCGACTGCTACCGCTACACCGCCTAATGTTAATATATTTAAAGTAACACCAGACATTTTTAATAAAAATAAGGTGATTGCTAGTGACAACGGAATGGAGACAATCGTTATTAAAGTAGAGCGGATGTTTCTTAAAAATAGCATAATAACAATGGTCGCAAATGCTGCACCTAATAATACTTCCCTCATCATGCTGTTAACAGAGGATTTTACTGTATCTGCAAAAGTGATCATCACCCTTGCATCCACATCATTATATTTTTTACTGATTGATTTTGCTGTTTTTTCAGCATTATCGCTGACCGCTACTGCATTGGAATTTCCGTCTTTTGAGATGACTAAAAGAAGCGAGTCTTTCCCATTTACTCTTGTTAAAATATTTTCTTGCTTTTTTAATTGAATGTTTGCAATGTCAGCAAATGAAGTGGATTCATTTATTTTTACATCTTTTAGTTTTTCTAAACTGTCAACTGTACCGACTATTTTCATATTGATCGATTTATTATCAATTACTTTTTCTCCAATCGAATAAGAAGCATTTTGCCCTTGAAGAATAGAGATGACTTGTTCAAATGAAACGTGGTTTTTCATTAATTTTGTCTGATCTAATTGAACAGATACATGAGAAGGTACTGTCCCATATGTTTGCACACTAGATACACCGTCTATATCTTTAAATTCTGGAATAATTTTCTCTTTTGCAAATTCTATATTCTTTTGTGTTACTTCGTTATCGAAGCTGACAGACACATAAGATACTGGAATCATCGATGTGTTTAAAAGAACAACATGTGGTTTTGAAACTGTATTTGGCAGTGTTAAAGCTGCTAATGCCTCTTCTATTTCTCTTTTTGCTTCTTTTTTATCTTTTTTCGAATCTAAGTGAATTTCCGTACTTGAATAACCATCACCCGTAGTTGAAAAAATATTGACTTTTCCATCAATCGAATCCAAAGCATTTTCAACAGGTTTGGTTACCTGGTCTTCCATACTTTTTGTATCCATCCCTTCTCCTAGCACAACAACAGATAAAAATGGCTGATCAGCAGAAGGCAATAATTCCATCGGCAATCTAAAATAGCTTACTGCACCGGTAATTAAAAGAATGATTGCAATTAATCCGACAGCAGCTTTATTTCCAAAAGCCCACCTTGTAAACCAAGACAATGTTCATTTCCCCTTTACATTTTAAATTTTTATAGCTTTTGCTTTACCTCATTTATTGTAGTTATTATTTGGAAAACAATGGACTGTCTGACGCTGTATTTAGGTCTAGGTCTCTAGACTGAATTTATAAGGGTTAGAATGAGGCTAGAAGTTTATAGCCACAAAAAAAGCACTGAGAGACAATTTTTTCAGTGCATTATGTGTGTTAATTTAGTCAATACTACTGCAGTTTTACTGATGTACAATTTCTACCGAAGTTTTCTTCAGATTTTTTCGCTGTTGCACTCACCACCATCATTTTCCGTCATCAATCCTTCATAAACCGTCATACACTTCATCACTATTCGTTGCTAGCATCTTATATTCTTCTTAATTACTTGCAATCCTATTGGACTGTTTAACTTTCATAAATTTTTAACATTTACTTTACATGAATTTTGATTTTAAAAATTAAAAGCATTCATTAAAAGCTTCTTTTAATAAATGTTTTTTCTAATCGATTTACAGATGCCTCTATGTAAAAGCATTTGTTTCACCTGTTTAGATCCCTTCTTTATTTTGGACTACTAACCAAACAAAGTCAGAAGCAAAAGCCATAAGTTTTTATGTCCGTCTAATAAACAAAAAAAATTCTCCATCTAATTTTTGTATTACTTATTTCCCTGCATTAACTTGACTGTTTCGTCCACCCCAACTGCATATTCAGCAAATTTTCCGTTTTTCACGTGAATCATCGTTGGTGTTCCTGTTATCTCTATTACATCTGCATTGGCTGGGGTTTTATTTCCGTACGGTGTGTTATGCCTTGCGATCATTTTCTTATCTTTTGTTGCTTCAAAACTCCAGGAAACGTCCTTACTATTTTTATAATCATCTATATTTACCCCTGCATTTAACACTTCTTTTCCATCTTCTATTTTTCCAATCACTTTATCGTACTTTTTATGATGCCCTTCCCAATCATACCAGCTGCTTGTATTCAATGAATCTTGCATATCCACTATATAAATAGGGATCTTTGCATTATTGCTGAAGCGAAGCACGTCTTTTTCGATTTGTTTACAATAAGAACAAGTTGCTTGCCAATAGTACACGATATACTCGTCCTCTTTTTGTGCAAATGTATTTTGTGCACTTATCTTTTTTATATCACCAATCGAAGTATTTTCTCTATTAAACGTCAAAAACTTTATGCTAATAAAACAAACAATAAGGATAAAAACTAGTAAAATGATTACAACACGCCGAATATTTTTCATGCTTCGCCTCCTCGTTTTCATACTGTAATTGTACCGATAAAAACCAATTATTTTTTTGTGCATTTTTTGGATTTTTTATCAAGAAAGTGACTTTTTGCATAATTGCAAACGAGAAATATAATTGTATTTCATGGTAAAATTTACTTAGTTTAAAAAAGGAGGCAAAAATGATGCAGAGCAGTATAATGGACCGATTTATTTCCTACGCAGCTGTGGATACACAATCAAATGCAGATTCACAAACTTGTCCATCTACATCTGGCCAGCTTACATTGGCCAACATGTTAGTGGAAGAATTAAAAGAAATTGGGATGAAGGAAGTAACCATCGATGAAAATGGTTATGTAATGGCTACACTCCCTGCAAATACCGATAAAAATGTACCAACCATTGGATTTCTTGCCCATTTAGATACTGCTACCGACTTCACAGGAAAAAATGTCCGCCCGCAAATAGTAGAAAACTATACTGGCGGCGAGATTATGTTAAATAAAGCGTTATCGATTATTTTATCACCAAAGGAATTTCCAGAGCTAAAAAACTATGTCGGACATACTTTACTTACTACTGACGGAACTACACTTCTTGGTGCAGATAATAAAGCAGGAATTGCCGAGATTATGACGGCTCTTATTTATTTAATGGATCATCCTGAAATAAAACATGGAAAAATCCGCGTCGCTTTCACACCAGATGAAGAAATAGGAAGGGGACCTCATAAATTCGATGTAGATGCCTTTTCTGCTGATTTTGCCTATACAGTAGATGGCGGTCCACTTGGCGAGCTGCAATACGAAAGCTTTAATGCAGCTGGAGCAAAAATTACCGTAAATGGTACAAATGTTCATCCAGGTACTGCCAAAGGAAAAATGGTAAATTCCATTAAAATCGCCATGGAATTGCAAGCTAGCTTGCCAAGCCTAGAAGCTCCTGAGTTTACAGAAGGATATGAAGGTTTTTACCATCTATTATCGTTTGAGGGAGATGTGGAACAAACAAAGCTTTATTATATTATCCGAGATTTTGACCGCTCTGAATTTGAAAAGAAGAAAAGCTTCTTGGAGCAAATCGTCAATGAACTAAATAAAAAGTATGGCGAAAATACCGTTATACTTGCCCTTGAAGATCAATACTTTAATATGCGGGAAAAAATTGAACCTGTAAAAGAAATTGTGGATGTTGCGTATGAAGCGATGAAAAATTTAGGAATTGAACCAATTGTTCAGCCAATTCGCGGAGGTACAGACGGATCACAGCTTTCTTATATGGGATTGCCAACCCCAAATATATTTACTGGAGGAGAAAATTTTCACGGTAAATTTGAATATATTTCGGTTGAAAATATGCAGAAGTCTGTTGAGGTAATCGTAGAAATTGTCCGGTTATTTGAACAAAAAGCAGTTTAAGAACAAAAGCGGAAGCGCCTTGCTCATCGCCGTACGGACTGAAGGGGCTTGACTTATCTTAGGGAGAAGACCTGAAGTACGATAGGCGCTGCAGCTGGACGCAGACTAATCCCCTTTAGTTATCAACAACCAAGTTTCGTTTATAAATTCCTAGAGAACACGAAAGTCATTAATCTATTCACAGCACTACATATTTCTCTAATGGAGCTGTCTTAAAGCGGCAGTTCCACACTTTTCCGCCTATTCTTCTTCCATTTTTATACAAGGTTTTGTACTTTTGCTAGTTTAGTATATAATAGTTTTCGTGCAAATATCCAGATCGATGTAGATCATGCAGCTTAAAATACGTGTTCAAAAAGGCAACAAATTAGAAGCAAGCCAACGAAAAGATTAGCCGCTTGAGTTTGGTGACTTTTTGAACATCCTCTTAAAGATAAAGGAGTTAAAAAATGAACACAATTTACAAAACAAAAGAAGACGTTGTCCAAAACAGAGAACTTCATCATTTTATTTTTAATATGTTTGGACTTCACTCAAAAAAGAAAAGGGTTCAAAAGAAACTTTTCAAACAAGTTTTAGAACAAGAAACATTATTAAACAAAGTAGTAGAAGAATTCCACCAAAACGAAGAAAATGCGCAGGCGGAAGTTTCATCTTCCACTATTAACTTCTCAACACTTCCGGTTACCACTTTACTAAAAGTCGGAAAAGAGTTTTTTAAAGAAGAAGAGTCCGTACGATTTTATTACAATAAAAATAAACCGGAGCAATATAAAAACAAAGAGCTTTTAATACAATGTATTTCTTCTAACTTTCAATCTTGTTCCGCAGAAACGAAACAAAAAGTGGAACGCTTTATATAAAAATTTTCTCCCCGTCTTCGTTCAGCTTAGAAGAAGGGAAGGCTGCCTGTTCTTCCCTTCTATCATTTGATATAATTTTAGGTACAAGATTTTCACCTGAATAACATAATAGGAAATAACCACAAAAACAGAATTAATACATATAATTGGAGGTATTTTTTATGATTAAAATTGCACCCTCTATTCTATCTGCAAACTTTGCCGCTTTAGGTGAAGATATAAAAGATGTCGAACGAGGCGGAGCGGATTATATCCATGTTGATGTCATGGATGGTCATTTTGTTCCTAATATTACGATTGGACCGCTAGTTGTCGAAGCAATTCGCCCTATTACAAAATTGCCGTTGGATGTTCACTTAATGATTGAAAATCCTGATCACTATATTCCTGCTTTTGCAAAAGCAGGTGCTGATATTATTACGGTACATGTAGAGGCATGCCGCCATCTGCATCGCACTATTCAATTAATTAAAGAACAAGGAATCAAAGCTGGTGTCGTCTTAAACCCAAGTACTCCTGTTGATACGATTCAGCATATAATAGAAGATATTGATATGGTTTTATTGATGACTGTTAACCCTGGCTTTGGCGGTCAAAAATTTATTTCAAATGTTGTACCAAAAATTTCAGCAGTACGTCAACTTGCTGATCACTTTAATCCTGAATTGGAAATTGAAGTGGATGGCGGTATTAATGCAGAGACAGCAAAAATTTGCGTCGAAGCAGGTGCCAATGTTTTAGTGGCAGGTTCGTTTATTTATGGAAATTCAAACCGCGAAGAGGCTATTAATGCTATAAGAGGATAATTATCCGCCTATTGATTAAATATATAAAAACCAATTTGTTTATTATCCACACACTTAAAGCTTTTCTCTTTAGAAAAGCTTTTTTTATTTTTAGGCTATTAATTAAGACTATTAATATCCAAAAAATTATGAACGTGCATTCTATAATAATTACAAGAATGTATGTTATTAGTCGATTTGAATGAAGGTGTTCAATATTATTCGTATAACCTCAAAACAAAATCATACTGAATAAAGGTTTATGGTAATATTTGTAGAATCAATAATAAAAGAGAAAACATATAATCTGTCCGTTATTGAACATAAAGGGCAAAATAGAAAGGGGATTGAAAATGGAACGAAATATAATTGCCATTTCAGGTGGGGGTTTTTCTGAAGAAGTAGATGCTTATATTGATGAATATATAATAAAACAAATCAGTGATTCTTCTTCGATAAATATTTGTTTTATTTCAACAGCAAGTAATGATGCAGAAGAATATATACATAAGTTTCATCATTCTTTTTCTAAATATAATACAACTCATATCACAATTAAGGATATGCTGAATCCAAACATACAAGAGATAATTAATTCTCAACATATTTTGTATGTTGGAGGTGGAAATACACAATACATGCTTTATAAATGGAACGAAACGAACTTTAACGGTGTTTTAAAAAAAGCATACAATAACGGCATAATACTTGCGGGAATAAGTGCAGGAGCAATGTGTTGGTTTGAAAAATGTTATAGTGAACGAGATAATGATACATATGAAGAATTTGATGGTTTAGGTATTTTAAAAGGCACATTATGTCCGCATTATAATGACACTATTCGAAAGAAAGCATTTGATTCATGGGCGTCAAAGCAAAATTATTTTCGTATTTATAAGTTAGAAGATAATCAAAACCTGCACTTTAGAAATGAAGAGTTAATTGCACGAATTGATACATAAAGCGAAGCGTTTTTTTAACATTCGACTCTCGAATATCACAAGAAAAATAGAGTTGATATTACACGTTTCGTAGAGCTATAACTCTATTTATTTATATTAAATCAACAATGAAATTTAACATTTCCTATTTTAATATTGGGAATAGATTCTATTTCTTTCTCATAATGATTACCATATATGCAATAAAAATATATGGTGGTGGAACAAATGAGAACTCATCATGCACAATCCCCCTCTTTTTCAGATCCTGCATGGTTAAAACAGCAAATAGAAGCAATTCTTCGTTTTTATTATCCGCGATGTATAGATACAAAAAATGGCGGATATTATCAATGTTTTCTTGATGATGGAACGATTTGTGATTTTCAGACGAAAAGTTTAATTGGAACAGCTCGCTTTATTTATATATTCAGCACTGGAGCGATGATAGGTCATGCTTCTTGGTGTATACCTGTAATTGAACATGGATTAGCTTTTTTGCAAAAATATCATTTAGACAAAGAGTATGGCGGCTTTTTTTGGTTATTAAACGGCAAAAAAGCAAGTGATCCATCCAAGCGTACATATGGTCATGCATTTGCCCTTTTAGCGGCTGCAAAGGCGTATCAAGCAGGAGTGAAATCTGCTTATCCTCTTTTGGATTTTATTTATGATGTCGCAGAAACATATTTTTTTGAACCTAAATATCAGTTGTATTTAGATGAATTTGACAGAGACTGGAGCAATCCTTCCCCATACAGAGGGCAAAATGCCAATATGCATATGTGTGAAGCAATGATTGCTGCATATGAAGCAACTTCTGAAGAAAAGTATTTAAAAAAGGCTTATATACTCGCTAAAAACGTAACTCGATTAACTTCGCAGTCTAGCGGCATGATCTGGGAGCATTATGATTCAACATGGACTATTGATTGGTCCTACAACGAAACAAATCCTTCTTTAAAAGAATTTCGCCCAGAAGGTTTCATATTCGGCCACTCGATTGAATGGAGCAAGTTGCTTTTAATGTTGGAAAGACATCATTCCGAACAATGGATGGTAACAAAATCAGTTGAATTATATAATCTAGCATTCAAAAAAGGGTCTGATCCATTGTATGGCGGCATCTATTACTCTCTATCAATAGATGGAAAAATTCTTGATGCTGATAAACATTACTGGGTGATGGCAGAAAGTTTTGGAGCGTCTGCTCTCTTGGCAAAAAAATTACAATCCCCAGATTACCAGCATAATTACGACACTCTTTTTTCTTATGCCTGGATGCATTTTGTCGATAAAAAGCATGGCGGCTGGTTTCAGTTATTAAATCGGGAAAATCAAAAATACAGCAATATAAAAAGCCCTGTTAATAAAACAGATTATCATCCGATTGCGAATTATTATGAAGCAATGCGGACATTTATTTAAGTTTAATGCCTAGGTGCAAACAATATAACAGAAGCGCCAATGATACAAATCACTGCTCCAATCCAGTCATACAAATCTGGTGTTTTTTTGTCAATTCCCCAGCCCCACAAAACGGATAATACAATAAACACGCCTCCGTATGCAGCGTAGACTCTACCAAACGAAGGGAATGATTGGAAGGTAGCAATAATTCCATACAATACTAATATCATTCCGCCGATTACACCAAAAAAGCCTGATTTTCCTTCACGCAGCCATAACCAAATTAAATAGCCTCCCCCGATTTCAGCTAATCCTGCCAGTAAAAATAAAATAAAAGTCATCATAATGAACCTTTCTTTCTCGTTCAAGGAAAAACACTCGGCTTTTATTCATGACATCACCAAGTGTTTTCCTCTTGTTTTTATTATTGATAGTGTTGTTCCTTTTAATAGCACTGATTTTTCTTTTAACTCTTTTCGTATAGATTGTTGTTGTTTAACCCGCAGCCTGAATACACTTCGCTTTCCGTGGACGAGCGCCGAGCCTCCTCGTCGCTATGCTCCTGTGGGGTCTCGTCTTTCTCGCTTTTCCCGCAGGAGTCTACGTGTATTCAGGCTGCTCCGTGCTTCAACCATGTTTATTGTTTTATTCAAAAACAACAAACTTTTAGAAAACAGCCTTCTTTTTACCTTGTGAATTATATCATATCTTACCCTATACAGCGTTTGCTAGTAGTAACAAGCTTTCCCAAATAATATATACTTCTAATGCCAAAAATGAATGCTGCTATACTATATCGGCATGTGAGAGGTGAGCAGCATGTTGACTTGCTGTCAGCTTGCTGATAATCGTTGCCAACATAAACGTTCTTTCCACAAACGTATCTAAATCAAGATATTCTTCCTCACTGTGGGCAAAACCGCCTACTGGTCCTAATCCATCCATTGTTGGAACACCTAATGCACTTGTGAAGGCACCATCTGATCCCCCTCCGGTATATGTATCTTTTATATTAATCCCTGCTTCAGCACCCGCTTCTTGAACAATTTTTAATAGTTTAATAGAACCTTTCGTTTTTTCCATTGGCGGACGATTGATTTTACCTTTTACTTCAATTTCTGTTCCTTCTATATCTGAAACAGAACAAATCTCCCGAATTTTTTTATCAAGAAGAGGAGCTTGTTCCATCTTCGCTATTCTAACATCTACTCCAGCAATCGCTGTTGACGCTACAGTGTTAACGGATGTTCCACCTTCTATCATACCAACATTTACAGTGATTCCTTCTTGGTATTTTGTCAATTCATGCAACTTTATTGTTTTATATGCTAATTCCGCAATAGCGCTTCTTCCCTTTTCGTGTTCAACCCCTGCATGGGCAGCTACTCCTTTCACTTTTAACGTATATCTTCCACCTCCTTTACGCGCCGAAACAATCGAGCCATCTCTTCTTCCAGGTTCAACTATAAGGGAATATTCCTTATTGTTTGCAGTCTGTTCAATTAATTTTCTAGAAGAAGTAGAACCAATTTCTTCATCACTGTTTAAAATGATTTCTACGTTTTTATACCCTTCATTTCCAGCATGATGCAATGCTTTTATCGCATAAAGGACCGACACAAGACTCCCTTTCATATCAACTACTCCAGGTCCATATGCAAAATGGTCCTCAATGCGGAACGGTCTGCTTTTTACTGTCCCTTTTGGAAAAACAGTATCCATATGAGCAACTATCATGATCTTTGGATTATCAGCTTCTTGATGACGAAGAATTATGTGATTGCCTCTTTCTTGTTCTTCGATAATTTCTGTTCGAAATCCTAATTCTTTGTATTCAGAAACTAGCATCTTTCCAATCTTATCGATCCCTTTTTTTATATAACTTCCGCTATCAATATTGACAAGAGTCTCTAGTAAATCTATCATTTCTTTTTCTTTGCTTTTAATATAGTGTTCCATCCCCTCAAAACCCCTTTTTATATTATTATGAAAAGAAACACAGACGGCTAAGCCGAGCCAATAACTCTACTTTCCCCATTATTCTTTCTAACTAATCAGAATATACTGACTATTAAAGGTATATATATACCCAACCCACTATTATTCATAAGTATAGGGACCCGAAATATTATTGTCAATTAGCAAAACAGGGATTAAAAAATGTTTATTGCTGCCGTCGCTTGTTTTTCTGCTGTTGCACTAAAATGTTTTGCTTAGTTATCAGCCTCTCTGAAAAAAAATAAAAAAACTCCCAAAGGAAGTTTTCTACTCGAACTTATTTAAAGAATGTTTCCCTTTCTATACAAGCGAAACATGATATAAACCTTTGGTCTTTTCATCCTTCTCCATCGTTTTTCTTAATACTTTTAATGCACGATGCTGTGTAATTTTCACTTTGCTTTCCGTCCACCCTAAATAGGCTGCTGTTTCTACAATTGACATTTCATACAGATAACGGTTAATAATAACCATTCGTTGATCAACTGTACAAACTTGAAGACAATCGTTAATCCAGTTGAATACTTCTTTTTGGAGAGTAACGTCTTCTGGCAATACGCTATCATCTTTCATTTCCGTAAAAAAAGAGATATTCGCATAAAAGTTATGTAAATTAATTCCTTTTTGTTTTCGAAAATGGTCAAAAGCAATATTCCTTGCAATTGTATATAACCATGTTTTTTCACTACTGTTCCCTTTAAAACCACTTTTCGTTTTTAGAACTCGCATAAATACTTCCTGGACTAAATCTTCTGCTTGTTCTTGATTTACACCCATATACACTAAAAAATGAAAAACATCGTGGTTATATTTTACAAATAACTCTTCTATAGAAGACACTCTCTCCACCCCTATAAAAAATCTAGCCATTTTCGAAACAAACTTTTAGCCGCTTCTCTATTTCTTAAATACAAAAGATATGTCATTAACTTGAATTATATACCATATTTTCCTATTATAGAATAAAAGGATACTACAATTAATTTTCGGAAATATCCATATTATTTAAAGCCGTTTCATTTTTTACTGTATGAAACTCATATAAGGAACCGTTTTCTTTTATAATAGATATTTCTTGTAACACAAAGATAATTAAATAAAAAAGCATACTTGCAAACAACAAAAACATTAACATAGTGGAGATAACACTGCGATTTACATTGGATTCCATCTGCAATTCCCCCTCAATCAAGTTATTCATTACAATCATAAAACGCTTTTTCGTAAAAAACAGTTACATAAAAGTAATATTTTCTTATTATTTTTGTAATCTTATTGTAACATAAATAAAAGGAAAAAATATACTTTCTTTGTGTTTTTTTTCAAATTTTTCTGCTTATTTAAATAAAGAATCTGTTAAACTTGCCTGTTGATTTCCGCTCCAGGCGTTCGCTTTCCGCGGGCGGTCCGGGAGCCTCCTCGGCGCTGTGCGCCTGTGGGGTCTCCCTCTGACTCGCTTTTCCCGCAGGAGTCTCACGCCTTCCACTCCAATCAACATAGTGCCTAAATCAACAATGAGCTTTAACATAGCCTAAATAAAAAAGGTATAACTTCCTTCATTTAAGAAGGTGTTATACCTTTTTCCGTATAATAATAGTGTGAACAAACCATTTTTTTGGAAAATGAGCACTATTTAACATACTAAGCCTGTTTACCTTTTTAAACCAGCTTGGAGACGATTCACTTCGGCAATCACTTTCTCTTCATCTATCGTTAAGCATTGGCGATCTTTTACAATCAGCTTGCCATCAATGTATACATCGCATACGTCACGTCCATTTGCTGCATAAAGCAAATGCGAATATGCCTCGCTTATCGGCTGCAGATGCTCTTTGTCATACGGATAGATGGTAATGAAATCAGCTTTTTTCCCTTTTTCTAAAGAGCCTGTAAAGCCCATGCCAATAGCTTCTGCTCCTACTCTTGTAGCTAAAGATAATGCAGTTTCAGCAGGAAGCTTCGTTGCATCCTTATACATTCCTTTTTGCAGCAGTGCTGCGGTTCTCATTTCTTTAAACATATCAAAATTATTATTAGAAGCTACTCCATCTGTTGCTATTCCTACTTTTATCCCCTTATCTAAAAGACGAACAACATCTGCTACTCCTGAACCCAGTTTCAAATTACTGATTGGATTATGAGCAACTCGTACATCATATTGCTTTAATATTTCCCGTTCTTCATCGTTCAGCACCACACCATGGGCCATCACAGTTGGCCGATCAAATATGCCTAAACGACGAAGATATTCAACAGGACGATTTCCGTATCGCTTTTGGATGTCTTCAATTTCATAATCCGTCTCAGAAACATGCATATGCATCATTAAATCATTTTCCTTTGCAATCCTTATACTTTCAATAAGGGCTTCCGTTGTACAAGCATATGGACTATGTGGTGCTACCATCGTTGTTAAACGGCCATCTGCAGCAGTCTTATAATTCTTGGCAAAACACTCGGCCCCTTTTAAGTTTTCCTGCTGCTCTTTCTCTGTCCCTAAGCTGAAAATAGTATACGAAAAGGCTCCCCGAATCCCGGTTTCACCAATTTTTTGCATAACAGCATCAACATCAATGCCGTTGGGATTAAACATATCTGAAAATGTAGTTGTTCCAGATTTCAACATCTCTAAAATACCAAGCTCTGTACTAACTGTCGCAATTTCCGTCGTAAATTGCGATTCTAGTGGCCATATTTTCGTTTCCAGCCAGGGCTTTAATAACATATCATCTCCAATGCCGCGCAAAAGCGTCATTACGATATGCGAATGGGCATTTACCAACCCTGGCAGCAACCATTTTCCGCCTAAGTCTACAACCTCATCTGCCTCTTCCATCTTTTCCTTACAAGGAGAACCAATATAGGTAATTGATTGATTCTCCACCAACATCATGCCATTTTTAAAAATTTGATTTTCCTTATCCATCGTAAAAAAAGTAGCGTTCACATAAGCTGTATTCAAACCTATCCCCTCCAAAATCAATTTGTATCATTTTTTTAATGGACGATATGCTCGTCTAAGTTAAACGATTTTATTCTTTTGTCAGCATTATAAAACCTTTTATCAGAAATACTTCAACAGCATCCTTCCTCAGAGGTCTGACAACTAAAATTTGTCTTATTATATCATTTATTGAACAAATTTGTGTATATTCATCTTATTTCATTTTCTTTTTTAACAGATAATGCATCTTGATCAGCAATTATCGTTACATTTGGATGTGTTTTCAGAATGGAGGCGGGAAGCTGTTCATTTACCTCTTCTGTTAATAGCTTATAAAGAATGTCTGCTTTTTTCGTGCCTGATACTAATAATAAAATTTGTTTGCTTTTCATAATGGTCGATATTCCCATGGAAATTGCGTGAGTAGGCACTTCTTCTAGACTAGTAAAATAACGTGCATTCGCTGCTCTTGTAGATGCTGTTAGTTCTACCACTCTTGTTTTAGAAGAAAAAGAAGTACCCGGCTCGTTAAATCCGATATGGCCATTTTCTCCAATCCCTAACACTTGCAGATCAATGCCGCCGAGTGATGCGATTAATTGGTCGTATTTATCTCCTGGTAAACTAGCTGAAGGGAAAAATGTTTGTTCTTTTTCTATATTAATAGGATCAAATAAATGCATGTCCATATAATACGCATAACTTTGGCGACTATCTATCGGTATGCCGATATATTCATCTAAATTTACCGTATGAACTTTTTGATAGGAAGTTTGATTTTTTTTATAATCTTCCACTAACAATCGATACATTCCAGTTGGAGTCCCACCCGTTGCAAGCCCCAATACGGCATCTGGCTTTTTGTTCACTTGTTCAATTACGGCTTCAGCTGCTTTTTTGCTCATTGTTTCATAATTTGCTACTTCGATTAGTTTCAAATCCATCTCCTCCCTTAACTATTAATATGATTTCCTTGTTATTGATTATTATCATTATAAAACAAAGATATTAAAGCTTGAATTTTGTACAAATTATTTATTCATTTTTTTATGTCAACAAAAAAGAAAGCGCTTTCATTAATAAGCACAAAGAATCATTTAAAAAAATATTCGAAACTCTTGACTAATCGTAAGAAGGAGCTGTCTACATGGATCATTCCATCCATAATAAACACCCCCAGAAGCTTCATCCCTTTTTAACTGCTCATTCTTTTCGTATTATTTATAAATTCAAGTATCGTTTTTTTATCAGGAATTGATGAAATCGCACCTTTTCCTGTTGTTGTTAATGCACCGCTTGCATTCGCATACGCTAAAATTTCTTCATGATGCGTCAACAGAATATTTTCTACATTTACCTGATCGGCCTTCTTTTCTAAAAGTTGAAATAAAAAACCACCAATAAAAGCATCTCCTGCACCTGTTGTATCTTGTACTGTTACAGTATATCCGTTTGAATGAAACTTGTTCCCTTTCACATAAAGATCCGCTCCATCAGCACCTTTTGTGTAAATAACAGCTTTTACTTCCCCAACAAAAAGAGACTGTATCGCTTGCTCTTCATCAGTAATTCCAGTAATAAATGCCAATTCTTCATCAGAAATTTTTACAACATGACTTTCTGGTATAAATTGCAATATTGTTTGTCGACAATCTTCTGGATTATTCCATAATGGCAGACGAACATTTGGATCAAAACTGATTAAAGCACCGTTTGCTTTCGCTGCTTTAATTGCAGCAATATGCGCTTTTTTCATTGGGCTTTCCACAAGATCAACGGAACAATAATGGAGAATGTCTCCTTCTTCAAACCAGTTTTCATCAATTTCATCCGCGGACAGCAACAAATCGGCAGATGGATTTCGATAAAAGGAAAAATCCCTTTCGCCGTCATGACGAAGTGAAACAAATGCTAATCCTGTATTTGCTTGTGATGTTCTTGTGATTTTATCGGTATGAACACCCGCTTCTGCCAGCTTTTCTATTAAAAAATCACCGAACGGATCATTTCCTAATTTTGTAATCATTGATGCGTCCGCTCCATATTTTGCTGCTGCAGCAGCAACATTTGCTGGTGCCCCACCGGGAGCGCGCTCAAATGAAACCACATCTTTTAAAGCTTTTCCTTTTTCTAAAGGAATAAAATCAACTAATACTTCCCCGATTGAATATAAATGAGGCATTATTTACACTCCTTACTCCCTTATACTTGCCATATCGTTGCTTTAAGAGCCACACTTCCTTCTTCTGCAAAAAAGAGAATATCTTCGCTTGTTTCTTTCGGAAATATTCTGCTTGTAAACACTTCTTCTCCATCATTGATAAAGATTTCAACAGAAGAAACATCGACAAAAAGGTGGAATTTAATCGCTTCTGCTTCAAGGTTGCATTTTCTTGTCGTTCCATAATCCTTAGCCACTTCTTTACCAGAAGCTGTTCGATCTAAGATCACTTTTTTTTCTTTTCTATTATACATAATAATCGTTTCTTCTGTTACCCCTGCACGAAATTTAATGCCGAATTTATCTGCATCAACAGATTGAAATTCTGCCATCAATTCATATGTTGTGCCTTTAAATCCAGGATAGGATTTCTCTTCGTTTTGAACAATATCATTTGCTGAGCATTCACTTTTACGCAATAAATGCAGCTCTTCAGCTGGCTGCTGAATTAATTTATTATTTTTTACAGACAATACTCTTGGCAATGTTAAACAGTGGGCCCAACCATTTGCATCTGTTGGGTAGTCTATATCCGGCAATCCCATCCAGCCGACTAAAAGGCGGCGTTCTTTTTCATCCAGCGTTGTTTGCGGAGCATAAAAATCAAAGCCGCGATCTAGTTCGATAAAACCGTTATGCTTTAATTCTTTTGTTTGCAAATCTAACGGATCTCCTAAACAATAGCCTGATTGATAAATATTTTGATAGTTATCTCCTTCAGCTGCAAGACCTTGTGGAGAGAAAATCAGCACCCCCTGTCCTTGTAATGAAAAATAATCTGGACACTCCCACATATAGCCAAAATCAGGCAAGTTTGTTTTTAATTCCCCTAAAAAACTCCAATCTAATAAATCAGGAGAACGATATAAGACAATCGCTCCTGTTTGGTCGCTTCTTTGAATACCGATTACTGCATAAAACATATCATTTTCTTTCCAAACCTTAGGGTCGCGAAAATGGTCGGTATAGCCATTTGGCACTTCTGATATAACCGGTTTTTCTGCTTTTTTTATCGATCCGTCTTTATCCATTACAGCGATGCATTGATATGGATGTCTCACCCACTCTTCATCTCTTGTATTCCCCGTATAAAATAAATACAGTTTATCATGATGGACAATGCCGCTTCCCGAAAAGGCACCGTGGCTTTCATAAGGTGTATCTGGTTTTATCCCAATACCGGCATCTTCCCAATGAACTAGATCCGTCGATTTTACATGGTACCAATATTTTAGTCCATGAACTGGGCCGAGAGGAAACCATTGATAAAACAAATGGTATTCCCCATTAAAAAAAGCAAATCCGTTCGGATCGTTTAAAAGTCCTGTATTTGGCTGAATATGATATTTTTGTCGCCATGAACAGTTATTAACCGTTTCTGTTAATACTGCCATCTCTTTTTCGCTTGCATCTTCCAAGCTGCGGTAGCGTTGTTCTTTTGTCCACTCCATCTGTTGCCCTCCTTCTTGCCAAAACGTTTACTTTATTCGTCACCCTCCTTGTTCGGATGCCCATGATCCGATAAAGGAGAATGAACGAATAATTTTGCATTAATGAAAATCGACTAAAATTCCCACTTCCTTATGTTTTCGTCGATTTCCTCATATCCTGTGAACCTATTGCTGTTTGTTTTATGCTACATTTCCATTAACACCTTTTGCTGCTTTTTTAGCATCTCTTTTTGCTAAAATAATTGTTGTTGCATATGCAACGGTAAATGAAATTACCATACCAATAATGTAAAAAATGATAGAGTCAGGTTTAATAGAAATAATTCCAGGCACTCCGGCAGCACCTAACGCAATCGCTTTCACTTTAAACATAGAGATAAATAAACATCCTGCTGCTGAACCAATAATTGCGCCAATAAATGGATAACGAAGCTTTAAGTTAACTCCAAACATTGCCGGTTCTGTAATCCCTAATAGTGCAGAAATGCCGGCAGCAGATGCCACCCCTTTTACTTTTGCATCTTTTGTTAGCAGCAATACCGCAAGTGTCGCTGCTCCTTGTGCAACATTAGACATTGCTGCAGTTGGAAAAATAAAAGAACCGCCCGTTTTCGCAATATCCGCTAATAATTGTGTTTCCACTGCAATAAAACTATGATGCATTCCTGTAATAACGATTGGTGCGTAAAATAATCCAAAAATAGCACCGCCAATAAATCCAGTAGAATCATAGAGCCATACTAAACCATCTGTTAACAAATTACCTGCAGATCGAGTAATTGGTCCAATCGCTGTAAAGGTTAAAACACCTGTAATAAATAAAGCAAATAATGGCGTTAATAAATTATCTAATGATGATGGCGTTATTTTCCGTATATTTGTTTCTAATTTTGCTAAAATATAAGATGATACTAAAACAGGAAGGACTGTTCCTTGATAACCAACTTTTTCTATTTCAAAACCCAATATATTCCAAACAGGGACTTCACCTTTAAGAACTGCTGCTCCGTAGTTGTAGCCATTTAATAAATCCGGATGCACCAACAACATTCCTAATGCAGCTCCTAAATACGGATTGCCTCCAAATCTTTTAGTAGCAGAAAATCCTATTAATATAGGTAAAAACACGAATGCTGCATTTGCAAATGTATTAATAAGTGCTGCTAAATCTGCTAAGCCAGGATTTGCATCTACTAATGATTTGCCTTCTATAAATAAATCCTGTGCAGTAAGAACATTATTTAATCCCATTAATAAACCGCCTGCAACAATGGCAGGAATAATCGGTACAAAGATATCTGACAGCATTTTTACAAATCGTTGAATTGGATTTAGCTTTTTGCTGCTGGCGCTTTTTACATCACTTGTGGACATTTCCGAAATCCCAGTAAGCTTCGTTAATTCTTTATAGACCTCATTAACAATTCCAGCTCCTAATATAATCTGAAATTGTCCTCCAGTAGAAAAAGTTCCTTTTACTGCAGCGATACTCTCTAATTTTTGTTGATCTACTTTACTTTCATCCTCTAACACTAACCGCAATCTTGTAGAACAATGTGCTGCAGCAGAAACATTTTCTTTTTCCCCAATACTTTGTAAAATCTGCTTTGCAATTTCTTGATAACTCATAACAATCCTCCTCAATGAAATGTATATTTGGAACCGGTTACATTAAAGTTTAAAAATATTTGAAACCGGTTCCAAATCATTTTAACAAATTAAAGGAACCGCTTTCAAAATGAATTATAAAATAATCACCCCTTATTGTCAACGCTTTCTCGAAAAATAATTCGAAAATTCGAAACTGTTAATTTAGGAATTGATTCCCCTCTTACTAGCTGGATCATATTCTTTGCTGCTAATTGGCCAGCCTCTTGATAAAAAAACTTTGCCGTTGTTAAGCCAGGATGAATCATCCCTGTGATGTCATATCCGCCAAACCCGGTGATGGATATATCTTTCGGGATGGATAATCCTTTCATGTATGCTGCCTTCATGACACCAATGGCAATGTTATCCGTTGCACACACAAAAATAGATGGTTGAAAAGAATCTATTATTTCCGGTACTATTTTAATCGTATCATTTGTCAAAAAGCTTGTTTCATAGTATCTTGCTTCTATATCAGAAGCAGTAAAAATACTATCTTTAAATCCTTTTTTTCTATTTATTCCAACCGCAATATCCTTTTCCGTTACACCTAAATAGGCAATTTTTTTATGCCCTTTTTCCAGCACAAACTTCCCTATTTGAAATGCAGCATCGTAGTCATTATGTATAAGACTATAAACCTTAGGATGCTGTTGCCCTACTAGCAGCACAGGGATATTTATTTTTTGAAAAGCGTCTAAATGCATTGATGTAATTTCTGCAGCAAGCAAAATAATGCCGGCAACCTTTTGATGTGCCAATGTATAGATATTTTCTATTTCTCTTTCTAAATTTTGATTAGAATTAGAGACTAGCATTTGATAGTGATGCTCTTTTAATCGTTCATCAATGCCGATCAGCGTTCTTGAAGTTGCATAAGAGTCAAGCCTAGGAACAATAGTGCCGATGATATTTGTATTTTTCGCTTTTAAGCTTTGAGCAAATGCATTAGGAGAGTAGCCTGTTTGTTTCATAATATATTCAATTTTTCTTTTTGTTTCATCGCTTACAGAGCCGTTATTAAGATAACGGGAAACTGTACTCTTGGATACTCCTGCAAGTTTTGCAATATCAGCAATTGTTTTCATATTTACCACCTCAACCGTAATACAGAATATTGTTTTCCTACTTATAGAGGATGTTCAAAAAGGCACCCTCTTCGTTGGCTTGCTTCTAATTTGTTACTTTTTGAGCTTACACTTATACTATATTTTATAACATAAAGAATGTATACCTTTTCATATAATGATAAATAATGGATGAATAGAAGTTGTTCAAAAAGTATGGGAATATAAGCTTGCGAATCTCTATATACCTTCCATGCCTCGACCTTATCCGCTGTGATTGTCCTCCTTTTTGAACAAGCATTCATACTATTAATTTTTTCAAGAAAGGAAGGATGCACGATGAAAATGATTCCTTTTCCAACATTTCGAAGTAAAGAACCCATAAATGATTACGATTATAACCTAATAAAACATCCTGTTCCTTCTAAAAAACCGGCCGTTACCGTGATAACACCCATCTATAATAATGAAAAAACGATTCGCAACTGTATCGATTCCGTTTTGACGCAAACTCTCGGCCATGAAAATATCGAGTATATTCTTGTAGATGATGGCTCTATCGACAACTCGCGCAGCATTTTATTAGAATATGCCAATAAGCATCCTATGATCATGCTCGCTTTTTTAAAAAGAAATAGTGGTACACCTGCTTCACCAAGAAATTTAGGCATCCAGCTTGCCACTGCACCTTATATCACTTTTCTAGATGCAGATGACTGGCTCGAAAAAACCGGATTAGAAAAATTATATACCGTATTAGAGGAAACTGGCGATGATTATGTCGTAGGAAAAACGATTCAAAAGGGTTCCAAGCTTACAAAAATTATTGGTGAACATGAATCTTGTATGGAACGAAGAAGTGTTTCTCCTGCTAGCATCCCCCATATTTTTCAACATTTAGGTCCGAGGGCAAGAATGATGAAAACAAAGATTATAAAAGAAAATAACCTTCGTTTCCCGGCAATGAAATTTGCTGAAGACAAGCAGTTTTTTATGGATTATTTATTAGCCTCAAAAAAAATATCAACCATAAAAGATACGGTTTATTATGTGAATCGTCTCGATGATAATAATAAATCATTGACTAAACAAACGAATGTGCTAAAAAAGATGAAGTGCAACCTGCAAGTAATTGATTATTTTCAACAGAAGGAATTGGATGAAACTTTGCAAAAAATGCTGTTAAATCGGTTATATGAATTCGATTGTTTTATCCGATTTATCAACAAATACCATACACTTCGCAGAGAAAACCGTTCTTCTTTAAAAACTAAAACGACTGATTTTATGAAAAGACAATCCTATATTTGGACGTTCAAAAAAGTATTAAAAACAACCAAAAAGCTAGATTATGATATTACGGACCATTTTTTCCAGCCAATTAACAAAGTATGCTACGAGCTTTTTAAAAATAAACAATATAAACAATTGGAAGAGCTTTTTAAATGGCATACGACAGAAAAAGTCAAACAACATATAGTAAAAGACAATCAGCCGTATATGGTTTCTCCCTTGCAAGATCCATACAAATATATAGAGATTCCTATGTACGCTGAAATAATAAAAAGCTATGTTGATAAAGATCACTATGTTCTCGAATTTAAAGTTTCCGGCAAGGATTTAGCCGATATAACAGATATTCTTTTCCGAGACAGAGCAAATATCAATAATGAGTTTTCTGTAAAGACAGTGGTCGATAGAAACGGTTTCGGAAAGTTGGAGCTGCCTGTTTTATGGTTTGCTTCCTTGCCAAAGACTGTTTACAATATTTTCTTGCGTTATCAAGATTATAATAAAATTTATTTTACGATCCCAGATTCTAAAGTACGTGTTTCTATCAATGATTCAAACGCATCTCATTTTTATACAACAAAGCATCAGCACCTAGCGCTGAAAATTCAATAAAGCTAGAAAAGTACAAACGCCTTGCTCAGCCCTGAAGATACATTTGACTAAGATCAAGTGCTTTTGGCAAAGTTTTTTTTACAGAGGCTAGATACTCATCTAAGATAAAACATTTGATGATTTTTTATCTTTTAATAAAGGCTCTGTTACATTTCAATGTTGATGTATAACGGCAGGAAATTCATTCGCTTTCCGCGGGGCAAGCCTCCTCGCTCGTCCGCGGAAAACGTAATAAATTCGACAAATTTTTACTACCTTACAATTTCTTTGTAAGGTCTTTTTTTGTTCTATTATGGTAGGTATTTCTATTTTTTATCATAAATGTTTTTTTGGGACATATTTTAAATCAAAGTTGTTTTTTAATTTTTATGCCACAATAAATATTTTGTGCTTTTTTACAAATACTAAAATAAATGAAATTAAATACTTAACTTTAGGAGAGAAAAAAATAAAGAAAATTAAAATTTTTAGTATTGGACTAGCTATTTGTTTGTTAGCATTAAGTGTTTATAATCTTTCAGCTAAAGCTCAATATTCTAATACGCATGAAGCGAAGAAATCCAATGAAGCCACCGACTATTTTTTATTAAGTTTATTTAGTAATGAAATACGTCACTCTGTAGCAGAGCATTATAAAACAGATAACGTAAGTTTCGGCAGTTCTGATTCAATTTTTATTAAATATGGTCATGATAGTAAGGATATTCCTGTAGTTGAAATGGTGCAAAGTGGGAAAGGGCATGAATTACCAAATTCATATTTAGTAAAAATTAATGTTACACCACAGAAAAAAGGAATATTAGGAAGAGACACTATCACTTTTGGAGTAGAACCAAACAAAAATGAAAAAGGGAATATTGAAATAAGAATGTTAGATTATAAACATACTGCTCCATCAGAGAAATAAGAAATAAAAAAATTTCATATTAAAAGGGTGTCATAATACGACACCCTTCATTGTATTTATCAATCAATTCCTTCAGCATATATATAGTCATCAGTATATGCTTGGTAAACTCTCACATAAAATTCAGCTTCGTTATTGTCTCCATCTACCCAGCCACTTATATTTTCAGCTAATAATCCATTTTTAAAATTATCTATTCTTACTGGATCACCGCATTTTCCATCGTAAACTTGGTTCCTACAAGACCAATTTTTTCCAAGCTCAATTCTTGTGCTTTTAAATATGTTTCTTCTACCATGCTTATCATAGGAACTTGGACTTTTTGTTGAATTTGTTCAAAAACAATATGTGGTGTGTTTCCAGTAAACACCACAAAATCAGCCCCAACACTTTCTAATTTTTGAACATCATCTGTTAAGTAATTAATTAACTCTTGTGTCTGTCCATTCATAAGCAAATGAAACATCTTGTACATATTAATGCTGTTTATAAAAAGTTCTGGCAAGTCTTCTTTGCTTCCAACCTTTTCTTGAAATTTAGAAATGATTGATTGATAATACTCTACTGTTGATTCTGGTCCCGTACCTCCAATAATTCCAACCTTTTTCATCTTATCAGTCCCTTATTAGATATTTTTATATTTTATTTATCAAAAGTCGCAATAACCTCTATCTTAACTATTTGATAATTTTTTATTATCATTAACTCAAACTTCGCACCTTCAAATTCGTTTGCAAATCTTGATAGGACTTGGTTTAGAACAATAAAAAGGAAGGCTTGTTTTTTATTGTTGAGGTTGCTTTCCACTACGGGTTGCTTCGCTTTCCGCGGGGTGGGAGCTGAGCCTCCTCGGCTTTGCCTTGCGGGTCTCAGCCTTCCCACATTTCCCGCAGGAGTCTTCGCACCCTCCGTTACAAGCAACTTGTTTTAAAATAAGTTCTTGTTTTCGAATTTCATTACAGGGTATTATTGCTAAACAATAGTAGCGTTGATTTTTTTCATGTTATTATTCAACGGTGTTCTACCAAAAAGTGTCGCTTGAGTCTATTTCTATAAGGTGGGTGTTTTTACCAGTTCAGCGACAGCAACTAATTGATAAAACGGCTTGATTGAAGTGGAAGGTGCGAGACTCCTGTGGGATTAGCGGGTTAGATGAGACCCCGCAGGCGCAAGCGCCGAGGAGGCTCATCGCACGCCCCACGGAAAGCGAGCATCCTGAAACGGAAAGCAAGCCCCTATTTGTAAGGAATAATGTTTGCAAAAAAAACACCCTAAAAGACTATTCAATCACTCTTTTCTAATTGCTCTAAACCAAGTTATGGCAATACATGAAGAGGAATTTATAACTGCGAAGTTTGAGTCATTAATATTCAATCGTAATTTAATTTTTAAAATTTCTATATTAGATATCTTTAAAAAAGCTATAGGAATAATCTATAGCTCCAGGCTGCCCGCAAAAAGATCATGACTCGATAGACAAACGTTTTCAAAACAGAAAACAGCATTCTTAAAATTTAAACATATAGTTCTGCTATAGAATATAAAGCAGCCTTTCCGCTTAATTTTGTACGTGGTCCTTCATAATCACAATTTAGGACTCCTCCACGAGGTGATGCCTGATAAGCAACAAGTGATTTTTTATTTAACCGGTCTGCCCAGAACGGAATGATATGACAGTGTCCACTGCCGCATACAGGATCTTCAGGTACATTGCATTTTGGTGCAAATGACCTTGATACACAGTTATAATCTTTTCCTTCAGCTGTAACATGCAATAAAAGTCCATCCAGTTTATTCACCTTATCTTGGTCAGGATTTACGTTGCGGACTTGTTCTTCTGTTTCCAGAATACAGACTAGGTCTCTGCCCATATATGCCTCTAGCGGTCGTATACCAATGGCCTCTGCCATTTCATCGGTAACTTCTACCTTTTTCAAATCATATGATGGAAAGTTCATTTCAAATAGATCATCTTTTTTTAACACAACAAGCTCCCCGCTCATTGTCTGAAACGTGATTCTCTCTACATTTTCTTCATAATAGTTAGCAATAACATAAGCTGTTGCCAATGTTGCATGGCCACAAAGGTCAATTTCCCCACCCGGTGTAAACCATCTGAGTCGGTAACTATCTCCTTCTTTCACTGTAAAAGCTGTTTCGGAAAGATTATTTTCAGCAGTGATATTCAGCATCAACTCGTCTGGAAGCCATTCATCCATAACACATACCGCGGCTGGATTGCCTCCAAACACTTTATCTGTAAACGCATCTACTACATATTGTTTCATTTGTTATCCACCCTTTCTATTCGTTTAGAGATTTTTATTTTCCCAACATATTATTTCTATCATTCTCCTAAATAGGCATCAGCTTCTACCTCACACAATATGCCAAGAGGAAAGGATTTCACGGCCAAACAAGTTCTTGCCGATTTTTCAGTAAAATACTTTTCATAAACCGCTATACTTGTTTCTAGTCAACTCAAGTATAATAGAATGGATGATATCGTGCATTTTTTATTTCTTAGAATTGTGTTTTAACCCCAGCATTTATTATAGAACCAAATTAAATAGCCAAGCAGTGTACAAAATGCAAAAAAAGCAACCACCCACAGGTGATTGCCTCCATAATTTAACCAACTTGCCCTTCTTTTTGCTTTTGTTCCTCAACCATTTCAACAAATAACTGAAGAAAACGGGTATCAGCGGTTAACTCTGGATGAAAAGCACAAGCAAGAACATTTCCTTCTCTCGCTGCAACAATTTTCCCATCATATTTTGCTAACACCTCTACATTTTCACCGGCACTTTCAATATAAGGTGCCCGGATAAAAACAGCTTTAAAAGGATCATCAAGTCCAGCTATATCAAGATCTGCTTCAAAGCTGGCAATTTGCCGGCCAAACGCATTTCGTTTTACGGTAACATCTATAATTTGTAGATGAGAATCCTCTGAACCAACAAGCCCCTTAGCGACTAACACCATGCCAGCACAAGTTCCAAAAATGGGTTTTTCAGCCGTGTAAAATTCTTTTAATGGGCCGAAGAAATCGTAACGGTCGATGAGGTTTCTCATCGCTGTGCTCTCACCGCCAGGGAGAATTAAACCATCAATTTGTTCGAGCTGCTCCGGTTTCTTGACGACAATAGCCTCTAATCCCATGGCTTCAATTTGTTTTACGTGCTCAAAAACGGCACCTTGCAGTCCTAAAACTCCAATTGTTGTCATCTTACCAGCCACGCTCCTGCATTCTTTCTTCAAGAGACAATTTGGAAATGTCGATTCCTTTCATAGCAGCGCCAAGCTCTTTAGAAAGCTTGCTAATTAAATCGTAATCAGTGTAATAAGTTGTAGCTTGAACAATCGCACTTGCAAATTTTTCAGGATTTTCGGATTTAAAGATACCTGAACCAACAAACACTCCATCAGCACCAAGCTCCATCATTAATGCAGCATCAGCAGGTGTAGCAATACCGCCGGCAGCAAAGTTGACAACTGGAAGCTTGCCTAGTTCTTTGATTTGCTTTAAAACTTCAAAAGGTGCACCAAGAACTTTTGCTTCAGTCATTAATTCATCATCTGACATCATAGAAACTTTGCGAACTTGTGCATTTACTTTACGCATATGGCGGACTGCTTCCACAATGTTACCTGTACCAGGCTCACCTTTGGTACGCAGCATTGCAGCACCTTCGCCGATACGGCGTGCAGCTTCTCCAAGATCACGACAGCCACATACAAACGGTACAGTGAAATCGCTCTTCAATAAATGGAACTCTTCATCAGCAGGTGTTAACACTTCACTTTCGTCAATGTAGTCAACACCCATTGCTTCCAATACTCTTGCTTCCACAATATGACCAATACGGGCTTTAGCCATTACTGGGATGGATACTGCATTCATTACCTCTTCAACAATACGAGGGTCTGCCATTCTTGCAACCCCGCCGGCAGCACGGATATCAGAAGGAACTCTTTCTAATGCCATTACGGCAACAGCACCTGCTGCTTCCGCTACTCTTGCTTGCTCTGCATTGATAACATCCATAATGACGCCGCCTTTTTGCATTTGAGCCATTCCTCTTTTTACAGTTTCAGTTCCTAATAATTTTTCCACTTTATACACTCCGCTTCTTTAACTATTGTATTTTTACGAATCTATTGATTAGTATAAAAAGCAATTGACTGCATTGAAAGTGTCAGTTTTTTTAAAAATAATAGGGTCAGTTATAAGGAGATTATAAAAAATGGAAATGTTATCATGTCATTTAAATAGAACAAGTGATATACCATTATATGAACAATTATATTTATATATTAAAAAAGAAATAACAGAAGGGCGTATACAATACGGATCAAAGCTGCCATCTAAGCGGAAATTAGCTGATTTTCTAAAAATCAGTCAAAACACGGTTGAAACAGCCTATGAGCAATTGACCGCAGAAGGATATGTCGAGGCTTACCCGCGTAGGGGATATTTTGTCATGGCATATGAAGATTTAGAATATGTGCAAACAAACCATCACTTACAGGAAAATACAAAAATAACTCAGGAAGACATAAAATACAATTTCCATCCAAGCGCAATTGACACTGCGAATTTTCCATTTTCCAGGTGGCGTAAATATGCCAAAAATACGATCGATAAAGAGAATCATTCCTTGTTACTGCTCGGAGATTCACAAGGGGAGATAGAATTGCGGCAAGAAATCGCCCATTATTTGTATCATGCCAGGGGGGTACAATGTTCACCTGATCAAATTATTGTTGGGGCCGGAATTGAAATTTTATTACAACAGCTCTTGCTATTATTTGATAAAAAAACGGTTTATGGTGTAGAAGACCCAGGATACCATTTGATTTTACGGATTCTCAAGAATTTTCCAAATGAAGTGCATCATCTTGAAGTAGATGAAGAAGGGGTAAAGGTAGAAGCCATTAATCATAAAAATATCAATGTCGTTTATGTAGCACCTTCCCATCAATTTCCATATGGAACCGTACTATCGGTAAACCGTCGAACTAAGCTGTTAAAATGGGCGTCAACGGAGAAGAACCGCTATATTATTGAAGATGACTATGATAGTGAATTTCGCTATAGTGGAAAAACAATTCCTTCCTTGCAAAGCATGGACCTTGTTGAAAAAGTGATTTATTTAGGTACATTTTCAAAATCATTAATGCCATCAATTAGGATTAGCTATATGGTGCTGCCAAAGCTTCTCTTGCAGCAATATAAAGAAAAATTGTCGTTCTATCATTCCTCTTCTGTCTCAAGAATTGACCAGCATATTCTGGCTCAATTCTTGAAGGAAGGGGATTTCGAAAGACATTTAAACAGAATGCGAAAGATTTATCGTCGCAAGCTCGAAAAAGTTGTAGAATTGTTAAAACCATATCAAGATAAGCTCTTTATCATTGGAGAACACTCTGGACTTCATATCGTTCTTGTTGTTAATAATGGCATGGATGAGGGAGAGCTGGTTCAAAAAGCAGCTGAGGCGAATATAAAGATTTATCCATTGTCCACTTACTCGATTGAAAAAAAATCTGAAAAACCTCCCAAAATTATTCTTGGCTTCGCCGGAATTCGTGAAGATGAATTAAAAGGGGCAATCCAATTGATGTTAAAATGCTGGGGATTTTGATTATATTAATACAAAAAGGGGCTGTCTGAAAAGTCCCGTTATTTTTTATGACATTCTATGATTTAGTTCTTAAAAATTATCAAACTTTGTTTTAAATCCACAAAGTTCATCCTCTTTTACCTGGTAATGAGCATACTAGCCAGGCAAATAACGAAGAAAACGAACATTTGAAAGGCGGCTGAAGCTATAGGAATAACCTATAGCTTCAGCCTAATATATAATTTAAACCTCCTTCAAATGCCAAACAAAGCTTTGAAAATCACCTTTTATATCAAAAGGAATGCCAAGACCGTTAAAGGATAATTCATCGCCGCCATGTATATTGCCAGTTGTATCTACTAAGTATTGTTTCTCCTCATTTAAACCTTTTAGTTTAATCGATCGAACTGGCGCAGCGGGTTCGGCTAATACGCGGAAATAAAAGACTATTGCTTCTGTTTTTTCTTTATTAACAAATAGCCATGCTGTTTCATTTCCTTCAAATGGACTTAATAAACGGTAAAAGTCTCCAAATTGGATTAGATGGCGATGTTTTTTATATGCAGCTATTTGCCGTTTAACAACCGCTTTCTCTTTATCTATCAATTTCGTTAAATCCATTTCATATCCTAGATTGCCAGACATAGCTACATCTCCTCTCATTTCAAGAGATGTATAGCGATGCACTTGATGATTTGGGACTGCTGACACATGAGATCCCATCGAAATAATTGGGTAAACGAGACTTGTTCCGTACTGTATTTTTAATCTAGAAACGGCATCTGTATTATCGCTGGTCCATGTTTGCGGCATATAATAAAGGATGCCTGGATCAAATCTTCCGCCTCCGCCTGAACAGCTTTCAAATAAAATATGAGGGAAGCTAGATGTAAGCTCCTCCATTACTTTATAAAGGCCAAGCATATAGCGGTGTGCCGTTTCTCTTTGCTGATCCTCCGGCAATGCTGCTGAGCCTATTTCGGTCATATGACGATTCATATCCCATTTTACATAAGAAATTGGCACACTCGATAAAATCACATATATTCTTTTCGTAATCTCTTCGCAAACATCTTCTCTAGAAAAATCAAGCACTAATTGGTTTCTGCTTTCCGATCTTGACCGATTTGGCACATGTAAACACCAGTCAGGATGTGCTCTATATAAATCACTATCAACGGACACCATTTCCGGTTCAAACCAAAGCCCAAACTTCATTTGACGGCTTTCCACTCGAGAAGCTAAATCTTTTAGTCCATTCGGCAATTTTTTTGTATTAACAAACCAGTCCCCAAGTGAAGTCGTATCATCATTGCGATTGCCAAACCAGCCGTCATCAAGTACAAATAGCTCCATTCCTAATTCTTGGCCTACATTTGCGATTTCTTCGATTTTTTCTGCATCAAAATCAAAATAAGTCGCTTCCCAGTTATTGATTAAAATTGGACGTTCTTTGTCACGGTAAGCACCTCTGCATAAACAATTTCTGTATAAATCATGAAACGTTCTCGACATATCCCCTAGTCCCTGGTATGAATAGACCATAACGACTTCTGGAGTTTGGAACGTTTCCTTTGGGCGAAGTTTCCAACTAAAATCAAATGGATTCATTCCCATCGTAACTCTTGTTGTCTGAAATTGATCTACTTCTGCTTGTGCAAGGAAGTTTCCGCTATACACGAGATTAAATGCAAATACTTCTCCAACATCTTCTGTTGCATCCTTCCCTACTAATGCAATAAATGGATTGTGCTGATGACTGCTTGCCCCCCTTGCACTTTCAATCCCTTGAATTCCCGGGCGCAAAGGCTGTCTTTTTATATGACGTTCCTTGCCCCATGCACCATGTAAATGAAGGAAATCATACTTATCTTCTTGAAAGTCAACACAAATACTTAAAGCTCGCAACAGTTTTAAGTTTTTTGTACCAACATTTCTTATTTTTACTGATCGAGTAATAACATTATAATCAGTAAAAACCGTATAACTTAGCAGTACTTCTAATCCTGCAACTTTGTCTTCTAAGGTAATTTCCAATGTTTCTGCTTCTTGTTTTTCCTCTACATATGTGGCAGGTAATCCATCCAATTTTTCTTTTCCGGCTTTTATTATATGTGATTTATAGCGTAGGTCCGTAACTGTAGAGCCATTTTCCAGCTGAATTTGGTATGCTGGTTTTCGAAAATCTGTATTTCCGTATTGTGGATATTCTTGTGGGAATGTATCTAATGAAAAATTTTTGTCCTGCTTATCAGGGTTGCCTGAAAATGCACGACCAATAAATGGAAGTGGTTTACTATTTGAAAAATTCTGTATTTTTCTACCCCAATATAGATGAGCTAAATAATTGTCTTTTATGACTTGCATCACATAACTTGTATTCTTCGCATTTAAGTGAAATATCTTGTTCTTCTCATCAAAGTGAACGGCCATCGTTTCTCCTTCCTTTCACTGATTATTTGATTTTTCTTTTACCATTACATTATATATAAAAATAAGACCAATTCATTATCTATGTAAGTTTTTTTTGAAAACAATTCCAATACCATATTTTTTCCTTTAAAATGATAAGAAACAGGAAAACTTTTCTTTTTATAGTCCATACAAAGGAGACTTATCTATGTCAAATAATTCCTTCTACTTAGGCGTTGATATCGGAACAACTAGTACAAAAGCTGTCCTTTTTGGCGATGCTGGTAAAGTAATTAGTATGCATCATGTGGAATATCCATTATATAGTCCTGCCCCAAGCATTGCCGAACAAGATCCAGAGGAAATCTTTCAGGCGGTTCGTGAAACAATAAAGACTGCCTTAATTAAAAGCAACCTCAATACAGAAGAACTAAAGCTTGTTTCCTTTAGCTCTGCCATGCATAGCGTCATTGCTTTAGATTCAAAAGGAATCCCGTTAACTCGCTGCATTACATGGGCAGACAGCCGTTCGGCTGAGTGGGCAAATAAAATAAAAAAAGAATTAAGCGGCATGGAAATTTATCGTAGATCGGGTACACCGATTCACCCGATGGCACCACTTTCAAAAATAGCATGGCTTCGAACCGATTTTCCTGATATTTTCGCAAAAGCTGCAAAATTTATCGGCATTAAAGAGTACGTTTTCTATAAATTATTTGGCAAATATATTGTGGACCATTCAATTGCATCTGCAACGGGAATGTTTAATCTATCAGAGCTTGCATGGGATAAGGAAGCTCTTGAAATCGCTGGTATTTCTGAAAATCAGCTTTCTGAACCAGTATCAACTACATATTATCTTAAAGGCTTACAAACAAATTATGCAGAAGAATTAGGGATATCTAATAAAACTCCCTTTATTGTTGGTGCCAGTGATGGTGTACTTTCCAATCTTGGAGTTAATGCGATTGATCCAGGTGTAGTTGCTGTCACCATTGGCACTAGCGGAGCAATTCGAACAGTAACAGACAAACCGGTTACCGATCCAAAAGGAAGAATTTTCTGTTACGCCTTAACAGAAAAACATTGGGTAGTTGGCGGACCTGTTAACAATGGAGGCATGACATTCAGATGGGTGCGTGATGAGCTCGCTTCTTCAGAAGTAGAAACAGCAAAACGTCTTGGCATAGATCCTTATCAAGTGTTGACAAAAATTGCTTCACGTGTTTCTCCTGGAGCAAATGGACTTATCTTTCATCCCTATTTAGCTGGTGAAAGAGCGCCATTATGGAATGCGAATGCTAGAGGATCTTTTTTTGGACTTGGGCTGCATCATAAAAAAGAACATATGATTCGCGCCGTTCTAGAAGGGGTTATTTTAAACCTATATACCGTGATGCTTGCATTACAAGAAGTAATTGGGGAGCCAAAACAAATTCAGGCAACAGGTGGTTTCGCCCGCTCTGAATTATGGCGACAAATGATGGCAGATATTTTTAATCAAGAAGTTACCGTTCCTGAAAGCTTTGAAAGCTCATGCTTAGGAGCCATTGTGTTAGGTATGTATGCTTTAGGCGACATTAAAGATTTCTCTATCATGAAAGATTTAGTAGGCAGTACGCATTCTCATAAACCAATAAAAGAAAATGTCGAGATTTATCAAGACTTAACTTCGATTTACATACGAGTATCGCGCCTTCTCGAAAAAGAATATGATCATATAGCTGATTTTCAAAGAAAATGGGTAGAATAAAGAAAAGCGCAGGCGCCTTTCACAGGAGCTTGCTGCTTGATTTAACTGCATCTTTTTTGGGGATTTTTTTCGTAAAATAAACTTTTTGAAATCGCAAAAATATTTGCAAAGTTACTTATTTATACTATAAAAACAAAGGCTGTTTTCTCAAAGTTAGTTGTTTTTCACGTGAAAAAATGGGAGAAGCAGTACTCAGCAGACTGAATACACGTAGACTCCTGTGGGAATGCGAGAAAGACGAGACCCCACAGGAGCGTATGCGACGAGGAGGCTCGACGCTCGCCCACGGAAAGCGAAGTGTATTCAGGCTGTGCGTTTAAAAGCAACAATCTATACGAAAACAGCCAAAAGAAAAATCCAAGAAGAATACGATTCTATCTTGGATTTTTAAGGTAAGAAAGTACAAAATTTTTGATTACTTACTTTCCACCCCATGACCGCCAAACTCATTTCTTAATGAGGCGACGACTTTGCCGGCAAATGTATCCTGCTCTAAGGAACGATAGCGCATCATTAAAGATAATGCAGTTACCGGCATGCATGCTTGCAAGTCTAATGCTGTCTCCACTGTCCATTTCCCCTCGCCAGATGAATGCATGACCCCTTTTATCCCTTCTAATTTTGGATCCTTTGAAAAGGCATTTTCTGTTAATTCCATTAGCCAAGAACGTATCACAGAACCATTATTCCAAACTTTCGCCACACCCTCATTATCATATTCATACTCGCTCTTTTCCAATAATTCAAACCCCTCTGCGATCGCTTGCATCATTCCATACTCTACGCCGTTATGAACCATTTTTAAAAAGTGTCCGCTTCCGCTTTCCCCTGCATACATATATCCTTTATCTACACATAAATCGTTAAAAAGCATTTCCATCGATAAAAAGATTTCTCTGTTACCTCCAACCATCATACAAGCACCATTTCTTGCTCCGCTTGTTCCTCCACTTGTGCCAACGTCTAAAAAGTGAATGCCTGCTTCTCCTAATTCCTGCGCTCTTCGTTTCGAATCTTTATAGTGTGAATTTCCGCCATCAATAATAATGTCTCCTGCTGACAGCAAATCTTTCAATTCATTGATAACCGATTCGGTAATTTCTCCTGCTGGAACCATTACCCAAACAACTTTTGGACTTGGCAGCGCATCTACAAGTTCCACTATCGAGTATGCACCACCGACATCTTCTTTTTTTATTTCATCTACAACGCTTTTATTCACATCAAAAGCTGTTAAAATATACTTATGTGCTACTAAATTCATTCCTAAGTTATATCCCATTTTTCCAAGGCCAATTAAACCAATATGCATCGATTCATTCACTCCTTTTGAAAAATAATTTCACTCCTTACTAATATTATACGAATTTTTTTTCATATATGAAACTTTTATAAAAAATATTTTTTCATATTAATATATGCTATACTACTCTTACATTCAATCGGAAAGGAACGAACATGATGGCACAGAATTGTATTGGAAAAATACGATCTTATTATGCAAGATTAAGTGAAAAAGAGAAAAAAATTGCCGACTATATTTTGCAAAATCCTGAACAAATTATTCATTGTACGATCAATGAATTAGCGGAAGATTTGAATGTTGCAGATGCTACTGTTTTCCGTTTTTGCAAGCGGATCGGATTTAAAGGATTTCAAGCAATGAAAATTGCGCTAGCATCAGAAGTAATTGAACCTATTCAACAAATCCATGAAGAAATAACTGAACAAGACAATGTGAAAACGGTGACCGAAAAAGTTTTTCAATCAAATATTCGTACGTTAGAAAATACGCTGCAAATATTAAACGAGCGTTCTATTCAACAAGCGGTGGATCTTCTAAGCAAGGCGAAGCGAGTAGAATTTTATGGAACTGGCGGTTCTGCAGTAATTGCGATGGATGCTTTTCATAAATTTGTACGAACAGGTATTAAAGCGTTTTCATTTATAGATTCACACTTTCAGTTAATGTCCGCTTCTCAATTATCAAAAAATGATATTGCTGTGATTATTTCACACTCAGGAACGAACAAAGATACATTAAATATATTAAAAACCGCAAAAAAGAATGGCGCAACCACCATTAGCATCACAGGGTATCCGAAATCACCAATTGCTCAAAATGCGGATGTTGCCCTCTTTACAAGCTCAGAGGAAACGGAATATCGTTCGGAGGCGCTTTCTTCCAGAATTGCTCAGTTAAGTTTAATTGATGCTTTATATGTAAATATGATGATATTAAATAAAGAGACTGCCAATAAATCTCTTGATAAAATAAGAACGGCTATTTCGGATACAAGAATGTAGGTGTACCATTAAATGGCACACCTTCTTTTTCTATAAAAACAAATCAATTAACAACGCGCCACCAAAAGCAATAAATGATAAGATTGTTTCTAAAACAGTCCATGTTTTGAAGGTTTCTTCTACCGTCAATCCTAAATATTCTTTCACCATCCAGAAACCAGCATCGTTGACATGGGAGAACATAAGGGATCCTGCACCTGTTGCGATTACCAGCAATTCCAGATTAACGCCAGCCATATTTGCAATAATTGGTGAAACAATTCCGGCAGCTGTTGTGAGAGCAACCGTTGCAGAACCTGTCGCTATCCGGATTAACCCTGCAATTAAAAACGCAAGTAATATTGGAGATAATGATAAACTTTCCGACATATGGCCAATCGTTGTTCCCACACCACTATCAATCAACACTTGCTTAAATGCTCCTCCAGCTCCAATAATTAATACTATAGAACCAACAGGCAAAATACATTCTTCGGTAAATTTTTTCAGTTTATCTTTATCCATCCCTTGACGGAAACCAAGGAAATAATAGGCTGAAAAACAAGCAATCAATAAAGAAATAAGCGGACTGCCTATAAAAGCTAACGCGCCTTTAAATGATATCGGCAAAAAATCTAAATAAGGTGCAGCAGTTCCTATTACCATTAAAATAACCGGCAGCAAAATCGATAAGAAAGAAATTCCGACACTCGGTAAAGCCGATTTATCCTTTTCTTCCATACGAATTAAACTTGGTTCTCCTTTTGGAACAATACGTTTATTCATCCATTTAGCAAACAATGGACCTCCGATGATTCCAGCCGGAAGCGCTATTATTAAGGAATACAATAGTACAGTTCCTAAATTAGCTCCATAAATACCAATTGCAGCAATTGCACCAGGGTGTGGAGGTACAAGTCCATGAACGATTGATAATCCGGCAATTGCAGGAAGCGCAATTAATAATATATTTTTCTTTGTCGCTTTATGAATCGAGATAACTAATGGCAATAAAATTAATATTCCTACTTCAAAAAAAACGGGTATACCGATAATAAATCCTGAAAAAAACATAGCCCAAGGCAGTTTTTTTTCTCCGAAAACCCTTACAAAATAATGAGCAATCTGCAACCCGGCTCCCGATTCTGAAAGCAGTTTTCCAAGAATGGTACCAAGTGCAAGAATTCCAACTAAATGGCCTAAAACACCACCTACTCCTGTTTCATAAGCGCCTACAATTTTATCCCAAGATAAACCGGATAAGATAGCTAAAAACATACTTGCTACTGTTAAACTAATAAATGCATGCCACTTAAACCATGAAACACCTAATATAACAATAACAATGGAAATAAACGTAACAATCAATAAATACGCATCCATGAAACTACCACCCTTGTAAGTTAGTAAATTACAACACACGATTTGAAAACGTTTTATTTCTTTATCATTATTATATGAAAAAACTTTCTTAAGTTAATACAGTTTGAAGAAAAAATTTTTATTTTCCTTCTTTTCTACTATTTCTACTATATATGAATTAGCAAAAAAAACCAACTATAAGAGTTCCTTCTCTCTACAGTTGGTTTTTTTTGCTAAAATATTAATCACTTTAGTGGTTTTTTTCGAATATACATTCAATTAGAATCATATCGGAGGAACGAGTGGATTAATATTTGCACTAAAAAGTAAAAGCTACTCTGACTTGCTGCTTCGCTGTCAGCCATCTCCTTCATTAAAATTCAATCCCTAACACAGCTGGAATTCCTTCATCATAATAATGCTTTACTGCCTTCATTTCCGTTACTAAATCAGCACAATCAATTAATTCTTCTTTTGCTGAACGCCCTGTTACAATCAAATGCATGTGTTCTGGACGATTATGAATTAAATGTAATACCTCTTCTAAAGGAAGGACATCCTCAATCGGGAATTTTGTAATTGCCAGCGCATTGTTAAGCTCATCTAGAATCACAACATCATATTGATTGGACAATACTTTTGCCTTTGTAAACGCCCATGCAGCCTTCAACGCCTCCCGATGCTCTTCTGGAGTCTTCGTCCAAGTAAAACCAATTCCTTTTTGATGGATTTCTATGCCTAGTTTCTCAAACGTAATTTTTTCTCCATATGTTCTTTGCGGCGATTTAATGAATTGAATCATTAATACTCGTTTTCCACGTCCAGCTGCACGCACTGCAAGACCGAGGGCTGCTGTCGTTTTCCCTTTTCCATCACCTGTATACAATAGCATTAGTCCGCGCTTTTTTCTTTTTTCTGCTGCTGTTTCCATACTATTAGCCCTCGTTTACATCCAGACTGTTTTTTCTTCAAAAGATGTTCTTGCTGGTGTCTTCATCTTTTTTAATGACTCGTCATTCGGATAGCCGATAAATACAGTTCCGATAATTTTTTTATTTTCAGGTGAACCGATAAACTCATACATACGTTCATCGTGAACGAGTCCAACACCTCTTGTACGCCATACGAATCCTAACCCTAATTCTTCAGCAGCAAGCCACATAGAGTGAATAGCACAACATACTGCGTATTCATTATCCTGAGAAGCTTCTTTATCTCCTGGGACTATATCCGCTGTTACTACAATGTGAGCAGGCGTATTTCTCATCACTTTTAAAGAGCTCTCCACTAAATTTGGCTTCGTTGGAAATCGCTCCTGTAAGTAAACAGTTGCTATCTCTTCGTAACGCTTTTTTGCCTCACCCTTTATGACATAAAAGCTCCACGGTTCTCTCATTCGATCGTTCGGCGCCCATGTAGCAGCTTCCAGAAGTACTTTAATTTTTTCGTCCTCTACCTCGCAGGCAGTATAATCACGAATAGCTCTTCTTTTTTTTAGCTCTGTTATAATTGACATATTGATCACTCCCTATAATGATTGTGCTTCCAATTCTTCAAACCATTTAATTTTATTACGTAATTGAACGACTTCACCGACAAGAACGATCGCAGGATGTGTAATTTGTGCATCTGCTGCCACCTTTTCAATAGTAGTTAAATCACCAGTTACCGTCTTCTGTTTTTCTGTTGTCCCCCACTGAATAAGCGCAACTGGAGTATGAGGATTCTTTCCATGCTCAATCAATCGACTGCATATATTGCTTAAATTGCCAACACCCATGTAAAAAGCAATCGTATCGATGCCTTGCGCAAGCGCAGACCAGTTAATATGATCTTCATCTTTTTCAGCACGGCCATGACCCGTTACAATCGCGAAGGAAGAAGCGTAATCGCGATGTGTCACCGGAATACCAGCATAAGCAGGTGCCGCAATTCCTGATGTGATGCCTGGTACGATTTCATACGGAATACCATGCTCTGCTAATACTTCCGCTTCTTCGCCGACACGACCGAACACACAAGGGTCCCCGCCTTTTAGACGGACTACTGTCTTTCCTTCAGATGCTTTTTCAACTAAAAGCTCATGAATCTGTTCTTGAATTAATTGATGCTTCCCTGGAAGTTTCCCACAAAAAATAAGCTCGACTTCAGCCTTTGCATACTGTAAGAGAGCTTCATTAGCTAAGCGATCATATAAAATAACGTCAGCCTTTTGGATACACTCCATCCCATGCACTGTAATAAGTTTAGGATCTCCAGGTCCCGCGCCAACTAAATATACTTTTCCTTTTGCCACAACCAACCCACTTCTTTCTTTATGTTTATACAATTATTTTTTAATAGGTAAAACCTTCAATCCATCAAGTTAAGCATTTTATTATATTTGCGGGATTCCTTCTCCATATCACGGAATTATCAAATTTATCGCGGGATTCCCTCTTCTTACCGCGGAATTATTAAAATTATCGCGGGATTCCTTCTCCCTACCGCGGAATTATCAAATTTATCGCGGGATTCTTCTTCGTACCGCGGAATTATCAAAATTATCACGGGATTCCTTCTCCCTACCACGGAATTATCAAAATTATCGCAGGATTCTTTCTCACTATCGCGGAATTATCCATTTTTTCATTAGATTGATAGCTTTTGGGTCACAATCCACCTGATTTCCTGTTATTTCAGCTTGCTGAAACGAGTTCACTCATTATTTGAGATGCCTGCTGAATGAAAAGTTGCCATTTCCCGTACCATTAAAGCTGCTGACTGTACAATTGGAAAAGCAATGGCTGCTCCGCTTCCTTCTCCTAAACGCAGCCCTAAATCGAGAATAGGCTTCTTTCCTAATAGCTCAATTGCGATATTATGCCCCATTTCAACAGAACGATGCCCGACAATCATATATTCACTTGCTAAGCTGCAAATCTCTTTTGTAAGCAATGCTGCAACTGTACAAATAAATCCGTCAACGAGAATGGGAATGCGGTGTGCAGCTCCTGCCAACATCGCACCAGTCATCGCTGCAATCTCTAATCCGCCAACCTTCGCCAATACATCAATTGGATCATTGCGATCAGGCATTCGCGCTGCTATTGCACGAGAAATAACCGTTTGTTTATGCTGCACTTTCTCAGCTGCTATTCCTGTTCCTTGACCAACTAGTTTATCTATATTTTTACCGCTTAGAACAGCTAAAATGGCGCTGCTTGCCGTTGTATTTCCAATGCCCATTTCACCAAGAATTAAGCATTTTACACCTTGTTTAATCATCGCTTCAGCGCGTTCGCATCCGACTGCTATCGCTTTCTCTGCTTCTTCTCTTGTCATGGCATCCTGCTCACAAAAGTTTTCTGTACCATAACGTACTTTACGCTGGATCACACCATCAGCATCAATGTTTGCTGCAACCCCTACATCAACGATTTCAAACGCAGCACCTATTTGCTTGCTGAATACATTAATTGCGGCACCCCCTTGTAAAAAGTTCAGCACCATTTGCGCCGTTACTTCCTGTGGAAAAGCGGATACACCTTCCTTCACAACACCATGGTCGGCTGCAAACACGATAACCCCAGGCGGTGTAACAACTGGAAACGCCTCAGACGTTATTTCAGCAAGCTGAACGGCCATTTCCTCCAGCCTTCCAAGACTTCCAGGAGGCTTTGTTAATGTATCAATATATCGTTGTACTTGCTTTCCCATCTCTTTATCAACAGGCTGAATCTGCTCTAATATACGAATCACGGTTTAATCCCCTTTTTCTGAAATTCTTCCATTTTTTGCTCGATGAAATCCATTTTGACATGCTGTCTCACATGATCAGCTAAGCGGTCGAATGCGCCTTCACGCAATTGATTAAAGGAAACACGATTGTTTATCGGATTTAACCCTTTCTTTTCTCGAATAGCATTCAATATTGTTTCCCGGAAAACATCGTTATGAAAAATCCCATGAAAATACGTCCCAATTACTTGCTCATCCTTACTTTTACATCCATCTTTCCGATTGGCTGCTTCAATAAGCGCATCATACTCTCCATCCAAATGGGTTTCCCCCATATGAATCTCATAACCTTTCACATCAAATGTTTGCCCGTGAAACGTTAATTGGCCTTCTGACAATTCTGTTGTTTTCTCTTTCGTAATAGTCGTATGCAGCGGGAGAAAACGTAGTCCTTTCATATGTTCAAGAGGAGATTCGATAGAAAATGGATCGCTAATATCACACCCAAGCATTTGATATCCACCGCAAATTCCAAAAATAAGCGACTGATTATTATCATGTAATTTCTGCAGCTTCTCCCCAATGCCACTTTCCTTTACAAACATTAAATCCTCTATCGTATTTTTACTTCCAGGCAAAATAACAAGATCTGGCTCTTGTAATTGATCCGCTCTCGTAATAAAACGGACATGACAATCAGGTTCTACAAAAAAAGGATCCACATCTGTAAAATTAGAAATCTTAGGATATTGAATAACTGCAATATCTAATTCTTTTTCACTATTTTTCACAGCTGTATATTGATTTAATATGACGGAGTCTTCTGCATCAATATTTAAATGTGGCATATATGGAATGACTCCTAGTACAGGTTTTCCTGTATACTCCTCAAACCACTTTAATCCTGGTTCCAGCAAACCTACATCACCGCGAAACTTATTTATGATGACACCAATGACGCGGTCCCTGTCCTCAGGATCCAGCAGCTGAAGGGTTCCTACTAAGCTGGCAAATACGCCTCCCTTTTCAATATCACCAATAAGAACAACGGGAGCGTCTGCCATCCTAGCAACACGCATATTCACTAGTTCACGGTCATTTAAATTAATTTCTGCTGGACTGCCAGCTCCTTCAATGACAATACGTTCACTTGTATTAGAAAGAAACGCTAAGGACTCTTCAATTAATTGCAGGCCTGTATCGAAAAATTCCTTTCTATATGCACTTGCTTCCATATTTTTGTACGGTTTTCCATGCACGACAATTTGTGATTCATTGTGACGGGTTGGTTTGATTAAAATAGGATTCATATTTGTTGTTGCACTAATGCCAGCTGCCTCCGCTTGAACCCCCTGTGCTCTTCCAATTTCCTTCCCGTCGACTGTGATATAGGAATTTAACGCCATGTTTTGTGATTTGAATGGAACTGTTTTGAATCCATCTTGAGTAAACATACGGCAAAATGCCGTAACAATCACACTTTTACCTGCGTCAGAGTGCGTCCCTTGAAACATAATAGGAAGAGCTTTAGCCATATGCTTTAATCTCCTTACATTGATTCATCCAATTCTTCACCATCTCTTGACAGGAACCAAAATGGAAATGAGTATATCCAGCTACAAGATTTCCTTTCATATACCCCTCTTGCTTGATGCCACGCATCCCTTTTGTTTGATATGCATAGGGAACCTCACCTTTTGGATGGAAGGTAGAATAGTGGAATTCATGTCCTTTCGCTTTTACATTTCCATGAAACAAAAAGTTTCCTTCTTCCCCTGTTACCTCACGATACCCCAATGCAGCGAGCTTCGTTTGCATTTTCACTTCTCCAGGAATGACACCGACCATTTCATACTTTTCTCCGTCTGTCGTTTCAATTGCATCTGTTAAAAACATAAATCCACCGCATTCCGCTAAAGTCGGCAGACCATTTTCAATTGCTGTTTGAATCGATTGTTTGACTGCAATTTGCTGAGACAATTCCTTCGCGAATTCCTCAGGGAAGCCGCCGCCAATGTATAATCCAGCAACATCATTTGGAAGGATTTCACCTTTCAATGGAGAAAACTCCACTAACTCTGCTCCGTGTGCCTTTAGCAGGTCAAGATTCTCTTGATAATAAAAGTTAAAAGCTGCATCTCTAGCAACAGCGATACGAACAGTTTGGTTTTCTTTATTCTTAAACTGTGATTCTACTATTTCAAGTTCTGGAGCTTGTGCCAGCTCATATAATTGCTCTACGTCTATCGTTTCAAGAACCAATTCGCCAAGCTGATCAAAAAATGAATCGAGTTCACCACGTTCTACTGATGGAACTAATCCTAAATGACGCTCTGGAATAGCAACATCTTGATTTCGTTTCAAATAACCGATAACAGGGATGTTGCACTCCTGTTCTATCGCTGTTTTTACAATCTTAAAATGACCTTCGCTGCCAATACGATTCGCAATGACACCAACTATATTCGCTTCCTCTAGAAAAGCTTGAAATCCCTTTACAATTGCAGCGGCACTGCGGGCCATGCTGGCACAATTTACGACAAGCACAACAGGGCTCTTTGTAATGATGCTAATTTCTGCTGTTGTCCCATCATTATTGGTTGGATTTTTCCCGTCAAAAAACCCCATAACCCCTTCAATAATAGAAATATCAGCTCCTTTACTGCCTAAACATGCAATTTCTTTGACCATATCATGGTTTAACATCCAGCTATCCAAATTTCGTGACGTTCTTCCTGTAACAGCAGTATGATAAGTGGGATCAATATAATCTGGTCCACATTTAAATCCTTGCACAGTATATCCCTTTTTTTGCAATGCCGACATAATTCCGATTGTGAGTGTCGTTTTCCCGACACCGCTTCCCGTACCTGCAATAACTAGTCTGCGGCTTGACATCTTTTTTCCTCCCTCCACAATTTAGTTAATACGGTATTACTGCTACCGAAATCGTTACATTTCCGGATTTTTTCTTAACTAGCTCCAATGATTCGGCTCCACTGTATAATAATGCAGCTGGCTCACTTACGCCATAAGCGCCTGTATATTTATAAACCGTTTCAGATGGACTCTCTATGTTGATTGTATTTAACTCGTCAGGAGTATAATAGACAAACTCCCAGCCATTTTTTTGGACTACTTCAAGCAAGCCTTCTTCATCCTTTTTTAAATCAATGGTACACAGTGCTTTTACACTTTTGGATGAAAAATGGAGCTCCTTTAATGTTTCATGGATGACAGCCTCAATCTCCTCAGCAGACGTGCCTCGGTTGCAGCCCATGCCAAGTACAATCACTTTAGGACGGTATAAAACACCATTATGTAAAATCTCAGTTTCTTCTTCTGTTAAGTTTCGATGCGTGACAACGAGCGCAGCAGAATAAGCAGCTTCCAGCGCTTCTGAAACAGAGCTATACACTTTAATATTTTCGGGAATAGGACGATTGTAATGCCACCATTCCTTTTCTCCAGACTCCTGCACGACGGCAATTTGCTCTTCGTTCACAACTGCTGCACTGACAGGAGTCAACTTTTCGGCTGACTCCCATGTCCAGCCGAACCGCTTTCCAAACAAGTCGACAGGAATGGTTTGTTGAACATCTGAAGCAGTTGTGATAACTGGACGAGCGCCCAATGCAGCAGCTACTTCTTTTGTCAGTTCATTCGCTCCGCCGAGATGCCCAGACAATACACTAATGACATGCTCTCCTTTATCATCAATGACAACAACGGCTGGATCTGTTTTCTTATCCTTTAATATAGGGGCAATCATTCGGACAACTGCACCAAGTGAAATGATAATAATAAGCCCTTGGTAAGATTGGAAAAGAGCAGGAAGCAGCAAACGGACGCTACCTGTAAACATTTGAATGCCTCTCGTCTGCTCGTCTCCTTTTTCAAATTTGCTCATATAATACACATCGCTGTTTTGAAACGAACGTCCGAGATTTCTCGCGATATCGACCCCGTGCTTCGTAATGGCAACAACTGCATAATCCCCCTTCTGGATAACCGGAGGGATTTGTCCTTCCTGCAATGCTATACTCACTCTTTCACCCCCCGGCGGAATCCGTGAGTAAATGTTTTATCATAAAGCTTTGAACGATAATCTTTATCATGTATTTTTTCATCAAGTGCCCAGCCTGCCAAAATCATCGCTTGCTTGCGAATGCCATTTTTCCGCATATCTTCATCTAAATGTTCAAGCGTAGACCGGACAATTTTTTGATCAGGCCACGATGCTTTATAAACTACAACAACAGGCGTATCGTTGCTCCATCCCGCACTTATAAGCTCCTTCACAACCTTTTTCGTTAATGTGGCACTTAGAAAAAGGGCAATGGTACAATGGTGTTTCGCTAAATCCTGCAGTTTTTCAAATTCTGGAACCGGCGTTCTTCCCTCAGCCCTTGTCAAAATAACTGTTTGTGTTAAATCAGGAATGGTAAGTTCTGCCTGCGCTGCTGCCGCTGATGCAAATACAGAGCTGACGCCCGGCACGATCTCCACGCCAATTCCTTCCTTTTTCAAAAGGACCATTTGTTCCATAATTGCCCCGTACACAGCAGGATCTCCTGTATGGACACGAACAACCTTTTTCCCTTCACGGATTCGCTCCACCATAACAGCTACCATTTCTTCTAAATGCATGCCTGCCGTTTTCATCACTTCTGCTGTTGGTTTTGCTTTTGCGATCAATTCTTCATTCACAAGAGAATCGGCATAAAGTACCACATCAGCTTCCTGAAGATGCTTTAAACCTTTTACTGTAATTAAATCCGGGTCTCCAGGTCCTGCTCCAATTATGTATAGCTTCATTTTCTCACCACCATTAAGGATAAATATTCAAGTTCTGCTCCTTCAAGCTCATCTAATTTCCAAACAATCTCTTCGTCCGATGTAACCTTTGTTACGACTGATGCTTTATGTAATAAATCTAATTCTCGTAAAATTTGAATCATCAAATCAATCACTTTTGCCACTTTTATAAAAACAATGCAATCATGGTCTTCAATCGCTTTTTTCATTGTTTCATAGTCATCTCGCGCCGGAATAATGGCCACATGCTCATCACCATCTGCCAGTGGAATGCCAAGTCTTGCAGCAGCTCCGTTCATAGATGAAATACCTGGTACTACTTCAATTGGCACTTCTGGATAACGTTCCTTCATAAGGCGCATCATATGTATAAACGTACTGTAAAGAAGTGGATCGCCTTCTGTAACGAATGCAACATCCTTGCCTTCTCGAAGCTTCTCCCAGATGCTTTCAACCGTTTCGCTCCATTTTCTTTCTAAAATTCCTGTATCTTTTGTCATCGGAAAAACAAGTCCAAGCATTTCCTTTTCATTTGGCTGAAAATATACTTCTATGATCTTTTGGGCATAGCTTTTGCTTCCTCTTTGCTTTTTCGGATAAGCAATAACCGGTGATTCTTTTAACTTTCGAAATGCTTTTACTGTGATTAATTCTGGATCCCCAGGTCCAACCCCTAGGCCATATAGTGTTCCAAGCATGCTTATGCTCCTCCCTGTCGCTCTGCAGCAATAATATAAATAGGATTTAATGCATCAAAACGTGTCAAATTCAAAATTGGTTTGCTTCTTGAAATTTGAGCAAGTGTAATCTCTGTATTAAACCCTTGCTTTTTGAATACCGCTGCAGCTTCTGCTAAATTTTCAATGGTGACTGCATTTAATACAATCCGGCCTTTATCTTTTAAACGGCTGCAGCAAATAGATAAAATTTCATCCATTCCACCTGCCGTACCTCCGATAAACACCGCATCGGGATCTGGAAATTCATCCAGCTTCTCTGGTGCTTTGCCATGCACTACCGTTGCATCCACACGAAATTTGGCCAAGTTTTGTTGACAATTTTCCAAGTCGGCTTCATTTTTTTCAATCGCAAATATTTGCCCTTCTCGAGCAATCTTTGCCGCTTCAATCGCTACAGATCCTGTACATGTCCCAATATCCCAAACTATACTGTTTTCTTTTAAACGCAATGCACTGATGCTTAAAGTTCGAATCTCTTTTTTTGTAATCAGCCCTTTATCAGGCTTTCTTTGAATGAATTCTTCGTCATCAATGCCAATCGACCATGACGGCCCTTCTGCGTTTTTCTTTAATACGAGAACATTCAACGGTGAAAATTCAACACCCTTCATGTCTTCAAGATTAAACCATCTGCATCTTTCATTTTCTCCGCCCAAATTCTCTCCAACAAATGCCTTGAATTCAGTCATACCAAAAGACAACAAATAGTCCGCAATTTTATTTGGTGAATTTTCTACATCTGTCAAAATGGCTACTTTTTCTTTGCCATCAATGCGCTGTGCCAATCCCTTCATACTTCTTCCATGAACGCTTGTGAAATACGCATCCTGCCACCGTTCTCCCATTTTGGCAAAAGCAAGCTGTACTGAACTTAAATAAGGGTAAATTTCAATACTCATCTTGCTCGATAAATAGCTTCCGATTCCGTAAAATAACGGATCTCCTGATGCTAAAATAACAACGCTTCTCGTCTCAGACTGAAGGAGCTCCACAAGTGAAGTGAGCCCCCCTTCAATGACAACCTTGTCTCCTTCGTAATCGGCAAAAAAAGAAAGCTGCCGCCTGCCGCCTACTAATACTTCACTTTCATCAATCCACTTTTCATACATTGGCAGCAGACTTTGTTTCCCTTCATCACCAATTCCAATCATTTTAATAGACTTCACCACTTTGCACCGCCGTTCCTAAAAACTCTCCCTTCATTGTATATAGGGAGGTATCTACTTCCATGCCGCCTCCTGTCTCTTTTAAAGCAGAAAGACAGCAATACTTGCAAAGCGTCTCAAAAAATTGCAAATGGCCATTTGCTGTCATCATGTCGCCAACCTGTGATGCTGTGTTGGCATTTTTAATTTCTTCCACTAGTGCAGAAGATGCTCCCGCTTCGCTGGCTGCTTTCGCCAAAAAATGAAAATCAACAGGAGCACTTTTGGAATGAACCATCATGACACCTTGTGCAACCTTTGAAAATTTCCCCATCATACCAACCATGGAAACTCTTTTAACACCTTGCTTTTTGCATTGCTTCAATGTAAACCCAACAAAATCTCCCATCTCGATAAATGCTTCTTGCGGCAACTCTGGATATTGCTCCATCGCATATTTTTCACTTCGCCCGCCTGTTGTAATGACAATATGGTCGCAATGACTTGCCCGTGCTACGCTAATAGCCTGAACGATGCTGGCTTTATATGCAGATGTAGAAAAGGGAACAACGATTCCCCTTGTACCTAAGATTGAAATACCGCCAATAATACCTAAACGTCCATTTAATGTCTTTTTGGCTATTTCTTCGCCGTCTGGCACAGAGATGACAATTTTAATTCCGCGGTTAATGTCATATTCCTTTAATACCTCTTCGGCTGCCTCTCTTATCATCCTACGGGGCACCGGATTAATCGCTGCCTCACCTACTTCAACCGGCAATCCTTCTTTCGTTACACGCCCAACACCTTTACCACCGTCTATCACAATACCTGTGTTATCAGACCAGGAAACAGCAGAAATAATTAATGCTCCATGTGTTGCATCCGGATCATCTCCAGCATCTTTAATGATGCTCGCCGTCCCTGTATCAGTTGTGAACTCACAACTTTCTATCTGAAAAGTGGCAAAGCGCTTAACCGGCAAATAAATCGTTGCTTCGGTTTGCGCTTCATTTGTAATTAATGCTGTTAACGCTGCCTTTGTAGCTGCAGTTGCACACGAGCCTGTTGTATACCCTTCACGTAGCTTGCTTTTATCTTTTGGTAGTTCTTTCATGTTTCTTATTCCTTGTCTGCAAGAATAGAAATGGCATTCAATGCTGCAACTGTGACGGTACTCCCGCCTTTTCTTCCAATATTCGTAATAAACGGAATATCAAGTTTCGCCAGCTCTTCCTTGGACTCTGCAGCAGAAACGAATCCTACCGGCAGTCCGATGACAAGACCAGGCTTAGCCTCTCCTTCCTTAATAAGACGAATTAGTTCAAGCAACGCTGTCGGCGCATTACCAATTGCAAAAATACCGCCATCCGCTTCTTTTATCGCTTTTCTCATCGAAATAATTGCACGTGTTGTATTTAACCTCTTTGCTTCTTCCATCACATCCGGATCAGAGATGTATACTTTAATTTCTCCGCCGAACTTTTCAATTCTTTGTTTGTTTGCTCCAACTTGAACCATCTGAACATCTGCTACGACTTTCTTCCCGCTTCGAATCGCACGAATTCCGGCTTGGATTGCATCTGGATGAAACAGCATACTGTGTCCTAGTTCAAAATCGGCTGATGCGTGAATGACACGCTGCACAATCGGATATTGTTCATCTGTAAAAGAATGCGGTCCAACTTCCTCATCAATCATTTCAAAACTTTTTCCTTCAATTTGCTGTGGCTGCACGGTAATAGGTTTAAATTCTGTTTTAAAATCCATCCATTCCAACTCCTTATCGAATAATTTTTTCTTTTTCTGCTGTAAGTGGCAGTATTTCACTTATGGCTTGAATAACATCAGAAAACTGAGAATAAACATGCCCATAATCAATTCTCGGACGCCTGATCATGATAATCTCGATGCCAAGCTCTTTCGCCGCCTCTACTTTTTGATCAACCGAACCGACTTTCCCACTTTCTTTCGTCACCATCACATTTACTCCATATTGTTTATAAAGAGCCTGATCAAATTCCTTTGTAAAAGGACCTTGAATCGCTATAATATTTTTTTGCAGAAGCCCAAGCTTCGTACATTTTTCCATATTTTCAGCGATTGGAAGCATACGAGCAATCAGACGTATATCCGGAACTTCCAACAGCTTCTTCGTAAACACTTGAAGTGTTTTGCTTCCTGTTGTCAGCATCACAACTCCTTTTTTCGTTGCTGCCAATGACGCCGCTTCTTCGTAATCGTCGACAACAGACATTTTTTCATACGCAAATGTCTGTGATTCACGTTCATATCGAATGTACGGAACCTCTGCTTGTTTTGCAGCACTTATTGCATTTTTGGAAGCTTCTTCTGCAAAAGGATGGCTTGCATCAACAACAGCTTGTACGCCTTTTGCTTTTATTAAGCTCATCATTTCTACATCTGTCAGCCTTCCTGTCAGCACGTCGATTCCAGACCGTTTCATTTCGGCTTCTGCACTTTCCGTAACAACGGTTGTAAGAATGTTATATCCCACTTCCTTCATTCTAATTGCCAACATACGAGCATCACTCGTCCCAGCCAACATTAATATCATGTTGTATCTCCTGCCTTTTGCACCGCATGTTCATGACTATGATGGTGATGATGATGGTGATCGTGATCATGGTCGTGGTCATGATGATGGTGGTGATGAACATGCTCCATTACACCAAGGCGATATTGACATGTGTCACAATTCATTTTCACTTCGTCTTGAAGTGCTTCTTCGGCACGGTCCTTTAATATAGTTTGCAATTTAGGATGGAATCCAAAATAGTCTGCCAACTTAAATTCAACAGCCGGGTATTGAGTTTCATATTGAACTACCATATCCTCCAAACGTTTAATTAAGATGCCTGTGAATAAAAAGTAAGGTAAAATAATCACTTTTTTCGCTCCAAGCTTTATACAGCGATCTATTCCTTCATCTACAAGCGGATTTGTAACCCCCATAAAAGCTGGCTCAACAATCTTATAATTTGTTTTCTCCCATAGTAATCTTGCAATCTTATACAAATCGCTATTTGCATCTGGATCGCTCCCGCCGCGCCCAGTCAGCAAGATTGCTGTATCAGAAGCAGGGTTATCCAAATCCTCCCCGGTTTCTGCTAATCTCGTTGTTAAAATCTCGAAGGTTGCTTCATGAACACCAATTGGTCTTCCATATGTAAGCTGCACATGCGGATACTTTTCCTTTGCTTCGTCAATTGCTGCTGGAATGTGAATTTTTGAGTGTCCAGCAGGCAAGAGCATAATTGGAATTACGACAATGTCATTCGCTCCCTTTTCTACGCAAATATCAATCCCCTGATTCACGTTTGGCCTTTCAAACTCTAAGAAACACGTTTCTATTAATAATGATTGATCCCAATCTGCTTTCATATTTTCAATAAATTGCACAACTTGGCTATTCCCCTCAGGATCTCTACTCCCATGTCCTACAAACAAAATTGCTCTCATCTTGTTTCCCCCTTTGTTTAACTTTAATTATTTCTTAATCACCGCACGGCGCTTCTGCAACCTGCATTTTTGGTGTAATATCTTGATATTGGAATCCTTGTATGTTCTTTATTCGTTTAAAAAATTTATGGAAACGCTCATTCGGGTGCGCTTTCTCTTTATATTCTTGTATAACGGCTTCTACTATTCTCACAATTTCATCAGGTGAAATGCCTTCCGCAACAATTTGACCAGAGTGTGCATTTCTTCCAACTGTCTTTGCACCTAAAAATAAATCAAACGCACCTTTACGATACACAATGCCAATATCCTCTTTTACTGCACCGTAACATGCCATACCGCAGCCATTAAAACCAAGCTTCAGTTCTTTTGGCAGCTGCATTCCCCCAAGCTTTTGCTGCAATGCTTCTGCATGTGGGATAGAATCACTTTTCTCACCATCACAAAAATCACATGCTTTTACTGTCAGGACATCTCCTACTGGAGAAAGCAGAAAATTAGCAGCCGTTAATTTCTCTGTAATTTCAGCTGGATTGGCAGTTGGAATTTGGAGCTTTATATGATGATCCTGTGTATACTCCATTACACCCTCTTCTCCAACAATATCAGCAAGTACAATCAGCTGCTTTGGCGTGAATTTTTTATTGACAACACCAGGGCTAACTGCAAGTTCAAAAATAGATTGGATAGGCTGATGGACGTATTCGCTTTTGAAAGAATCCTTCTCTTCCCCTAAAATCGCTTTTAATGCCTGTTCTGCTACTTCTTTTGATGAGGCTTTTACTTCTGCAACTGCAACAGCCGCTTCACTCTTTGCTGCCGTTTCCACTTGGTCAAGCGCCCACGGCTCTGCTTCTTTTCGCAAGCGTTGATGCGGTTTTAATGGCTGTTCTGTTTGATTCAGCGTATATTTCTTTTGATATCCACGTGGTGTAATCATCAAATCATCATAAAAAAAGGTAGACGAATTTCCGATAATAACGGTTGTCAACATCCCGATTTCATGATCAAGCATTTCCTTTAGGTTGGTCATGACAATACTTTGGCGGTCACGATACGCACTTTTTACTAACCCTACTGGTGTATCAGGAGAACGATACTTTAATAAAATTCTTTGCGCTTCCGCAATCTGTCTCGTTCTTCTGCCGCTTTTTGGATTATATAAAGCGATGACAAAGTCAGCCTGAGCAGCAGCATAAATTCTCTTTTCGATTAAACTCCAAGGTGTTAAATGATCACTTAAGCTGATTGTACAAGCATCATGCATAATAGGAGCTCCTAATAAAGAGGCACAAGAGTTAATCGCAGAAATGCCCGGAACAATCTCTACTTCTACTCCTGTTTCTTTTCTCCATCCTTGTTCAATCAGAACTTCATAAACAAGGCCTGCCATTCCATAAACACCTGCATCACCACTGGAAATAACAGCAACCTTTTTTCCTTGCTCCGCTTGTTTTACAGCTTCCTGCGCCCTGGTTACCTCTTCTGTCATTCCCGTACTGACAAGCTCTTGCCCTGTTAATAACCCCGCAATTAATTCAACATATGTTTTATAGCCAATGACTACATCGCTTTCTTGTATCGCTTCTCTTGCCCGATCCGTGATATGCTCAAAGCTTCCTGGACCGAAGCCAATTACAAGTAGTTTTCCCTTCATCATCATGCTCCTCCTTGCCAATATTCAAACATCATATACTCCTGTTATAGAGCCCTATGTTAAGTAAAATTTTCTTCTCTCTAAAATAAAAAAGCACTCCTACCAAAGCAGGAGTGCAGAATAAATACACACAAAACGATGCGTTTTGCATTCAACAGCACTTCCTCCTATATCCCGTAGGTTAATGAAGTCTTTAGATAAGGCAGGTCTCCTGACTTAAAATCTACATTCCATTGCGTCTTCCCAAACATTTTCAGTGACACTTGCAATGAAACTCCTTATTACAGTGGCGGGTACCGTGACGGATTTTCACCGTTCTTCCCTTTTAACGCAATTTTTGCGCACCTTGTCTAAAGCATTATGTAGTTGTATTCGTATCTCATAAATCGTTTCATTTTCTGTATTACAAAACTTGTTGCCTTCTATTCTTTAATACTACTTTAAAGTAACTTTTCTTAAATGTCCATTAATCAAACAAATAATCCATTCTATTGTTTCTTCTAAAAAAATAAAGTGCCCCTGTTAACACCATTAAAATAGAAAAATCCGTTAAATAATTTCTACTACGTTTATAGTGTTTATTCTATCAATTGTAAGCAAAAAAAGAAATCCTAAAAATGATGTCTATATCTTGATAAAGTAAAATTACAATTGACTATTCTAAATTAATCTATTATTCTTAACTGGCTTTAACTTAACGATATTACCCTATTTTTTCTTACACTAGCATTATGCAGCTTCTTCCTAAATATTTGCGTTGGACTTGGAAAAGAGATAAAATTACATAAATCGTAACCATTACGCTTTAAAAGGAAGAATGAAGCAAGACAAAGAAATAAAACTATTAACTATTTTAAATCGTGATGACTTTATTTTATTTGGAGGGAAATATTTATGGCGACATGGGACTTAAGCAATACGAAGCATCATATCCTTATCTGCAACGGCAGCAGCTGTAATCGGGCCGGAGCAGAGGAGCTGACACAAGCGATTCGGAAAGAAATCTTAGACCGAGAACTTGACGATGCGCTTCACACGACACGTACACGATGTAATGGAAGATGTCATGATAAATGTGTTGTTATCGACTATCCGAAAGGAACATGGTATCAAGATTTAAAACCTGAGGATGCCCCCCTCTTTGTTGACTCGCTTCTTGTCAATGAAGATTTTACAGAAAAAGTAAGCCATACGTTTAATGGTGAAGGGTTTGATCGTGAACCTGAAGTCATCACAGGGGTTTTTAAAGACACAGAAAAGGTGAAAAAAGTATCTAAAACACTATAAATAGTGATACTAAAATAATAGCAAAACAAAAAACCAATTGTAGACAGGTTCCTTTTTCTCTACAATTGGTTTTTATTCTAATATAATGAATTTCTCTCTACTTTTTTCACATTAACTTTTCCTGAAAAAAAGGTTGCGCCTCCACCCATATCAGCGATTCGATCAGGTGTAAGACTGTTCACTAACTGCTTCTTATCTTTTTCATCTGCCCACAAGCCTTGCGATACTACAACTCCAGACAAAACATTTTCACCTACAGATGCAATAATTTCACATTCTCCTCGTTCATTCCACACTTTAACAAGATCCCCATTTTCAATGCCATTTTCTTTCGCATCTAGAACGTTCATAAAAAGCTTTGGATATTTCTCCATCGAAACATGCTTTTCATTGTTTGAAAAGGTTGAATTTAGAAAATTATGATTTGGCGCTGGTATATACAGAAAACCACCATCTTCTTCACTTTCAAGTGGAATATAGGTTGGAAGTGGAAGATAACCGTCTTCCTCCATTTTTTTTGAATAAAGCTCAATTTTTCCACTTGGCGTTTTAAGTGGAAATAAGGATTTTGAGCTCGCTTTTACATACTGATAATCTAAAAGTGATTGAAGAGTGATACCTTCTAAATAACGATTATTTTCATTATCAAGCGCTTGTTCAATCATCTCTTCCTCTGTATCTTGGAAAATCGAATCAGTGAAGCCCATCCCTTTTGCTAAAAGACGCATCACCTCAACATTTGATTTTGATTCACCATAGTTCTCAATTACTGGCAGGTGAATTTGTATATATTGATGCCAATAAGAAGCGTAGAAGTCCATATTTTCAAATGCTGATGTTGCAGGTAATACTATATCGGCATATGCAGCTGTTTCTGTTAAAAACAAGTCGTGAACAACTGTAAAAAGATTCTCCCTCATTAATCCTTCTTTTACTTTATTTGCATTTGGCGCAACAACGGCAGGATTACAACTATATACAAACATAGATCGAATTGGCGGATCAGCGTGCAGTAATGCATGTCCAATCGAATTCATGTTAATAACGCGAGTTTTTTGATCAAGCAATAAATCTGGTCTTTGCAAAGCCTTTGCATTTGTAGCTAAAAAACCTGAATTTGATTTTATTGCCCCGCCTCCCTTAACAAGCCACTGTCCCGTTAATGCAGGCAGACAAGAAATTGTTCGTACACAATTTCCTCCATTATCATGATGCTGCAACCCATTGCCTATTCTAATGAAAGAAGGAGATGTTTTCCCGTACATCCGTGCAAGCTTATAAATATCATCGACCGGTACTCCTGTTATGCCCGATACAGTTTGCGGATCATATTGATGGACATGCTTTTGCAATTCTTGATATCCAATCGTATATTCTTGTAAAAAATCCCTGTTCACCATATTTTCTTCAAAGAGAATATGCATGATTCCTAATGCAAGTGCACTATCCGTACCTGGCAAAATAGGAATAAACCAATCTGCCATACGTCCTGTTTGATTTTTATGCACATCAATAACGACGATCTTTGCTCCTTTTTTCCTAGCTTTTTGAGCAATTGTCAATTGATGCATATTTGTACTAACAGCGTTAATACCCCAAAATAAAAAGAGTTTTGTGTTAATCGTTTCTTCTGGGTCAATCCCTATAGCATCACCCATTGTATATTTGTAGCCTGTTGAACCAGCAACTTGACAAATCGTTCGATCCAACCTGCTTGCTCCTAGACGATGAAAAAAGCGTCGATCCATTCCTTCTGCATTTAATCTCCCCATATTTCCATAAAAGCTATATGGGAGGATACTTTCTGAACCATATTGTTCGATTAATTCTTTCCAATGGTTTGTAATGGTTAAGATCGCTTCATCCCAGCTAATTGGTTCAAATTTCCCTTCCCCTTTTTCTCCTACTCTTTTCAGCGGAGTTTGAAGGCGTTTCGGATCGTATATCCTTTCCGTCATATGACGAACTTTATTACAAATATTTCCTTTTGTAATCGGATGATTCGGATCCCCTTCCACCTTAATTATTTTTCCATTTTGCTTATGAACGAGCAACCCACATTGATCCGGACAATCGAGTGAACATACAGACGGAAAAATCCCATCCTTTTGCTGAACAATATTTTGCATGATTATCACCTTTATCCTTTAAGAATCTCCTTTTAAACCTTATACTACTTAAACCATTCATACAACGTAATCTCATGATAAACAGGGTCATAAATAGGATTGGATTGAAACGTTTTTACTTTTTTGATTTTGCCTGACAGATCAATCCCTTGTTTCGAAAACCCTTCAATTACTTTATTCGTTAAAAAAATTTGACTGTTTTTATAATAACTCATATCATGCAAGAAAATCTCGTATGTCATAATTTTTTTATGATGAATTGGGGAGTCCAAGTATTCCAATACCCTTGTTTCTTCCCATGTGTAAAGAATAGAGTTTTTATCCATTTTTTTTGTGTATTCTGCTAATTGATAGCTGGCAGGCATTTCGTTAGCTTGTTCATCAATCATTTGGACCGATTTTACCGAATTCGAAAAAAGCAAGATTATAAAGATAACGCCTGCTATCGGATGAGTCCATTTCTTTAAAACTGCTACGAACAGGATAAATAGGATAAACAAGACAACAGGCACAATATGCCGAGGTTTATCCACATTTTGTGCCAACAGCGCCCAAATAAAGTAGCTTAAAGCCATCACATAAGCCAACGAAAATGTTTTTAAACTCCACTTAAAATGCAATAAACCATAAAGCAAAAATAAGACCATGATGATAGCAATAATAATAGACAGCGACGATAATCCATGCCAAAAAAGATTGTTGAACATCAATGTAAATACCCGATCCAAAATAGATTGATCGCTTGAAACCGCCGTATTTCCCCAATCATTAAAGTGGCCGCTCGTAAATGCAAAGGCAAGCTTCACAAATCCATGAATACTTCCTTCAGAAAAAATAATGCCCGCTATCCATATGAGCTGAAACAGGAAAGCAAACACGATGCGCATATACAGCTGCTTCCGTGTATATGTTTTGTCGTTCCATTTTTTCCAGAACAAATAAATAAGTCCAACGCCAAAAGGTATGTAAGATAAACGTATTCCAAGCAATACACTAAAAAGAATCAGAGGCAGCCAATCAGCAAGGCGCCCATTCTTTCGAACGGCTCTATCAATGCTCCAAAAATACCACCATAATGCCGCTAAGCCCGCTCCTTCAGACATCGGTTGATTTACAGTTAATAGAATATATGAAGAGGAGTATATCATGGCAGTAATCAAGAAACTGAACGGCTTTGAAACATGTCCTCTTGCCAGATTATAAATCGGAAAGGTTGCACTAAAATAAAAAAGAATATTAAATACCGTTAAGGAAGCTGTTTGATCTTCTATGAATTGATGGATAAACATTCCACCAAGAATAAAGTAAGGGTATCCGGGAAAATGTGGCTGCATCGCCATGATATCGAATCGTTCCAAAGCAAGAGAATAATCCACCTGATCCCATGAAGCTGCGAAGGCATTAATGTGCTTTAATTGGTACAAGAATAAAATGATGATGGCGGCTATACTTGTCAAGACAAGTATTTTGTAATGCCACTCAGCTTTTTTATGTATATCCATATGACCTTCCTTCTAATAAGCATATAGAAAAAAGCACAAGGAAATCCTAGTACTTTTCATAAACGTGCTTATTCTTTTGATTGCTTACTGCGTTTTTTAAAGCTTTTGTCTTTTTTTTACTGTTTTGTTTTACATCGTCAGTAGATCGATAAGACGTTAATAAATAAATTCCGGCAAAATAGCCAAGGTAGGCAATAACTTCTTCTATAGATGGCATCGATGAGTAGCCAAACAATGCTTTCAAAAAGATGCCAATTTCCCCTGACAATAACGGTGCTGTCCCATGATCTCGCAAATAATGATCATAATCAATCGGATGCTCCGGCAGGAACCAAGTTAAATCGTATAGATGTGGAATGACACTTCCGATAATCTCTAAATCCTGCATCATCGAAATAGCCTGAACCAGAAGCCCAGCAGCGATTAAAATGATAAATGCCCCTGTCACTTTAAAAAATGTCTTAAGCGATATTTTCATTGTTCCTTTAAAGAATAGGTGAGAAACAACAAATGCAATGACGACGCCAGTAATAGCACCCCATCCGTGCATCGCAGCACCAATATTCCCGCCAGTAATAGCAGCAAAGAAAAAGACGGTTTCAATCCCTTCCCTAAGGACTACTAAGAAAGAGTGAATGACCATTCCAACAACATTTCCTGTTGAAATAAACTTACTCATCTTGTCTTCCGTATTGCCTTTTAAGTCTCTGCTATGGCTAGCCATCCAAAATACCATTTGTGTCAATAGGAGAGCAGAAATAATCATGATGCTTATTTTCAAATACATTTCACTGACCATTGCCGCAAAGCCAGTGAATACAAGTTGAAATAACATAGCAGCCCCAAAACTAGCCAATACAGCTAGCCCGGCTCCCAGCCATACATATTTTGTATACTTCTTGTTATCCGTTCTTTTTAAGTATGTCGTGATAATTCCTACAATCAAGAGCGCTTCAAGAACCTCACGAAATGTAATTAACAGTGCTTGTATTTCCATAAAATGACCACCTCTCTCCTATTGAAAATAATTATTTTCTTTTTTGTCTTGCCACGATAATAACAGCTGCAATAACAACTACGATGATAATGATTGGCAGCCAGTTTCGGATATTGGATAAATCTGTCCAATCTTTATTTTTTTGTTCTGTTTCTGTAGCACTTTCAGAAAAATGTCCTACTTCTAAACTTTTTATCTTAAATTCTGATTGAAGCTTTGAAAGAATTGTCTCTTTACTTGCTTTAAAAGCGTCTAAATCAGCTTTTTTTTGCCCTACTCCAAAAAGTCCAGGATTGCCCAGAGAATCTAAAGCTTTATCAAATTCTGCTTTGAGCTCTTTATCAAGATCTGCGTTTTTTGCTTCTATTTTCGGAGACAGTGCTTCATATGTAGCAAATCCCTTCGCCAACAATCGTTTACTCGTATCAAACTCTTTGAAATTTTTTTCAACATTTTCCAAACGCCGAGCAATATTTAATACAAGAAGCACATCCATATTTTTAATCGTCTGTTCCTTATCTTTATCCTCTATGTTTTGGAGAATAATTTTCGATGGATCCGGTCCCATATGCATATCGACTTCTTCTTTAACGGTTTCATAATGTTTTCGTGCTGTAGTAAAATCTGGAGGATTTTTATCTAATTCGATCACCATTTCTTTATATGCTTCAGCTAATTCTTCCTTATTTGGATCACCATATGAATAAGCATTCGCTGTTATAGAAAACAAATGGGTAAAAAGAAAAATAACTGCAAAAGTTAAAATAATTCGCTTTTTCATATCCTAGTTCCTCCTATCGATAATGTTAATGATAATGATTATCATTATTTATGTCAATGTTATTTTGCTATTTTCAGGCTGTTTTTATGAACTTTTTCTGACTTTTCCAATTCTTCTAAATTATAAGCATTCTTATGAATATCAATTTTTTCAACCTTACGATTCCATTCCTTCCAAATTACAGGAAGAACGGAAGATAAATATCCTTTAAAAGTAATAAATGATTCCCCAGTTGTACGAACTTGGTATGGAATAGCTACTTCCTTCATCCGAAACCCTTTTCGAACGAGGTTTAATGTGAGAACTTGTGCATAATTATAATCATGAATAATTTCAGCATGTTGAAGGGCTTGTCTCGAAAAAGCCCTCATCCCCGACTGTCCGTCGTGAATCCATTTTCTCAATAACAAGCTCTGAAGAAAGGTAAAACAATAGTTGCCTAAACGGCGGTGAATCTTCATGCCCTTAATGGTGCCTAAAAAGCGTGACCCCATTGTATAATCTGCCTCTCCTTGAAAAATGGGGTGCAACAGATTAGGAATGTGATGAGCAGGATACTCTCCATCTGCATCGATCATCACACCAATGTCTGCTCCTCTTTCAAAGCACTCACGAAGCCCAGCGCGAACCGCTGCACCAAGTCCCTGGTTTTTCGAAAAACTGACAATAAAGTCTGCTCCAGCTTTGTTTGCTACTTCAACAGTTTGATCACTGGAGCCATCATCAATGACCAAAACTTTTACATCCACTTTTTCATGAAATTCCCGGGGAATATTTTTAATAACGTCTCCGATTGATTCCTCCTCATTAAAGGCTGGCAAAAATACAATCACTTGAAGTTTATTCATTATTACATCTCATCCTTCTGTTCAATGGCATCTGTTAAGACTTTTCCTCTGCTATGACTTGGAAAAGGCGCACCTAGTAAATGAGCTAATGTCGGTGCTAAAGAAACAAGACTATGTTTTTCTTCCACTTTCTTTCCTTTAGCAATATTCGGTCCGTGGATAAAAAAGGGAACAAATCTTTCTCCTTCATCTAAATGACCATGGCCGCCGATCCCGTCAGCCTGCCCATGATCCGCACAAATGAAAAGGGTTGTATTGTCCATCTTCCCCTCTTCAGTAAGCCAGTCTACAAAATCTTTTATAAGTCTGTCAGCTTCGTGTATTTTTTGCAGGTATTCATCATAAAGCACACCGCGGCTATGACCGGTTTGGTCTGTTGCAATCATCTGTACAATAAACAAATCTGGATCTTGTTCTTTCATGATTTTTTTTGCCCGCTTCATAATATTCGGATCCGCCTGATCATTATGCATTACAGCCGTTACCGTTTCAACATCGCTTCCCATCGAATCAACTAAATGGGCGATTCCAAGCAGCCTTCCTTTTTTGCCAACCTTCCTTAACGAATCAAAGATACTCTCTACCTTAATTCCTAATTTCCAAACCATATTGGAGTGAATGCCATGTTCCTTAGGATAAGTTCCTGTAAACATCGATGAAAAACAAACGACCGTTCTTGCAGGGTAGACGGTTTCCATGTTCATATATTCTGTACCGTTGTCCTTTAAATAATCAAGAAATGGCGTATTTGCATCATAAAAACGCTCCTTGCGCATTCCATCTATCACAATAACAATCGCTTTATCAGAAATGCTTTTTTCCGGCTGTGCAAACTGATCTCTTGTAAAGCCGCTATACATTTTTGGCTTCCAATCGAATAGATTGCGATGAAGAATATAAGCAAAGACAAGCACACTTAAATAAAAGATGACAATAGATGTAAAATCAACTGAAGTACCTGAATCTAATTTTGCATAGAAAAATTCCCAAAGAGACAACAACAGTAAAAACTTAGGAATTTGTTCCTGAGCGTTTCCGCTTGTTGAATCACTATTTTTCATTACAAGCTTCCAAAAACGGGTAAAGTTTAACCACGACGTACCGATTCTTAAATGATAATAAAGCGTACCCCAAAAGAATACGGTAAAAAAGAAATATAGACCGATTGAAAAGAATAAAAGACTAGTATTTGTATCATTCCATATGATTAAATAGGCAACAAAAGGAACCCAAAGATAATTGCGTAAAAAAAGCGGAAAATCAAAAAGATAATAAACAACTAACAATGGGATCACATACAAAAACGATTGAAATAAGGCTAAGGACGAATCCCAATCGGTCAAAACTGCCATGTGAAATAACAGCATCGTTCCGACCACAAAGATCGGTGTAAAAGGTTTCCCCTCATTTAATAAATTCCAGCATCGTGCCGCAACCTTTTCAAATTTTGATGCACTTTTCATTTGCTTCTCACTCCTCTCACTCTTGTCCAGCTTAACATTGTCTTAAATGATACCCGATATAGAAATATAGCTATTGCCCCTGCTGCATATGAAAAAAAGAATTTGACAGCATGAGTAACAATAGCAATCGTATAACCTTCTTGAATCGCAAATCCGAATAGTCGCAATGCAAAGACTAGAAAGCTTTCATAGTTGGCTATTCCACCCGGTGTTATTTGAAAAATTTGTCCTGAAACCGTTACACTATTGGCAAAAACAGCTTCGAGAATCGATAAGTTTCCCTTGTAAACGATAACCGTTCCGTATAAGACAGCTGCTTCTAAAATCCAACTTAATCCTATAGCAGTAAAGATCACCATTCCATTTCTGCCTTTAAACGCTTGTTTGAATAGTTTAAGGTGCCGTTTTAAAAAGACTGGAAAAAACCGCACTACGACGATCACGGAAAGAATTAGTACAACACTTCCAATTATGACCAGTGGAATAGGTATTTGAAAATCTACTCCAAGCACAAAAAGACCAGCCATTGTAAAGGCTATTAAGCAGATCATGTCCAGCAGCCTTAGAACAATAACAGAATGGACCGCATCCTCCCCGCTTATGTCATCCCTGGTGCTCAAGATTTTTATTCTGACAAGGTCGCCTGCTTTGATGGGCAATAAATGGTTCACAAACAAACTATATAAAATTCCCACTAAACATGTCGAAAACCTAGGCCGTCCATTTAAATAAACTTTCCAAGCTAAGGATTTCAAACAAAAAGAAAGAAAATATACTAATAATATTGCAGTCAGAGTGAATGGCGATTGTATAATAGCCTTTATACCATTCCAAATCCATCTACCATCAAAGTAATAGAATGTCAGATAAAAAAAGAAACCTACAACCAATAAGGAACATATTAACTTTACCGCTTTAAAGGTAATCTTCATTTTCCTTCGCCCACTTTACGGTTTCGGCTAAACCTTTCTCAAAACTTATTTTAGGCTTGTACTCGAAAAAATCTGCTGCTTTATCAATATCGGCCCATGTTTGTACAACATCTCCTGTACGAGATTTTTCTTTCCTAATCTTCATCTCTGGAAAATATCGCTTTAATTCATCTAATAAGGAGAGCATGGAAATTGGGTTGCCTGAACCAAGATTAATTACTTCGCTTTTATGTAATTGAGTCAACGATAAATAAATGCCGTCAACAATGTCATCTATATAGGTAAAATCACGAATTCGATCTTCACCAAACAGTGTGATTTCTTGATTCTTAAGCAGCTTTTTTAAAAAGATCCCGAGTGCCATATCTGGGCGAACCCAAGGTCCGTATACAGTAAAAAAACGTAAGATCTTCGTTTCAAATCCGTATAAATGTCGATATACATGACAAAAAGACTCTGCGGAATATTTGGAGGCAGCATACGGTGAAATCACGTTGCCGGTAGCCAGCTCTTCCTTCAATGGCCCCTTTTGGTTTCCATACACAGATGAGGAAGAAGCAAAAATCATTTGCTTAGCACCACTTTGTCCACAGGCTTCCAGAACATTGATGGTTGCTTTAATATCATAATCCACATATTCTAATGGCCTTTCAATCGAATAAGCAACACCAGGCAAGGCTGCTAAATGGATAACCGCATCTGGTGAAATAGATTGAAAGAAAGCAATTGTTTCTTCCCTATTTAAAAGGTCCAATAGTGTAAATCGATCCTTGCTCAAAGAGTCAATGGTACTCAATTGTTTCCTTTTTCTTTCTTTAGAATAGTATGGATGCAGACAATCGATGATATGGACCTCATGATTTTCTGCTATTAATCTTCTTGCTAGATGGCAGCCAATAAATCCTGCACCACCTGTAATGATAATCTTCAACATAACACCTCTATCTATTTTATTGGACTTCATTATTCCAATTATAGACGTTTTATTCAACAGGAAAAACCTTGTTTAATGACAAGGTTTTTCCATTAGTGTAAATGGTTTATTTCGCTTGTTCAATAACTTTTTGCAATGTAGCTTGGATTTCTGCTAAGATTGGCTCTCCTGCCTTTTTATCCTTCGCCTTTGCTGCTTCAAGGTATTGTTGAGCCTGCTCGGTTAAAGTTTTATAGTCTTTTTCACCAATAAGTCCTTTGATATCTTCCCCAATGACATCAATAAACAATGCACCTTCCAATGCGGTAACAGCTGACTTATCTTCTCCCCAAGTTTCTACACTTTCCTTATATTCATCCAAGGCAATTTTGGAAAATCCACGTACAAATGCTTTATTTACAGCTTCTGGGTCAAGCTTTGCTACATCATTTTCTAAATTGAATTGGCTCTCTATAAATGCTGCTTCCTCTGCAGAGTGCTTGTCCACGTATGTGAAAATAGATTGGTAAAATGCCCAGCCTTCTGCTTGTTCAATTTTAGCCTCTTCTGCGTTTTCTTTTGCAGCTGCAGCAGCTTTTGTCGCATAACCATTAGGCTTTGCACCTGTTGCCAAATAGAATGTTTTCATTAATGTTTTATCTACCACTTGTTTTCCTAATAAGAAGCCTAGCTGATCACCTGACTCTGCAGCTTTTTCAATTTCATTGAATCCGCCGTCAATAACGGAAACCATATTCGTTCCATAGGCAGCATCACGCTTTTCAACCGTTGTTTGCAGGATAGAATAAAATTCCTTTGCTTCTTCTATTTCTTCTTTTACTTCATCCTTTTTGCCCCAGTTTTCTTCAATTTCAGTAAATTCATGTTTAACTGTTGTATAGAAAACCTTTTGCATTAATTTATCGAAAATCTGTCTTACAACGACAGGATCCATTGATTTGTCTTTGCCTGCCTGAAGAGCAGCTGTTATGTGCTGGTCGCTCTTTGCTTCAAACTCTGCATCGCGGTTTTGAACAAGGGTTTGAAGATTTTTTGTATAAAGCTCGGATACTTTCCCGAAATCAACTTCTTTTCCTTCTTTGGCTTTATCTAATTCTGTAATAGCTTCTGTATAAACGGAAGCATAATCTACTTCTTCTGAAGCTTTAGATTCTTCCTTTGCTGCTGTCTCTTCTTGTTTTTCCTCTTTTGGCTTTTCTGCATTATCCTGTGCTCCACAAGCTGTTAAAAAAGCTGAAGCCATGATAAAACTGGCAAAAATAGATTTTAATTCTCTCTTTTTCATTTCGTTTCCCCTCTTCTGTTTTAATAAAAAATAGATAAAATAATTACTTAATTGAAATTGATTTTCATTTATGAATTTGATTATATGGAGAATGATTCTCAATGTCAATGAGTTGTGAGATAATTTTTTGAAAAGTAATAATATTTTTTTATAAGAATCCATTATTGGTATCTACTGTAAGTATGCTGCTGAATTTAATGGAAATAATAGTGAAATCAACCAAAAAATGCTTCGGTTATGAACTTAACCCAAGCATTTTTTACTATAATGTAATTTATTCAATACTTTTTTTCAACCTATTACAAAACAATAAATTCTTTGTTTATTATACTTCCAATTCCTCCTTTAAGGCCTCCAAATCAACTTTAAATACTGCCTTATACGATTCTTTTTCCCCATTGCTGATTTCTACAACTGGTACATATCTAATACCATATTTCACCTCTAATACATCTCTTAATATATCATTCTCTGTTACATCAATATTGGAATATTCTATATTATTTTCTGTTAAATAAGACTTTACTTCTTCACAATAGCTGCAGCCTACTTTACTCCATACGACTACTTTTTTTGTTTGACTCATATTGCCTCTGCCCCTTCTATTTCCAATTTTATATCTGTTTGAATTGCTTCTTTTAATAATCTAAAGGATTTAATTCGTTTCTCTATATCTTCAATAGGTGTCAAAGCAATTATTTCATCTATTTCATATTGTTCTGATAATTGAACAATTCTTTTTCTTACACTTTCTTTTGTACCTGCAATATAGCCTGCCTTTTGCACTTTTATTTGATAATCTAGTCCTTCGCTTTCATTTATTAATTTTTCTGCTTGTTCATTTGTGCCCACATTCAAACTTTTCCCGTTTGAGAAAGTTACCTTAATTGTTTCCTTTTGTTTTATATAGTCAAGTGCTTCTTCCTCTCTTTCAGCAACTGCAATAGTCGTTGATAAAATGAAAGTGTTTTTTGCATCTTTAGGAGATAGTTGTTGAAATCTTGCTCTTGCTTCTTTTAATACAGCTTCTTCTCCATTTATAAAAAAGGCAAACACATAGGAAATCCCTAATTTTGCAGCTAGTTCTGCACTTTCAACACTTCCTCCAAGCAAATAAAGCTCTGGTTTTACTGTTGGAACAGGAGTTGCCTTTAACTCCGCAGGTGAAAGATTATATTCGCTTGATATAAAATTTTTTACCTCTTTAATCTTTTGTTCAAAGCTTTTTTGTGTTTCTTTTTTGTCCTCTTGCAAAGCCTTTGTAGATAAATTCAATCCGCCCTGTGCCTTGCCAATGCCTAAATCTACCCTATTGGGAGCCAGCGATGATAAAACATGAAAAGCTTCTGCCACTTTATAAGGACTATAATGCTGCAGCATCACCCCGCCTGAGCCAATTTTTATATTTTTCGTTTTTGCTAATAAGTATCCAATAAGAACTTCAGGCGCAGATCCGGCAATTTCTTCACTGTTATGATGTTCAGATACCCAAAAACGATGGTAGCCTAAATCATCAGCTGCTTCAGCAAGCCGGACTGTGTTCAGCAAACCTTGTTCTGCTTTTTCCTTTTCTCCTACTGGACTTTGATCAAGAATGCTTAACTTTATAGTCATTTTTTCACCCTCCCCGCCGATTGAATAAAGTCATATTCGGGCTGAATTTGAAACCCTCCCTCTAAATAATTTTTATTTTGAGTATCCATTATAAAATCACCTGATAAATTTGTTATTTTTCCCAAAATTATATTCTCCTTCCACAATTCCATCTAAACAACTTGGAATAGTTGTTGATATAGATTATAATAAAACAAATATTTGCATATGTATAATCAGTAAAAGTAAATCTGTACTTTAAAATTTTTAAATTTCATATAAAGAGGTGTAAATAAATTGGAAATACGAGCGATCAGAACCTTTACAACAATCATTAAATTAGGCAATTTTCAAAAAGCTGCCGAAGCCTTAAATTATTCTCAGCCAACCATCACCCTACATATTAAGCATTTGGAAGAAGAAATCGGCGAAAAATTATTAGATCGAGGAAAAACGCTCAAAATGACTGAGGCAGGTCGGCTTTTTTATGAACGAGCGAATGCTTTATTAAGGGAGTACGACCGATTAGATAAAACTTTAGAAGATTTAGAAGGCGGCAATGCAGGTTTAATTCGCATAGGTGTATCTGAACCAACAGCTAGTCTAGAATTTCCGCACATACTATCTAACTTCTTAAAGGAGCATCCAAAAGTAGAAGTGTCTATATATGTGGCAGATGCTAATACATTAAGCACGATGCTTTATCGCGACGAAATTGATTTTGCCATTTGCGGTGCACCGGAAGTAACGATGGAAAACGTTTATAAACCTTTATATTATGACGACATTGTTTTACTAGTATTTGAGTCTCATAGGTTAGCTGATAAAAATGAAATTAATCTAAAAGATCTACAGGATGAAACACTACTTTTTACTCCGAATAATTGCCCAATCCGGATCAAAATTGAACAATCAATTGTAGAAGCAATTGGAACAAGTTATAAGAAATTAGAGCTAAGCAGCAGCATGGCCCATAAACATTATGTACAGAAAGGAATAGGCATCTCCCTTTTTACACGAATAGCCCATTCCTCCCCAATACCAGGAACAAAAATAGTGGAGATTAAGGATCTGGATGCAGCACCAGTAATTGGGCTACTAAGAAGAAATAATAGCAGTTTTGGCAAAGCTTCTACCAACTTGCTTCAAGTCATTGAAGATTATTTCACCGAAAAATCTTCAATGAAAAAGCCTTTGGCTATCTAGAGTATAAATATGAAATTTTCTTTAGGAGGATCATCAAATGAGTAATGAAGACCTTTGTCAAAAAAGAAGAATGCTCATCAATAAATTAGTCTGCTTTGGAAACGATAACATCACGACGTTAAACAACTTGTCCCTTAAAGAACTACAAGAAAAATATCATCAATTTGAATTTTGTACACATCCACATTTTGGGGCAGGTTCACTTATTTGGAGAAAAGGAAGTTAATCAAAGCTTAAACAAGCGGTTGCTCCTTCGTCCGTCTAAACCCAGTGCTTTTTCAGTGCCGAGAATAATAATTTCTATTAAAAATAATCCATTATCCTCCTATAACTTTTAGGAAGATAATGGATTATTTATTGATACCTATTCATACTTGTGGGATATACTTAGCAGATAAGGACTGCCCGTATAGTTCTACTAATGCTTGTTCCGCTAAATCTGCAAAGTAATAGCTTGCAGGCAATATCGCTTCTTCATTTAAATAATATTTCGGATGATGAAGCCCGTATTCTCCCGCTACTCCAATGTTGACAAAAGCACCTCTGATTTTTTGCTGGTAAAAAGCAAAGTCTTCACCACCTGCAGTCGGTTCTACTTCGACCACTTTATAGCCATTTTGCACAGCAATGCGTTTCGCGAAGAGCGTCCATTCTTTGTCATTTTGAACAGATGGTGGTCCAGGATGCCATATTAAACGTGCTTCTCCGCCATAGCTTGCAGCGACTCCATTTAACACCCTTTCTATTTTTGCCGGAATCGTTTTTCTTATTTCTTCTTTAAAGGTGCGGACAGTTCCTTCTAAATAGACTGATTCAGGTATTACATTCCACGTGTTGCCTCCATGTATTTGTGTCACACTTATTACAACACTTTCACTAGATTTCGTCTCTCTGCTTACAATCGTTTGTAATCTTGAGATAATTTCCGCTGCTATAATAATAGGATCTATTCCTTCCTCCGGTTTTGCAGCATGGCTGCCTTTCCCTTTTACTTCTATCTCAAATCGATCTACACCTGCGGTTAGCACCCCTTCTTTTGTTCCTAATACACCTAACTCGCTAAGTGGATCATTATGCAATCCAAAGATTGCTTCTACATTTTCTAATCCTTTTGATGCGAGAATTGCTTTTGCTCCATGCCCTGTTTCTTCAGCTGGCTGGAAAAGTACTCGAACGGTTCCCTTTAAATTTTCTTGCCTTTTCTTTAATAAATAAGCAGCACCTAATATAACAGCAGTATGAAAATCATGTCCACAAGCATGCATGACACCTGGAACTGTTGATGGAAATGGAATATCTGCTTGTTCATGAATTGGAAGTGCGTCAATATCTGCACGTATTGCTATTGTAGGACCAGCAACATTCCCACTTATTTCCCCAATAACTCCCGTTTTAAGAGGCAGGTCCAAAATGTCAATGTCCGCTTCTTCTAACCACTTTCTTATTTTTAAGGTGGTTTTTACTTCTTCATTCGATAATTCTGGTTCCTGGTGAAGATTTCTTCTGACATCAATTAATTTTTGTTCTAATTCACTTTCATTTTTTGTAAAAATATCTAGAACCAACGGTTTCCTCTCCTTTTCTTCATAAAATAATAGTCTTCTATTTCAAGCTATTACTAGCCCAATATCCCCATGAATTCAATTAAAGTATATTAGACTTTAACGAGGAATACTCTAATTTTGGCAAATGATTATCGTTCAGTTCTTGTTTTCCTAAAACTCGATCTAATATCATCTTCTCGTAGTAGATAAATTCATTATTTCTAATTCTTGGTCTTGCTAATGGAATCGAAACATCCATCGCTATACCCCCTTCTTCTATTAGAAGCACACGGTCAGCTAAAGCTACTGCTTCACTGACATCATGTGTGACTAAAATAGCAGTAAACCCTTTTTCTTTCCATAAGTTTTCGATTAAGTTTTGCATTTCAATTCTCGTTAATGCATCTAATGCACCAAGAGGCTCATCAAGCAATAACAGCTTAGGATCAGCTGCCAACGCTCTCGCTAAAGCTACTCTTTGTTTTTGGCCTCCGGATAATACCCTGGGCCATTGATTTCCCTTTTCTTCTAAACCTACAGATGCTAAAGCTTTATAGGCATCTTCCTTGTTCTTATTGACAGCGCAAACTCTTACATTTTCGACTACTTTTTTCCATGGCAATAACCTTGACTCTTGGAACAGCACTCTTGTTTCTGCATTATATCCTTGAATTTTTTTCCCTTCTGTAAGCAGCTCTCCATTAGACGGCTGTTCTAAACCAGCTATCAATCGTAACAGCGTACTCTTTCCGCAACCGCTTTTCCCGACAATCGCAATAAATTCGCCTTTATTAATAGTCAAATCAATATTTTTTATTATATTTGCCTCGCCAAAGCTTTTGTCCAGTCCTTGAATTTTCACATTAACTCCACTCATTTTATAGCTCCTGCCTCCTATCATTTTTTATTCCATTTGTATTAATTAATTTTTTGAAAAGTTAGGATGCCATTGCAGCCATCTTTTCTCCAGAAATTTAGCAATCGTATCTGATAGTTTTCCAAGAACGGCATATATTAAAATACTTAAAACAATTACATCCATTTGCATAAACTCTCTTCCGTTCATTGCCATATATCCAATCCCTGAATCAGCTGCAACTGTTTCAGCAACAATTAACGTGAGCCACATCACGCCTAAAGAATACCTCACACCTACTAAGATAGAAGGCAGCGCCCCAGGCAGAATAACATGCCAGAATAAAGCAAAACGATTTAAATTATACACTTTTCCCATTTCCGTTAATCCCTGCTCAATGGAGCGAATACCATGAAACGTATTTAAGTAAATCGGAAAAAATACCCCTAATGAAATAAGCACTAATTTTGCCGGCTCCGCAATTCCGAACCATAAAATCACTAGCGGAATAAGTGCAAGATGAGGAATATTCCGCACCATTTGAATCGTTGAATCCAAAAGTTTTTCAGACGTTGAACTTAATCCGTTCACTAAACCTAAGAGAAGGCCGACGCTTCCCCCTATAATAAATCCACTGAAAGCTCTTTTTGCACTATCGCCAATATAGTCAGCTAACTCCCCGCTTTTTACTAAAGCAATAAATGTACCTAACACCTTTAAAGGTTCTGGAAAGGTTTGTACGCCAATGGTTCCACTTGTTGTAAGTACATGCCATAAAAGAAGAAGAATTACAGGTACAATCCATGGCAAAATTTTATAAGAAATTCTTACTTTCTTCTTCACCGAAATTCCTCCTTATAGTGTGTGTTCAAAAAGGTAACAAATTAGAAGCAAGAAGATCGAGGCGGCGTAGCTTTGAGCAACACAGCGTATGCTTTTAGATACGTGAGTAGCGGAAAAGCAAGCCAACGAAGAGGTTCGACGCTTATCATTTGGTGCCTTTTTGAACATCCTCTTATACTAATTTTTAGATAATTCGTCTGTAAGCTCTTGATCAAAATCATGATTCCAAAAGGAAGAAACATCAATATTTTCCTTTATTAAGCCAACCTTTTTGAATGTTTCCACGATATCCTGCTGCGAATCGGTATTCGCTTCTGACAGAGGAATAACAGTTGATGGACGCTGCTCTTCCCCTTCTTTTAATATCTGCAATGCTTGCTCTACTGGCTGCTTTGTATTTTTCGCTACTATTTCCGCCCATTCTTCCTTATTATTGCGTTCCCATTCATATGCTTTATTTAATCGATCCAGATAATCAATAATAGCCGCATGTTTTCCTGGATCTTTAATAGCTTCCACTGATGCATTCACTTGGAAATTGCCTGATAAAATATCTTTTGCACTAGCAATCGTTTTTGCATGCTGCTGTCTTGCAGAAACAATCGCATTCCCATAGCTTGCTAAAGCATCAATATTTTTTCCTAATAATGCTGCTAAACCGTCCGAAGTTGTTAACGGTACAGGCTTAATATCATTCCATGTCAACCCAGCGCTTTCTAGCATTTTAATAAGAAAATAATGAGCTGTTGTATTATTGACATAACCTACTTTTTTCCCTTTTAATTCGGAAACATCCTTTATACTGGACCCTTGTGGTACAACAAGTTCCTGATTCAATGTACTCGATTGAATGATCGCAATTACTTTTGAATTGTCTCCATTTTGTGATAAGGAAGAAAAAATTGGTGGAATTTCACTTGAAGTTCCAAGGTCCACATGACCAGCATTCATTGCTTCCAGTATTAAATTTCCACCTTGAAACACATTGTATTGAACCTTGTATGGTGTATCGTCAAGACCAGCTTCTTTAAGTGCATTTTGATAAGTGCCCCATCCTGTCTCTGCTACCCGCAAAGTTACATCACTTAACTCGTTTTTCGTTTCCTTTCCAGTTGCACTCGTTTTTGTACTATCATTGGAGCATCCTGCTAAAACACCCGCTGCTAAAGCGATTGTTGCAATAATTGGCATGATTTTCTTCTTCATACTTTCTCCCCCTAAATTTCAACACAACTAAACTTATCTATTAACTCGGTTTTAAAGCAATAAACATTTTATATAGATGTATTTAACGCTCTTTCTACTATTTTTTCACCAAATGCATTTGCTTTCTCTATTGCATTTATTAATGTCTCTTCGTTTACTTCAAAGTCCAATACTCTTATTGCTTCTTCTCTAATTTTGACACTTGCGGCGATTCGATTAATTTGTTTCTGTTTCTCATGCTGTACTCCAAGCTGCTCTAATGTGATGGAACCTTCCCATTTGTGCAGGATAGAAATCAATTCAGCTACTTCTTCATCCGGTTTTCCTTCTAATATAAGTTGTGCTATTAGTCCGAAACCAACTTTTTCTCCGTGCAAGCTTTTAGCTGTCCCTGGAATAGCAGTGATGCTGTTATGGATAGAATGAGCAATTGCTGCACGAGGCTTTTCTGTTTTTATGCTTCCAACCATCCCTGCCAACATAATGATTGCATCTACAACTTTTGTAAATTCTTTCGTTACTCTAGCCTTCTTATTGTCCTGAAGTGCTGCTGCCCCGTTTTCAAGAAGAATATCTAATGCTAATTTTGCTGTCGTTAAGGATGTTTGAAACGCAACATCATTTCCTTCATTGCTTATATGTGGTGCAATTTCATACCATTTAACAATCGTATCCGCAATACCTGCAGCTAAATATCTAGAAGGAGCCTTTACCAAAATATTAGGATCGACTAGCACGGTATGGGGAGATTCTTTTAAAATTTTATACCCTACTGCTGCACCTTTATCGTTGTATAGAACTGTTAAGGCGGACCATGCTGCACATGTAGCCGCAATGGTTGGTATCGTGACAACCGGTACACCAATATTTTCGCCGACTGCCTTTGTACTATCTAAAACAGTTCCACCACCAATCCCTACAATAACATCTGCCTGTAATTCAACTGCAATCCCTGTAATAGCTTGAATCGATTCTTCTGTGCAATACCCAGAATAAACATGTACTTGATACTCGACTCCTGCATTTTCTAAGCTTTCCCACACAATCGAATCAACCGCTGCTAAAGCGGTATAGCTTCCTATAACAATCGCCTTTTTTCCAAGTTTCCCTATATATTCACCTGCAGAATAAATAATATTTTCTTTCTGTATATACTCTTTCGGCGCTTTTATTTTGGACATATAAAACCCTCCTATTTTTGGTTTAGATCTTGGTATTCACTTTTTAAACCAACTAAACAAATCGGATTAGTTTGATGTGTATTCATCATACAACAACACTTAATAAAAGTATAATTAGTAAAAATGAAGAGGTGCTTTACTATTTTTAATAGAAAAGACATAGAAAACACATAAATTACAAAAGGAGTTTCAAAGATTATTTCGCTGGAGACCCAGTAGTGTAAATTAGAAGAAATATTTAATACTATTAAAAACAAAAAGAACCAAAACGTATCCACTTGCAAGTAGATACGTTCTGGCTCTTATTTAAAAACATTAAAATATGGAAAATAAAGAACCGAAAATGACAATAAACATGGAAGCCACACGGTAACTGATTTGTCTCATGTCAACTTCACAGAATTTTAGGCAAAGGAAGCCCATTCCTTCAGGCGTGGAAGGAATTTGTTTTTTTTGAACATTTTGTTAAAAGGTGCATTTGTTCTAGTTTATTTGTTATAATCGAAATGCGAACGAATGTTCGGTAAGGAGGATTGAAATGGCAAAGGAGATAACGCCTTCCTATGTATTAACGATGGAATTATGGACAAATCCTTCTATTATTAAAGATATAGAAAGCAATTTAGAAGTGAGTCGCGTCATTTATAATTCGTGTCTTGGAGAACTATTAAAACGGGAAAAACAAATGAAACGGACAAAAAAATATAAAAAATTAAGAAGGTGTCTTCGTACTGTTTGTAAAAAAGTTTCCTATTATGAAACGCAAGGAAATAAAAAGAACATTCCATTCTATCAAAACGAGAAAAAGCAAATCATGAGGAAAATATTTGATATACAAGAACAATTTGAGTTAACAGAGTATGCGATGCACGATTTCTTAAAACCATTCGGAACCATTTTGGAAATACATTAAATGCAGATATTGCTCAGAAGACTGCTACTCGTGCTTGGAATACATTTTGTAAGAAATTGAAGGGTGAATCCAAGAGAGTGAACTTTATTAAACGCGGAGAAATGTTTAGTTTTGAAGGGAAGAAAAACAATACCGGCTGGTTTTATCGAGATGGAACCATTGTTTTTGGAAAAACAAATATACATTTAATCATAAAAGAAAATGATTTGTACGTGCAGGAAGCATTGTCTAACATCGAAAACAGCGTTGAATTTGCATACAAAACGAAAAAAGGCGAGCTAAAAAAATCTTTCCATAAAGTAAAATATGTTCGTATTGTAAAGCGTGTCATTCGCGGGAAAACTCGTTATTTTACCCAATTAATCGTTCAAGGATTTCCTCCAGCGAAACGAAAGAAAGATGGTTCATTCAGGCATCAAATTGGAAAAGGTCGTGTTGGCGGAGACTTAGGAACTTCTTCTATCGCAGTCGTTGGAGAGAATAACGTTCTCTTAACGAATTTAGCTGAGAATGTGATGAATCAATCAAGGAAAATTCGATTGATTCAAAGAAAAATGGATCGTTCCAAACGAGCGATGAATCCGAACAATTAAAAAAGGAAAAAAGACATGGATTTACTCCAAACGTTATTTGAAATTAAAATCGAAACGGAAAGAGTTATACCGAAAACAAGCCGATACCAGAAAACAATCTCATCGTACATTAGCTAATAGACTTCTATCTTTCGGAGATGAACATTACTGGGAAGAAATGAATATAAAGAGTTTGCAAAAGCGTTCTAAGAAAACAGAAATCAGTGAAAAAACAGGAAAATACAAACGTAAAAAGCGTTTTGGAAAAAGTATTGGACATCGAGCTCCAGCAATGTTTATGAGTATACTTGAACGAAAAGTAGCAGCTCAAGGCGGAATGTTTAAGAAGGTAAATACAAGAACATTCAAAGCTAGTCAGTATAATCATAAGACAAATAATTATAAGAAAAAAGAATTGAAAGAAAGATGGCACATCTTTAATGATGGGACAAGAATTCAACGAGATTTATACTCGGCGTTTCTGTTGATGAATTCTAATCGAACAGGGACAAAAACGAATAGAAAACGTTGTGAAAAGACGTTTGAAATGTTTCAATCTTTACATGATAAAGAAATAGAACGAATAGAAAAACAAGGAGTAATGGTGTTAAATTCAGGCATTCAATTAAAAAACAAAAAAACTGCCGTAGCAGTTTAAAAAAATAATGGCGGTGTGACCTACCGAGTCTGTGAGGACCATAGATACAGTCGCAAATGGCAACAGAGGTTGCTTTGGCTGTGAAAGTTCTGAATAAACCTTTAAACATAATGTTTATTAATGTCAGTGCTTCATTCCCAAGCCGTCCGCTTATAAGAGTGTGGAGTGTGTGAATGTACTTGTACATGTATGAATGAAGAGAAGCAAGAATTTTTCAGAACCCCATTGCTTTAGCGATGGGAGTGTGTCAGCTTTCTTTTAGTATGGCGGCAAGACTGAGTCTTTCAGCATTAGTTGATACACAACATCACCTGGTAAATCCTCATATAGATAAACGGATCCAAAAAAAGCGCCATTCGATCCTATATGAGTTAAAATTCGTAAAAGAACTTTCTTCATACTTATTTCACCGCCTTTTCATCTCTATTTACTTTCTTTCTGGTACTTTACTGTAACGATTAATAGGAACCTTTAAACCTAAATGACCTCTTAATGTGTCATGTTCATAAGCTTCTGGATAAATCCCGCGCTCTTGTAAAATAGGGACTACTTGTTCCACAAAATCGGATAAATCATTAGGAAGCAGGGTATGAATGATAAAGCCATCTGCAGCTTCTTCCTCCAGCCATTCTTGAATCAAGTTTGCAACATATTCAGGTGTACCTAAAAAATTACTTCTCGGTACTGCTACTTGAAGTGCCACTTCTCTTAACGTCAAATTGTTTTCTTTCGCTAGTCTCTTAATCTCATCTGTTGTACTTTGGAATGCTTCTTTGCCAATGTTGCCGATATCAGGAAATGGTTCATCAAGCGGAAATTTGCTGAAATCAAAGTGATCAAAGAATCTTCCTAAATATTTAAGGGCATTTTCAATTGGTATGAGGCTAATAAAATCATGATATTTACGCTCCGCTTCTTCAGTCGTGCGTCCAATAATTGGTGTAATTCCTGGAAAAATCTTTACCCTTTCAGCTGATCTTCCCTTTTGAATTGCCTGCTCTTTAATGTCTTTGTAAAACTCCTTGGCTTTTGTAATATCGCTTTGATTCGTAAACACCGCATCTGCTGATTCTGCCGCAAACGCCCTCCCCCTTTCAGAAGAACCTGCTTGAAAAACAACGGGATGTCCTTGGTTTGACCGAGCAATATTTAATGGTCCTTTTACCGAAAAATGCTTCCCTGAATAATTCAGTTCATGCAGTTTATCCGGATCAAAAAATACACCTGTTTGCTCATCTCGAATAAAGGCATCATCTTCCCAAGAATCCCATAGTCCCCGAACAATATCTAAATGCTCCTCTGCAATTTCATAGCGGAGTGAATGAGAAGGAAGACCACTTTTACTAAAATTTTCTGCGGCTCCACCAAGTGGAGTCGTAACCACATTCCAGCCTGCTCTTCCACCGCTAATTTGATCAAGGGAGAGAAATTGCCTTGCTACAGTGAACGGTTCACTGTACGTCGAAGAAACAGTTCCAACTAAACCAATATTTTTTGTCGCTGCTCCTAAAGCTGATAATATGGTAATTGGTTCAAATCTGTTTAGAAAATGCGGCAGTGATTCTTTATTAATGTGAACCCCATCTGCAATAAAAACAAAACTAAATAATCCTTTTTCCGCTGTCTTTGCTTGATTGATATAAAAATCCCAATTTACACTGGCATCGGAAGGGATATCTGGATGTCTCCAACCGTCTGTCGTTCCACCAACACCATGTATAATCAACCCAAATTTCACATGTTTCTTTTTAGCCATTAAAATCCCCTCCAAAAAGTATTCTTATAAGTTTAGTTGGTTTTTAATAAAAAAATTATTTTTTTAATTTACTGTTATATACTCTAAAACTGCTTCTCTTCATTCTTTTCTCCTGCGAATCTCCTAATCAATTATTCTTTCACAGGCTGCTGAATCTGGCTTAATACTTCGTTAAGCGTGTTGATTACCCTCTCTTTTACCGTTTTTTCTAGTTCAAAACGATTCCCTTCCAGCTTTGTAATTTGCGTATCAACTGTATAAACAACTTTTAAAATATTCGTTGCACCTAATGCGGAAAGAACTGGCTTTAGTGCGTAATCTATCACCAATAAATGACCAAAAGATCCGCCAAGAACGAGTGGCACAATTATTTTATTATTTAATCCATTTTGTGGGAGCAAATCTAGATAGGTTTTTAAAATCCCTGTAATAGAAGCTTTATAAACAGGTGTTACAATAACAATAACTTCACTTTTCTCTACGATTTGATTTATTTCCTTAATCTTATCGTTGTTGTAGTCAGCAGTTATTAACGCCTCGCTTGGTAATTGATGAATTTGAATCACCTCTGAATCAATCCCATGTTCTTCTAAATAATTTGTACTAAAATCAATCAAACCTGTCAGCCTCGAATAAACAGAATTACCTCCAGCTAAAATAGCAACTTTTGTCATGAACAATCCTCTCCTTTTTTCATTTCATTTATTCCTATATGATTAATTGGTTATTATTATAAGCCAACCCGACTATAATGTATATTTTGTATTTCTAAAGTGACACTTTAATAATCCTAAATTTACCTGTATTAAATTTAGAAATAAAACTTTGATTAAAACACATCACAAACCCGTATTTTACGGTCAATAAGAAGAATTAAGCTTCGTTTTTATAAATCTTTGTCCTTTAATCGACGCGAAATAAGCTTCTGCTAGTATTTTGATTCCCCGGTCAATTTGTTGCTCATCGCAGTAAGAGAAACATAGACGGATTTGATTTTTCCCTTCACCGTTAACATAAAATGAACGCCCTTCTATCACACTTACACCATTTTCAAAGGCTTGTTGTACAAACTTTGCTGTATCTACCTCTGGCTTAAAGTTTAACAATAGGAAGAACCCACCTTCTGGTACGATAAAATGGACTTCATCTCCGAAATACTTCTGAATACTATTGACCATCGCATCTTGTTTTGAGCGATACGTATCAATTAAATTTTTCAAATGATCCTTATATGAAATTTTTTCTAGTAATGCAGTAACAATTTCTTGTGTAAATGGACTTGTTTGGCTGCCTAGTGCTAATGTGTGTACTTTTTGCAGCACTTCTTCATTCGCAATCATCCAACCTAATCGAAGACCAGGGGCGATAATTTTAGAGAATGTACCCAAGTAAATAACACGCTTTGGGGCAAATGAATAAATAGACGGTAAATATTCATGTGTAAAGCTTAAATCACCGTATGCATTATCCTCTAAAATATAAAAGTTATATTCATAAGCAAGCGCTGCTAATTTTTTCCGACGCTCTATCGATAGCGTTACACCAGCTGGATTATGGAAATTAGGCATGCAATAGAAGAACTTAGGAATTGGTTGATTCTTCCCTTTAGCATCCTTTAATGACTGTTCAAGAATGTCCACTTGTACACCCTCTTCATCTAGAGGAAATGTTTTAATCTGGGCGCCAGCTAAACGGAATGACTGTAAACCATTAAAAAACGTTGGACCTTCAACCCAAACCTCATCACCTGGATTAATTAGAACACGTGTCGTTAAATCGATACCTTGCATAGCCCCGAATGTCGGGTAAATTTGCGTTGCCTCAACGAAAATCTTACTTTTTTCCACTTGTTCTTTAATCCATTGTCGTACCTTTGCGGGTCCTAATCCTCCTGAATAATGTAGCGCCTTATGACCATTTTCTAAAATCGACTCAGAAGCGGATTGCGCTAATGTGCGGATTGGAAAAAGAGGGGTTGACGGGAATCCAAATGATAAATGGACGTGATTAGGTTCAGTTACCGTCGTACCTCCAATAGAAGGTGTTTCTGGTAAAAGCTTAGAATATTAATAGTTTGGTAGTTGTTCTGTCATAGATAATCTTCTCCCTTACATTACTTTAGAAAGATTAATTTCACCATCAGCACTTATAGCTTTGACATTTAATAAATGTTTTTTATAAGTGTTCGAGGTTCGTTGCTCCATATCGTGCTTGGAATCTCACGCCTTAGTGTTGGTGCAACATCTGCTGCGAATCGCTCGATCTGCTCTAGCTGTTCTTCTTCTGTTAATCCATCCACACTAATACTTAATACTTGGTTTTTATAAGCAGCATGATAGTTTAGTATTTTTTCTATTACACTCTCCGCACTGCCGACTAAAACTGGTCCATTCTTCATGTTATCTTCAAGGCTCTTAAACGGTGATTGATTATGCTTCGCTGCATCTGTATTATTAAATGCATGATAGTATGGACGATAGCGCTTGATTGCCTCCTCCATTGTATCAGCCAAGAACAAACTGCCTGTACCTGAGCCGACAACAGCACCCTTTGGATTATGACCATAATAGGCCCACCGTTCATGATAGTGATCAATCAAGGATTTGTACTTTGCCTGAGGATGAAAGGTGTTTGATGAAAATATCGGGTCTCCATATTTTGCAGCAAGTTCAACAGAGAGCATGCTTGATGCACTTCCATGCCATACTGGAATAGACTGCTGAAAGGGTCTCGGCTGAGTCGTTACATTATTCAACGCAGGACGATAACGTCCCTTCCAGGTGACATTTTCCTCCGTCCACAATCGCTTTAGAAGGTCATATCTCTCCGCAAGCGATTCCCATTGCTCTTCTTCAGTAATACCAAAAAGGGGATAGTGGCGCGGGTCATTTCCTTTACCGATGATTAATTCCAGCCGCCCACCTGAAAGATGATCTAGGGTGGCATAATCTTCCGCTACACGCACTGGATCTAATACGCTAAGAACAGTAACGGTGGTTAACAGACGTATTTTCGAAGTTCTAGCGGCAATGGCTGTAAGGATAACTTGCGGAGAAGAAGATAAGAATGGTTCACCATGCCTCTCTCCTATTCCAAAGGCATCAAAGCCATGTGATTCAGCAAAAACTGCTTGTTTTAATACATTTTGAAATTTTTGCTGTGTCGTCAATTTTTCCCCAGTTAATGCATTTGGGAGATTCTGCACAAGTGTAAATAAAGCTAATTTCATCTGCCATAGACCCCCAATTCCTATTTTGGGGTCAGACCCCTTTTTTCTTTCTATTCAAATAAGTCAGTTGATAAATATCTCAATCCGGTATCTGGAAGAATTGCAACAATTCTTTTTCCTTTATTTTCGGGGCGTTTTGCAAGCTGTGTTGCCGCCCAAATTGCCGCACCTGAGGAAGTCCCAACCAAAATCCCGTCTGATTTTGCTACTGCTCTTGCTGCTTCATAAGCTTCGCTCGTTTCCACCTCTATTACTTCATCATAAACATCTAGATGAACATTATCCGGCACTCTTTCTTCTTCCACATCAGAGAATCGATGTACACCAGTTATTTCAACTATATCCGGATTGTCTAGTGTTGCAATGGATGCTATTCCTGGTTCCACTCCTACCACTTTTATGTTTGGATTTTTCGACTTTAAGTATGCTCCGGCACCACTAAGTGTCCCGCCAGTTCCAATTGTCGCTACCAAAATATCTACTTGACCATCTGTATCCTCCCAAATTTCCGGTCCTGTTGTCTCTCGGTGAACTTTAGGATTTGCTTCATTTCCAAGCTGATTTAAGAAAACAGTATTTTCTTCTTTTTCAACAACAGCTTTCCTAAAGACATTAATAACTTCAACAAAGTCTCCGTCTGTTTCTTCAATAGCCTCAACTAGTTCAGGTACATCGGAAAATGGAATGACTTCTGATCCATATGCTCTTATAACTTTTGTTCTTTCCTCACTTACACCGTCTTGCATGTAAATTCTAAGCTTATAACCTTTAGCTGCAGCAATTGCTGCCAAACCTATCCCCGTATTACCACTTGTTGTTTCTAGTATTGTGGCGCCATTTTTTAATAATCCTCTGTTCTCTGCGTCTTCAATCATTCCCTTTGCAATTCTGTCTTTAATACTATTGGAAGGGTTTAAATATTCTAGTTTTCCAATAATCTCTGCTTCTAACTGATTTTCTTTTTCGTAATTCACGATTTCCAATAAAGGAGTTCTGCCCACAAGTTCAGTAATAGATTTTTTAATTTTGTTCGTAACAATTTGACTCATACACTTTATCCTCCTTAATAAATAAGAATAATAGGAATTAATCGGTTGATTTACCCATTCAATAAAATAATGTCTTATCTTTCATACGAAAAGCGTCCTAGGAATTGCTTTGTCCGCTCTTCTTTTGTATGTTCAAAGACTTCCTTTGGAGAACCTTGTTCAACAATTACGCCATCTTCCATAAAAATTACTCTATCAGCAATATCATAAGCGAAACTCATCTCATGTGTAACAATGACCATGGTTACACCTTCTTCTGCAACCTTTTTAATGACATCTAATGTTTCCCCTACTAATTCTGGATCTAGAGCGGAAGTTGGTTCATCGAATAAAATAACCTCTGGATTTATAGCCAATGCCCTTGCTATGCCAACGCGTTGTTGCTGCCCACCAGATAATTGATGAGGATAAGCATCTTTTTTATCTTTCAGCCCCACTTTATCCAATAAATCCAGACCAATATTATATGCCTTATCTTTTGGTACCTTCCGAGCTATAATTAATCCCTCTATAATGTTTTCAATTGCTGTTTTATGCAGGAAAAGATTATATTGCTGAAAAACCATAGCTGTGTTTCTGCGTATATCAAGAATATCTTTCGAACTTGCTTTTTTAAATTCTACTTTTTTATTACCTATAGTAATTTCCCCATTGTCTGCCCGTTCTAAAAAATTCAAGCATCGCAAAAAAGTCGATTTTCCTGACCCGCTTGGTCCTAATATAACCACTACTTCTCCCTTTTCAACTTTTAGATCAATGCCCTTTAAAATTTCATTTGTTCCAAATTTTTTGGAGATATTTTTAACTTTTATCATACTAAACGTCTCCTTTTACCTCGATTGAAATGATTTTCATAAACTGTTGACACGCCTTCAATGGCAGCACATACAGACCAATATATAAGAGATACAGCCACATATGCCTCAAGGAAACGATAATTAGCATTAGCTTCAATAATAGCCCCATCCAATATATCCACTACCGAAACCATAGAAACTAGCGAAGAAGTTTTAATGAGACCAATTAATGTACTATTAATCATCGGAAAAGCAATAGGAATTACTTGTGGAATGACCATTCTTCTAATTAATTGACTTTTTGTTAATCCTATCGAATAAGCCGCATCAAATTGTCCTTTTGGGATTGCTGCCAGAGATCCCCTAAAGACCTCTGACAGACCGCTAGTTGCATATAAAGTTAGGGCAAAGATCGCTATCCATCTGCGATCAATATCTTTGAAACGTATAGACCAAGAAAATGTTTGTGCTATTTTATCTAAAAGATCTGCACTAACAAGATAAGCTACTAATAAAATTAATACGACGGGAATTGCTTTAAAAATTGTAACAAACCACTTAAAAATACTCGAAAGGACAGGGATATTAAAAAAGCGTACTAGTGCAATAATAAGCCCCAAAATGGAACCTAAAATAAGTGGCAGAAATCCCAATAGTAGAGTGGTAGGTAAATATTTCACTGCCGCTAAAAATACTTTAAACATAAATGCGAAATCAAAATCCATTTTCTCTAACTCCTTTCGATTTATTTTGTGTAATCTCCTCCTAAAACCTCTTTGGAAATTTCAGCTAGCTTCCCTTCATCAATTAATTTTTGTAATGCACCATCAATGTCTTCCTGAAGCTTTGTATCAGATTTTTTAGATAAAAAATAGGTTTTCGAAACATATGCTGGTTCCCCAGATGTTACTAGGTTTGCATTAAACTGCTTATTTAATTTATTTACATCATATTTTGTCGATAAAATAGCATCAACTGTTCCGTTTTGAAGATTTTTAACACGGATTTCACTTGAACCATCTCCATAAAGGATGTTAATTTTTTTATCATGTTTTTTATTGTATTGCTCTAAAAGATACGCATAGTTGCTTCCTGTAGATACTTGCACTTTTTTCCCTGCTAAATCTTCTAATTTTTGAAAGTTATTACCTGAATTTTCATCTACCACTATATAGCCTGTATAATCCGTGTATCCCACTTTTCCATATAAATATTTCGCTTTTCTTTCATCATTAACTTCATATTGATGGGCTGCTAAGTCTACTTTATTTGCATCAAGAGCAGGTAATACATTTTTAAACTCAAATGTTTCATATTTAAATTTGTATTGAGGTAATTTTTCATCCACTGCATCAAGAACTGCTTTTTCATATCCAGTCGGATTTCCCTTTTCATCTAAATAAGCAAATGGTTGATAGGAATTGCCTGTCCCGATAATAATTTCTTTTGCATCTGAATTATTATTTGCTCCAGCACTTTCACTTTTAGAAGTTTCATTGCTTCCGCATCCAGCCAAAACAATTCCAAGTAAAGCACTTAGTCCAATAACTTTTAATCTACCAAATTTTGTTCTATTCATCATTGTAATTCCCCTTATTTGTATTCTAGTTTGATTTATTTTTTTCATTTGTTAATAACAAGGGTTTATTTTTGTTAACTGTAAATAAAAACCCTGTTAACTTCTTCTTACTTCTGCTTGGATAGCGATATTTAATTTCTAAAATGTTAAATACTTTTTCAAGTAGGATGCTTAAAACAATAAATATGATTGCTGCAATAAAGTAACCCTCAATAACACGATAATATAATGCTCCTAATGCCTGTACTTTCCCCATTACATCCAATATCCCTATAGAAAAAGCTAACGAAGTATCTTGCAGGAGATTTATGATCGATGCTCCCAAATTTGGAATAGCGAATGCACGTGCTTGCGGGATTAGTATTCTTTGATAGGTCTGTCTTTTGGTCAATCCTATAGATGCAGCCGCTTCGTACTGGGAAACGGGAACACTTAACAAGGACGAACGGAATATTTCAGAAAAGAATGCTGCTGTATTTAACCCATAGGTAATATAAATGAAATATATTTTGTTCCATTGAGAAAGGTCTATTCCTATTAAAGCTAATAAATTTGGAAGACCATAAAATACAATAAACATTTGAACTAAAATTGGTGTCCCCCTTATAAAAGAAACATAAAGAATACAAATTTGTTTTAATATCGGGATGTTTTCTATCCTGATATAAGCAATTAAAATACCTAACACACTTCCTATAATGGTCGCAAACAATACAATCAATAAAGTTGTTGGAAGAGCGCTCAACACTTTTGGGAAAAGTGAAAAGACATACTCCCATTTGAAAAACTCTCCCATGTAATTCCTCCTTTCTTCTTTTGCAAGAGAATCACATTAAGCTTTTGACTCGGCAAATGGCGGCGTTCCCAATAGCTCTTCATCAAAGCGGTCTGGAATTAGCACTTTATACATTAGTACACCAAGATCCCCATCATTTTCATGTTGAAAATATTCTTTATAGCCCTTGCGTTTGTACATGTCAAGAAGCCAAGGATGTTTCCTGCCAGAAGTCCCCAGTGTATAAGCAGGAGCTTTGAAAGTATCACGCAGTAGCGTTTCTACATAGTCTAACAATTTATTCCCAACCCCCTGCCCTTTCAAATTCGGTGCGGTTGCAAACCACCATACAAAAGGATAGCCTGACACGGGAGTTGTGCTTTCCCATGGAAAACGAATCGTAATCGTTGATATGATTTTGCCATCGCGTTCTAATACTATAGCAGTTGACTTCACTATATTTTCAGTTACCGTTTCAATTGTTGCATTTGCAGATGGCCAGTTGATTCCTAAATCGCGAATCGGCTCAAAAGCACTAGATAATAATTCAAAAAACGCTGGAGCATCTTCTTCTGTCGCTATTCTAAAAATATCTTTACTCATATAAATTCTCCAATCTATATAATATTTTTTGGTTATTTCCTTATTTAAGGAAAAGATATTACATTAACATGTAACCTTAGTAAAACCAAGCTACGATGTGAAATTTTTAACCTTTGTCTGTAAATGAATTACTCCTTCCGTTATATCTTTCTATTAATCCATGTATTCGTATCGGATATATACACTATAATGTTTTTTAACACTCTTGACCAATTAGTAATAATAAAGTGACACTTCAGTAAAACTAAATAATCATAAAAAACTTCTTTTCTAAATAGCTGCAAAAAAAGACGACTCCAAAATTCAGAAATTGAATTTTAGAGTCGTCTTTTTGATTATCGAATTACCTATGTTTTTTTAGATGTTTTTTTCATTTTCCACAATATGTTTCAAAATAGATAATTTATTTTCCCAAAAGCGTTCATAATAAGAGATCCACTCTTTTACATCTGCCAACGGTTCTGGGGATAGTGTATACAGTTTTTCTCTGCCTACTTTTTTTGAACGGACTAGTTTTGCCTCTGATAGGATAGCGAGATGCTTGACAATTGCGGTCCGGCTTATCGGAAAATGGCTCGTAATATCGGCAATAGGTAGCTCCTTTTCCGATAATAATTCCATCACTTCTCTTCTCGTAGGATCAGCTATTGCCTGATAAACATCATGCTTTTTTGCTGTACTAGCCATGATTATTCCACAGTCTCTTTCAGCCTAATGACAATTTGCGACCATCCCATGTTCATGCGATCGCGGATAATTGATGCTTTTTCATTCGCTTTCCCTACGATTTCATCTGCTTCTTTCCATCCAGCATGAATAACTGTAAATTCTGTTGTCGTGCTGTCTATTTCTTTTAAAAGAAAAGAAACAACCCACCCATCAACATCCCATGTAAAAGATAATTTCGTTGGTGCTTCTACCTCAATCACTTTACAAGGAGACGGACCAAAGGGAGATTGCAAATAAAATTCATGCCCTAGCTCTAATTGAAAATCATTAGGCATAAACCATGCAGCTATTCCTTCAGAAGTCGCTACTTTTTGCCAAACTTTTTCAATCGGCGCATTTAAATTAATTTTTTGCACAATATCTTGCACTTTTTCACCCATAGAAAAACACCTACTCTTTCTAAAATTATGACACCTTTTGGTTTCATTTATAATATAACACCTTTTGGTTATATGTCAACTTTACTTCAGATTTGTCATGTATGCTCTTCTAACGCAAAAAGGGACTGTCCCTTAAGTCGGTTAAACCGACTTTTGAGACAGCCCCAGAATTTTTAAGATATATCAGATACACTCTCTTGCAATTCTTTAATATTCCCTTTTTTACGCATATACCATACACCGTTATATACAGCAAAATAGTAAAAAACCAATCCTACTATTGCTGCAACAACAGACATAAATGGTTCTGGAACGATTCCATGACCGCCAAAATTCCCTAAGTAGCTCAACCCAACAAGGAGAAGAATGTAAACAACAAGATATAGGCCACCAAAGAATTCTTCTATTTTATGTTTCTTGATAAAATGAATGACTAAGTAGCCGCCAACTCCTAAAATTAATCCGGTAATGGCAAGCTGCACCCTGCTCCAGTTTGTCCAATAAATAAGAAGTGTAGCAAAAACAAAGGCTAATGGCGCAATAATATTCATACCTGGAAGTCCATTATTTTTTGTCAAACCAACCTTACGGAAAACCATAACGGTTACACATGCTGAAGCATACTTAAATATACCAATTGCTCCTACAATTGCAACAATTGCAGTCCAACTCTTTAAAGGAAATAAGAATAATAATCCAATAAAGAAATTAAGAGTAAGTGCACGAGTTGGAACGCCAAATCTTTTGTTAATTGTTCCGAAGAAAGATGGCAGGAACCCGCTTTTCGCCATGCCAAAGACATGTCTTGACGTACCCGCTGTATAAGCAAGCGCTGAGCCTGTTGGAGAAACCATGGCATCAGCAGTAATGATCCAAGATAACCAAACCATATTTGCCATAAGAGCTAGATTAGCAAATGGAGAATCAAACTTAATTCCACTCCAGCCATTAGCCAACATATCTGGTGGAACTGCTCCAATAAAAACAATTTGCAGCAGAACATATAATATTGCTGCAGCTACCAGTGAAGTGATTAAAGCTAGTGGAATATTCCGTCTAGGTTTAACCACTTCTCCACTCATCATAATAACGTTCCCAAATCCTGTATAAGCAAAAAATATACCACTTGTTAATACCGCACTTAAACCAGCACTATACCCATTAGGGGCAAACCCTTGACTTGTAAAGTTCTCGGCATGAAAACCTGTCATAAAAAAAGCAATGATTGTTAAAACAGGTACTACAAATTTGATAGTGGTGATTACAGTGTTTGTGACAGCAAATAGCTTCACACCAAAATAGTTAAATATAATAAAGAATATCATTAATAACATTGATGCGAGCATGCCTGTTGTAGTAAGTTGCTCCTTTGCTGCATCATACAGCCCTGGCCAGAACTGATTAGCGTATTGAATAACTCCTGCCGATTCCACAGGTGCAGTAGCACAGTAGCCAAGCCAGATAGAATAACTAGTTACTGTAGCAAGCATTTTTCCATGAGAATATAGGGGATAGCGCCCTAAACCACCTGTTTCAGGCTTAACTCTTCCTAATTCAGCATAAATAAGCGCTATGAGTGTAATGGCAACTGCGCCAATCACCCAAGAAATAATCGCTGCAGGACCAGCTAATTTCGCTGCTGCCCACGGACCAAAGAGCCAGCTTGACCCTATTATTCCTCCAAGGGATAATGCCGTAAGCGACCAAAATCCCATTTTCTTTTTCAAATATTGTTCTTGATTCATGATGTACCTCTCTTAACTAATATTAAATCCTTAATCTATTATTTCGTTCGACTTTATTGATTTTATTGTAATCATTTTTATTTTTCAATGTATATTTTTGGATATCAAAAAAAACAACTATTCATATTGCTGAATAGTTATGTAAAAACCAATCAAATCAAATGTTTAATTGGAGAGCGGATTAATTTTATATTAAGAAAAAATTAATTGTTGTTCTAATAAGACCATTTTCTTTTCTTCTATGCTTTTCCGGCAATTTATCACCCGTTGATTGCTGCTTCCTCTATATAATAAGGATAAATCTCTTTTTTCTTTTACAAAAGGGCCATCTACAAGAATATCCAACTCCTTGCATAACTTCATAAATGGCTCCTTTTTTGCTTCCATCAAATACTCCCACTTATATCCAGTATAGCACCATATATTTTTACCTGCTTTTTTCAGCTTTTCAGCCAAAATAGCCAAGTCATTTAATTGCAGAAGCGGCTCTCCGCCGCTGAAAGTAATATTTGTCAAAGGATTATCCATTAACTCATCATAAATTGCTTGAATGGACATTTCTACTCCGCCATCCTTATTCCAGCTTTGCGGATTATGACAGCCTGTACATTTATGGGGACAACCTGCAAAAAATACGGTGCTCCTTAAGCCAGGGCCATCTACAATGCTGTCATGAATAATATTCAGCACTCTCATGAATGCTTAACCCTCTCCCTTTCTTCAGCACGTTTTGCTGTATTCCATTTATCCAATGACCCTACTAAATACCCTGTTATCCGGCGGATTCGTTCAATTTGACTTTCCTCTTCCTCCCCGCATTTCGGGCACCCGTTATCAATAATTCCTTTATGACCGCAAGTCAAGCATCTATCTACAGGATGATTAATGCTGCCATAACCGATGCCTGCTTCTTTCATTGCACAAACAATTGCCTTCATTGCCTCTTTATTTTTGCTGGCATCGCCGTCTAATTCTACATAAGTAATATGTCCTGCATTTGTTAGTTCATGAAAAGGAGCTTCTTTTTTAATTTTTTCGATTGCTTTTATTTGATAATAAACAGGAATATGAAAGCTGTTCGTAAAATACTCTCGGTCAGTGACTCCTTTAATGACTCCATGCTTCTTTTTTGTTATCTTAAGCGACTTTCCTGCAAACGATTCTGCAGGTGTTGCAATAAGCGAATAATTTAATTGATATTTTTCCATCGCTTGATCTGCCGCGTTTCTCATATGCTTTACAATTTTCAATCCTAAATTATACGCTGCTTTGCTTTCCCCGTGATGAACACCTAACAAAGCTGTTAAACATTCTGCCAACCCTACAAAACCAATCGATAATGTACCTTGTTTTAAAATATCTTCTAGATAATCGTCCATCTTTAATGTTTCCCCGTTTGCCCATACACCTTGTGTAAATAAGAATTTAAAGTTTGCGACTGTTTTTTTCCCTTGATAAACATAACGATCATATAGCTGTTTAATGGTTATTTCTAAGAATGCATCTAATTTGGCAAAAAATTGATCAATCGACGTCACTTCTAATGCAAGCAGCGGTAAATTAATGCTTGTAAAAGATAGATTTCCTCTGCCAACAGCCTGCTCTTTGCCATGGATATTCCCCATCACTCTTGTCCGGCAGCCCATCGTTGCCACTTCGGATTGTGGCGTCCCATCATAATATTTAGCATTAAAAGGAGCATCAATAAAAACAAAATTCGGAAAAAGCCGCTTGCTTGTTGTTTCAATTGCCAATTCAAATAGATAATAGTTTGGGTCGTCTTGAAAATAATTAATCCCTTCTTTTACTTTAAAGACAATGATCGGAAAAATAGGCGTTTCCCCTGTACCCAACCCTGCTTGTGTAGCAAGCAATAAACATTTTGTTAACAAGGCTCCTTCTCTAGAAGTATCTGTTCCTAAATTAACGGACACAAATGGAGTCTGGCCCCCTCCTCTCGAGTGCATGCTATTGCAGTTATGTGTAAAAGCTTCACAAGCTTGATATGTTTCTTTTTCGGTCCATTCCCAAGCCTTTTTTTCAATCAAAGCTTTATCCTCCATTATTTCTTGTAGTTTTCTTTTATTTTTTTCATTCGTTTTTTTTATGTAAGGAGCTAAATCATAATCCAGCATTGGAATAGCTTGTCCACCATGCTGCTGATTTTGATTTGCCTGTAATATAATAGAAGTTAATGCCATCGCACTCATAATATTTTGTGGTTCTCTCATAAACCCATGACCTGTATTAAATCCATCTTTCAAAATTTTCCCTAAAGGAATTTGACAGCATGTTGCCGTTCCAGAAGAATAAAAATCAAGATCATGAATGTGGATGTATCCTTGTTGAAATGCTTCTTTTGCTTCAGCAGATAAAAGATTTTCAACTGTATAATGTCGAGAGGATGTGGAAGCAAAATGCATCATATGACTCATCGGTGAAAGTCCATCTATGTTTGCATTTTCTTGTATGAAATCATGATTGTCACTGCGAACAATTTCATCAAATTCCGTTAATAGTTCTGAATAATTCCCCATTATTAATCACTCCAATAGATTTATCTTCCTTGTAATTATAAATGGTTATCCTCACCAACAACGATATATAGACAATATTTCACTGAATGTACACAATATATAGTGTTTTTGATTTTTTAGTTAAAAAAGAGGTTGACCCAAAGCTTAGGAGGGATTTTTGCACCTTCGCTTCATTAGGATGGTATGTGATAAACTAGGCATAAAATGAAGAATTATAATTGGAGGATTTATCATGCAATCTTCAAAAGGCACGATACAAGAAATGTTTATTACAAGCAAAGAACTAGGTGAAGAAGTGAAACTGCTAGTATATCTTCCACCTTCTTATTCACCACTTTATAAATACAATATTCTTTTCGCACAAGATGGAAAAGATTATTTTCAATTTGGACGAATTGGAAGAGTGGCAGATGAATTACTGCAAGCAAATAAAATTCAAAATACGATTATTGTTGGTATTCCTTATGTGACGGTTCAAGACAGAAGAGAAAAATATCACCCTTCAGGACAAAAAAATAAAGCATATATCCGTTTTTTAGCACATGAACTTGTTCCGTTTATTGATAAAAAATTTCCAACTTATCAAATGGGACTTGGAAGAGGACTTATTGGCGATTCATTAGGTGCAACTGTTTCCCTTATGACAGCACTAAAGTTTCCTCATACATTCGGCAAAGTAATGCTTCAATCTCCTTTCATAAATAAAGAAGTCTTACAGGCTGTTCAAGCATTTGATCGATTCCACCTTCTTGAAATATTCCATATTATTGGTACAGAAGAAACATCGGTTAAAACAACGATTCAAACGATCGAAGATTTTCTGACGCCAAATCGGGAACTGGCACAGCTTTTACACGAAACAAACGCCGATTATACATATGAAGAATTTAACGGAGATCATACTTGGAAGCATTGGCAGCCAACGCTTAAAACAATCTTAGAAAGAATGCTTTGTTAATGGTAAAGGGGACGGAGCTGACGCTACTTTAATGAAGGCTGTTTTCTCAAAGTTTGTTGTTTTCACAAAAAAGGGAGGGCTTACTTTAGTGTTGCCTTCTACCCAAAATTAATTTTCATACAAAAATTTGGAGAAGAAGTACTCAGCAGACTGAATACACGTAGACTCCTGTGGGAATGCGAGAAAGACGAGACCCCACAGGAGCGTATGCGACGAGGAGGCTCGACGCTCGCCCACGGAAAGCGTAGTGTATTCAGTCTGCGAGTTTAAAAGCAACAATCTATATGAAAACAGCCTTAATGCAAAAAAACGATGATGCTCTATAGTTTGTTTTTGTCCTTAGAAAGGATGGAGTAGCTTCACTCACGCCGCCTTTATTAGGTTAGAAACTGCTTTTTCCTTGTTAGATGATGAGACGAGGCATGAGTCTCCATACGAATTTTGTTTACTAATTCTTAATATTAAAACGATAATAACTTTTTAAACTTCACCAAAATATTTGTTATAATATCTTACATAAAACAATAAAGACAACACGATATATGTTGGCTTCTTAATAAAATGGAGGGAATAATCAAATGAAATATAGTATTGTTATTTTCCCAGGAAAAGAGTTGCAAGATAAAGCTAATTCTTTACGTAAACGGTTTGACCCTAAATATGCATTAATTCCACCGCATATTAGCCTTATTAGTGAATTTGAAGCAAATCCTGCAGAAATAAAAGAAATTAGTAAAAAACTAGAGAAAGTAGCCAGTCACTTCCCTACTATTGGACTAAATATTTTAAAAATTAGCACGTTTCAACCTGTCGAAAATAAAGTTTATTTAAAAATAGAGCCTACCCCGGATTTAGAAGATTTACATATTGAGCTTTCCAGCATACTTGGAGTGGAACAACAAAAGGATTCGTTTGTTCCACATATAACAATTGGCCAGCAGCTGACAAATGATGAGCATCTTGATATGTATAGCAGTTTGAGGATGAATACTTTTCAATATGAAGAGCAAGCTGACCGTTTTCATTTATTATACGAGCTTGAGAACGAATCCTGGACAGTATACGAAACATTTAGACTAGGAAAGGAAATGTGAGTAAATTGGAAGTAATTATAGCTAAAACCGAAAAAGAGTTAGAAGATGTATATTATGTTCGCCGGACTGTTTTTATAGACGAACAACAAGTACCAGAAGAAGAAGAATACGATGAATACGAACAAGACAGTATCCATTTTGTCTTGTACGATCACAATAAGCCGGTTGGAGCTGGACGTTATCGCACATTTGATGAGTACGGAAAAATTGAAAGAATTTGCATCTTAAAAGAAAACCGCAAAGGCGGTTCAGGCAAAACTATCATGAAAAAAATAGAGGAGTATGCCAGTCACAATGGAGCACCTGCACTTAAATTAAATGCACAAACACACGCGATTCCTTTTTATTCGAAACTCGGTTATGAAGTAGTATCAGAAGAATTTTTAGATGCAGGCATTCCTCATAAAACGATGATGAAAAAAATAAAAGAATGATTGTTTTTTGCTCCTAAATTCAATCACGGTTCAGTTAATCAACTTGTAAAATAAACAAAAAACTCTTGTCAAAATTAGACGAGAGTTTTTTGTTTATTTTTTTATTATTTGCCTACAATGGTAAGGAAAGGGTTGATTTCATTGGATTTTCTTCACATCGTAATAGAGCTTATTATTGGTTTTCTTTCCCTTCTTTTTTTAACTAAGATTCTCGGGAAAACGGAGATTACTCAAATTACTACCTTTGATTTTGTTTCTGTTTTAGTGCTTGGTGAATTAGTTGGAAACGCCATGTATGATAAAAAAACGGGATTGCTGGAAATTCTTTTTGCCGTCGGAATCTGGGGATTGTTAATTTATACTACCGCAATTTTCACACAAAAGTTGCGATTAACACGAAAACTATTAGAAGGAAAACCAGCCATAATTATAAAAAAAGGGCAAATTGATTATCAAGAGATGAAAAAAAATCATCTAGATTTAAATCAGTTGCAGCATCTTCTTCGAGCTAAAGAAATATTTTCCATCACGGAATGCTATTATGCTATTTTAGAAACAGATGGCACTATTAGCGTTATGAGAAAACAAGCTTATGCCACACCTACTAAACAAGACTTAAATTTGCCTCTCCAGAGTGTTTCCTTGCCGATAAGCATTATTCTCGATGGAGAAATAGTCGTGGAGAATTTACCGATCATTGGCTGGGACGAGCAAAAATTAAAAAACGAGCTCAGTTTTTTAGGAGTTTCCTCTTATAAAGACATTCTTTATGCAGAATGGCAGGAAAATAAACCATTATATGTGCAAGGCTATTAATGCGCCGGCGCTTTTCTTAAACAAATGCATGAAAGTTTCTTCCTTTTCCAGTAAGCTGTGCTTCTAATAAGGAAATGTCTTTATTTTCATGCATTTGATTGTTCGAATGAGAAACGCTTATATGATTAAAAATGTTCTCATTCGCATCTTTTGTTTCCTTTTGCAAGCGATTGTTTATTGGAAATATACGAGATATCTCCTGTTGTTTATACGGGTTTGTTTTTTTGCCAATTTCTCGTAAAGTATATTGTTCATACTGATAATTTGTAATCGGAAGAATATAACCCATTTCCCTTTCCCTCCTATAAAAAATTATATGTTGAACACGTACTATTATTATTCCCAGCATTTTTAACCGCTTAAGCACGCTTCCCCTCTTTTCTCTCTCCTATGATTTTGATATGATTAACTGTAATCTTTGTAGAGCGGAACTCCGCTGTTAAAACTAGTTAGAATTAATAGATTTGAGGTTGCCTATGCTATCAGCTTTTTACGTAAATAAATTAATACACTTACATACAATTAATAGACAAGATCTTCAAAAAATTCATGAAGATGGAAAACAAGGCTTGCTGGCATGCCCAGTTTGCGGAGAAACCGTTATGCTTTATATAGGAATAGAGAAGACTCCCCATTTCTTTCATCTATCAACCAAAATAGATTGCGAAGAATTTTCCTCTTCCGCTTCAGAAGAAACAGCAGCAGGTAAAGAATATGAAGAAAAAAATGGATTTAGAATTCCAAAATCTCGAACGATTGGCAGTGAACCAGTAAAAACAGGCTATAAAGAAACGAAGCAGCTACAAATAAAAGCACCCTTTTATCAGCCCGTCCCAACTGAGCCTTCCTATAAAGAGAATTATCTCCAATTGCTTCATAAAAGCGGTGTAATGCTTGATCCATCTCAAGCAAAAGCTGTTGCGATTCAAAATGGGCCAGCTTTAGTAGTAGCTGGTGCCGGCAGTGGAAAAACCCGTGTGTTAACAACAAGAGCAGCTTATTTAATACATGAAAAAGAAGTAGACCCATCATCCATCATGTTAGTCACATTTACATTAAAAGCAGCGACCGAAATGAAGGAACGTTTGCTTCAGTATCCTAATATGTCCCAGTCGCTCGTCAATAAAATTGTTTCCGGTACGTTCCATCGTATTCTTTATCAAATATTAATTTTTCATCAACCAGATAAATGGCAGCGGCAAAATTTATTAAGTAAAGATTGGCAAAAAGAAGCATTATTAAAAGAGATAGGCAAAGACTTGAACTTGGATGGAAAAGAGTTTCCTTTTGATGCAGCCATACAGCAAATTGGCACATGGAAAAACTCGTTGCTTTTTCCACATGAAATAACCGCTGCAACAGAATGGGAAGAAAAGGTACTCCCTCTTTATAAACGCTACGAGGAGAGGAAACATCAACAAAACTTATATGATTTTGATGATATGCTGCTTGGTGGATATTACTATTTCCTTGAAAATCCGCATATGTTGGAAATGTATCAAAATCGCTTTCAACATTTTTTATTAGACGAATTTCAAGATATTAATAAAGTGCAATATGAATGGATTAAACTGATTTCGAAAAAAGCAGCAAGCGTGTATGCGGTTGGAGACGATGATCAATCTATATATGCATTTCGAGGAAGTGATCCAAAATACCTTCTATATTTTGAAAAAGATTTTCCAAATGCAAAAGTAATTATTCTTGATTATAATTATCGCTCTGCACATGAAATTGTCACGACAGCACATGCAGTCATCAGCAAAAATAAAAAACGCCGTCAAAAAAATATGATTGCTACCTACTCTGGAAAAACACCAAGGATGTTTTATCCATATGACGAAGAAGAAGAAGCAACCATGATTGTAACAGATATGCAAGAAAAAATAAAAAAGGGATATGAACCGAAAGATTTTGCTGTTCTTTATCGTACAAACACAAGCAGTCGAGCTATATTTGAACGGCTCGCATCTTCCAATCTACCGTTTAAATTAGAACAAAATACCGGTTCTTTTTATAGTCGCTTTATTGTAAAAAGCATGATTGGATATTTAAAACTAACCATTGACCCTGATAACCATGATGCGGTAAGAGATATTCTGCCCTCTTTATTTGTGAAAAAATCTGTTCTGCAGGATATAAAAGCAACCAGCATCTTACAGGACTGCAGTTTATTAGATTGCTTCCTTTCTGTAAAAACCGGGTTTGCCTTTCAAGAATCCCGCTTAAAAAAAATCCCTTCTGTTCTTCATAAATTAAAATATAAGAACCCAGTGGATGCAATCACAATAATAGAAAAAGAACTGGGATTTCACGAGTTTATTACGAAACGAGGAAATGAAGGAAATCAATGGGATAAAGGATCGGATGATATTCGAGATTTAAAGGTAGCTGCAAAAAAGTTCTCTGCAATCGATGAATTTATTGCACATACAGAACATATGATAGCGATGAATACAGAAATAAAAAAACAATATTTACATGCAGACAACACCGTTACATTAAGTACGATTCATCGTGCCAAAGGATTAGAATATAAAGTGGTTTATTTATTAGGAACCGTCGACGGCTCTATTCCGCATGATTATTCACTAGAAGCACAACGTAAAGATGATCCTCTACCGCTGGAAGAAGAAAGGCGGCTTCTGTATGTTGGCATGACTCGAGCACAACAAGAGCTGTATGTATCGATTCCTATGCATATACGTGGAAAAAAGGCAAAGGCTTCACGCTTTTTACCCTCTATTTAAGAAGAAATCTAAACCATTTTATACAAAGTAAAAATGGGGTTCTCTAAGTTCAATAAATCTATCTAGAGCTACCCCTTTTTATTTTGAGTTACTTTTTATTAATCATTTTGGATAAAGTGTTAAAGTCTAATTGTTTCCCGTCTGAAACAATTGATTTTACAATTTTATCTTCAGTTTCTTTAGGCACAGACTTTCCTGCTATCTGGGATACTCGGCGAATTACGCCTCTAACTGTTTTTTCATCTTTAAAATTAGCATTTTGTAAAGAATTAGCTAATTCAAATATATCTTTCATGTTTACACCAGTTTTTGATTCTATATTTTTAAAGAAATTATTGTTCATCCTTATTTTTCCTCCTTCTTAAGCTACTTTATATAGTATGAAGCTTAAGAAAAAAGGTGTAGCTTCCATTTAATAAAAAGTAAAATGCCTATAAGTTTTCACAACCACAGTAAAAAGGATGTCAACTTAATAGCTAACATCCTTTTACCTTTTAAACACTGCAGCCAACAACAAATCTATTTTTGTTGTTGGCTGCAAGTTTTTTTAATTAAAGAAAGCTTACGCCTACAATAATTAATAGTATAAATAATACTACAATCAATACAAAGGAAGAGCCACCATAGCCGCCTCCGTATCCATAGCCGCCGCCATAACCGCCGTAACCGCATCCACCGAAACTCATATATTCTTCACCTCACTTATGCCTTAGTCTCTATTAGCATATGGATAGTGAGTAGCATTGTATAGGCAAGCTACTAATACAGTAAAGAATGTACGATTGTCTTATTAGACATATGGCCAAAAACTGTTGTAGATTTGGATATATTACCTATTTATTCTATTCCTGATCATAAAAGTCAAACGTAATGGTTCCATTATGATCCACCTGTGCAAGAAAAATTTCTTCTAAAACTAAACCTCTTTTTTCTAACGCACTTGCTACCCATTTTTCACTCAAGTTGCATTTATTTAACGCTTTATCATTTATTTTCCCATCCAAAATAATAGAATAAAGTTCTTTTTCTACAGGTGGAGAATCGATGATATCTTCTACTAATACTGGCTGCTTTGGCTTTTTTAAAAGTACACTTAATCCCCCATTCGCTTCTAAAGTGGCAAATTCAACATCTTCCACCCGAAAAATACTTTGTGTTCTAAGCTGCTCTAACAATTCATCTAAACTGTATTTTTCCTTTCTTAAATTATCTTCTATAAGATTTCCATTTTTAATAAAAATAGTTGGAGTACCTTCCACAAAATTACGGAATCGTTTACTTTTTAAAGAAAGATAACTAATAATTACTGGGAAAGTTGTCCAAATAATAATTGCAGTCACGCCTTCTCTCATCTTTAATTCTGAGTCCATAGATAAGGTTCCTGCGATATCACCAGTTGTAATTCCAACTATATATTCAAAAAAAGATAATTTAGACAGCTGTTTTTTCCCAAGAAGTTTCGCAATAAAGAAAAGACCAATGATGATTAAAAAAGAACGAATGAATGTGTTTATGACTTCAGACATTTCGTACGTCTCCTATAAAAAATATTCCACCAAGATAAATATTCAGCCTTTTGGTTTAAAAAGCAAGGCACCGATAAATCCAAATACGATGGCGGCAGATATTCCTGAACTTGTGACCTCAAACATTCCAGTTAAAACACCAATAATGCCATGGACATCAGCTTCTTGCATCGCTCCATGCACGAGCGCATTCCCAAAACTGGTTATCGGAATAGTTGCACCCGCTCCCGCAAAATCTGCAAATGGTTCATATAATCCTACTCCGTCTAAAATCGCTCCAATTACGACCAAAGTTGATAATGTATGAGCTGGCGTAAGTTTTGCCACATCAAACATAAGTTGTCCAATGACACATACTAAACCTCCAATTACAAACGCCCAAAAAAACATGGGGATCATCCTTTGCACCTCCTAGCTTTTTTTTGTTTATTTAAAAAGTTATATTTCAATGGATACTGCATGGGCAATACATGGAATCGTTTCATTTTGCTGAAAACTTAACGGAGATAATAAAGCTCCTGTTGCAACAACTAATATTCTTTTATACTTTCCATTTTTCATTTCATTAAGTAAATGGCCATATAAAACGGAAGCCGAACATCCTGCTCCACTTCCACCTGACTGTACTGGCTGATTTTCTTTATACAGAAGAAGTCCGCAATCATTAAATTTTGTTTCATCTATTTCCCATCCCATTTGTTTTAATAGGGCCATCGCTGTTTCTCTGCCAATTTTCCCTAAATCACCTGTAACAATTAAATCATAATACGAAGCGTCAATTCCTAAATCATTAAAATGGGAAGCGATTGTGTCAGCTGCTGCTGGCGCCATTGCCCCTCCCATATTAAAGGGGTCTGTTAATGCCATATCAATTACCTTTCCAATTGTTGCAGAAGTCGTATATGGCAAGTTTGCTTGATGATTGTTTGCAGTAAGCAAAGCTACTCCCGCACCAGTTACCGTCCATTGTGCAGTCGGCGGTTTTTGTCCCCCGTATTCTGTCGGATAGCGGAACTGCTTTTCAACAGCCGCATTATGACTGGAGGCACCTGTTAATATATTATTTGCACCTTGATAATTGATGATAAAAGAAGCAAGCGCTAAGCCTTCCATAGAAGTAGAACAAGCACCAAATAAACCAAAGTATGGGATTTTTAACGTTCTTGCAGCAAAACTTGTTGGTGTCATTTGATTAATTAAATCACCAGCTAAAAAAAACTCTATATCTTGTGGCTTCACTTCACTTTTTTGCAAAGCAGTTTGAGCAGCTTCCTCCAGCAATAATCTGTGTGCTTGCTCATACGTGTCTTTGCCCATCCATAAATCATCATGAAGTATATCAAAATCGTTTGCTAAATTACCGTTTCCTTCAAAAGGTCCACCAGATACGCCTGTTGATTGAATCACTGGATGATTAGGAAAAAGCCATGATTGTTTTCCTTTAAGCAATTTAAAATCCCCCCAGCTTTATAATAATCGTTTTAATAAGTGCAACAACAAATGCTGAAAAGACACCAAATACTATGACAGACCCTGCAAGTTTAAATATATTTCCACCTACACCAAGCACAAATCCTTCTGTACGATGTTCGATTGCTGCTGATATAATACTGTTTCCAAAACCGGATACAGGTACAGCACTACCAGCACCACCAAACTGGCCGAGACGATCATATATTCCAAATCCTGTCAACAACATAGAAAGGAAAATAACCGTTGCACTTGTTGGATTTCCAGATGTTTGTTCTGTGAAGTGAAAGAAATAAATATACATATAAGCAATTAATTGCCCAATTGTACAAATGATGCCGCCAACAAAAAAAGCTTTCACACAATTTTTTACAACTGGGCGTTTTGTTTCAAACTGCTGTTCTAATGTTTCATATTGTTTTTGCTGTGGCGTTTTTTGCTCCTCTTGTTTATTTGGCATTGTTTTTCCTCCTTTATTTAGGGAAAAGGGGTCGGAGCTACGCCAACTGTAATGGATAAAAAATGAGTGATGGTGCTCTGTAGTATATTTTTTATCCTTACTAAGTTAGATTGGCATCGCTCACGCCGCCTTTATTAGATTTGATTCTTCCTTTTCCTTGTTAGATGGTAAAGACAAGGGACGAGGATCCATATATAGGCCTTATGTCAGTTCATCGTTTAAACGAATGATTTGCTTTAATCTTTTATCAGCTTGTTTGTCCGTATAATTAGGATCTTGCAATTTTTCCCACAATCTTGCTGACTCTAGAAAAATTTTATAATCGCTTGATAAAGTAAAATTTTCATCAGGAAATTTCTTTTTTAGTTTTTCTTTTAATTCTTTTTCAATGCCTTTCATTTTCAATCGATACATATGCTTTACTTTATAAGCAACTAAAATATCCTTTTTTCCTTTTATAACAGCAACATCATATATAGAAGGAACTGCACTTGTTTCCTCTTTTATTTGTTCTACCTTTTTTTGATTTGCTTCATGGTCATTCTTTCCAATAACAACAGGCTGTTGATTTACCATTTTAAACAAAGCCCACCTGCTGTGACTAGAGTATTTTTCACAGCCGGTCAGAATCATGCTGATTATTAGCAAAAAAAAGATTACTGTTTTTTTATTTGTCATATTCTTCCCTTCCTACATATGTAATGGTATCGTTTAATCTTTTTTTATTTTTTTCTATTAATAAACTTTTTATGAAAAATTTTTACTTACGGAATGAACCAATTTTTGTAAGACATAAAAAAGAATTCCTCTATTTTCAGAAGAATTCTTTTTTATCCCATTCTTTTTTAGTGTGAAAACAGGCCAATAAGTGAAGTAGAGAAGATTTTCAACTCAAGTGAATTAGTGCTACAACAAAAGTTGCCGATTGCTGAAACGAGTTCACTTGGACGATTTTTTCCCGCATCCACAGCCTGATTTTTTTTTCTTTTTCTTTTGTGGTATTGTTTTTACTGCTTCTGAACTTTTTTCACTTTTTTTATGATACATTCCCTATCCCTCCAAGCATACATTATCCAAACGCTACCATATACTATGTTTAATAAAATAAGCTTGTGTAAACATCTTGCCTATATTCCTAAAGTTTGCTTATTCCTCTGGTAGCACTCTTTGCAGCAAAGCTTCAATAAGTGCAGCTGCACCTGCAATGGCGAACACAAGCACAAAAGGAGTGTAGACAACAGGAAACAGAAAATATAATAGAGTTAAAAAAATGGCAGACCAAACTCCTGTACACCAATAACAACTAATTAGTTCTCCAAAAAAACTTCTAACCTTACCTGACTTTGGAACATAATATATTTCATCTTGACCAGCTTCGTTTTTTTCTGTTATTTCCTCTAATACTATATTTCGGATAAATTCTGTAATTGTGTCATACACCATTAGTCTTGTGATCCGGAAACTTGCAAGGATTAATAAAATAAAATCCATAACATGTATATTCAATCTTACCCTCTCCTTCTTTTCATATTTTTCCATTTAAAACAAGTGTACCTCAGCCCCTTTCCTCTTTAGGTAAATGCCTAAATTTACAGAAAAAAGGCGTTTGTCCGTAACCCATAAGGACCTTTGGCAATATGTTAGTAGTGTAGTATCACAAAGAAAGAAACAAAATAAGGAGGAAATAAATTATGGGTTGTGGAAAAAAAGACGATATTCACGGTACATCTAGCTGTGTTTGTGAAGTAGTTCGTGCCATTAAAGATATCCAAGATAATGCAGAAGACCGTTGCGAATGTGAAACAAACTGTTTCTCAGAACCACTTGGTTCACTTGTATCACCAACAAGAAGAGAAAAAGCGGATACTCGTGTATTTGTTTTAAAAACAGCAGAAGGAAAACCATTTCACGCTTTCTTTAGAGGAGACGATTGCGCATGTGTGTCTATTTTCTTCCGTGTAGAAGATGTATTTGACAACTGCTGTGCAGTATTAAGAGTTCTTGCTCCTGTGAAAAAAACTCATTCAGGAAGAGAAACACTTGATATTGTAGAAGACTGCTGCATTGATTTAAAGAAAGTTTGTGAAGTAGACGGCTTCCGTCGTACAAGTGACTGCATTACAGTTGATTTAAAATGCTTCTGTGCAGTACAATGTATCGCTGATGTAGATTTAGATATTTGTGATTAATAGGACCAACTCATGGTTATCTTTTATGCAACCAGTCTGTGTAGGCTGGTTGCTTTATACTGCAAGAAGGCGTTCAAAAAGTCCGGGAAAAATAGCTGTCGAATTTCTGCGTCAGTTTGCTTATCCGCTCCTCACGTATTAAATGCATACGCTGCGGTGCTCTAAGCTAAACTTCCTTGAACTTCTCGGCTCTTTTTGTCCTCCTTTTTGAACACTCACTGCAAGAAACTTTCCCTATACACTTTACTCCTTCCCACAGACAATCACCGGTTTTCATTCATTCCATTTTATGCTCTATAATATCCCCTCATGTTAATGGACAACTTAGAAAAAAACTGTTCAATAAAATGTCACTTGTTATCTATTAATTTATCTACCTTAAATAAAGGCTCTGATTTGCAAAAGGTCAGGGAATCCACTCCCTTTCCGCGGACATTCTTTCAAGCCTCCTCGCTCGCATACGAGAGGCCACTGAAAAAGTAAATGCTATAAAATATAGGTAGTGACAATCTAAGCAACGAAGAGGTTTTCGTTTGGTTTTCCGAGGCTTACCAAAATGATGGTCGTTTTCAAACTCTCTATACCATTTTTACCCTAATAAATTTAAGTGTTTCACCTATAATTTATCTAATAAAACACTTTTTCAGTGCCATCCGTATACGATCCTGTGGGGTCTCGTCTTTCTCTCATTTACACAGGAGTCTACGTGTATTCAGGCTGCTGAGTACTTCTTCTCCCATTTTTTACGTAAAAAACAACAAACTTTGAGAAAACAGCCTTTAACAAATAACAAAGTCTAAATAAAAAAACCTTCATCTAATAATAAGATGAGGTTTAAACTTTTAATACTTATAAGCCAATCATTTTTACTTCTTTAATACTATTTAAAGAAATTTTCATAACAGATTCATTCATTAGTTTCAGTTGGACTGATTGCTCATCTTTTCCAATAACAAAACCACGAGCATTATGATTATCTGTCATAATAATACAAGGAACTGGCGGAAGCTGTTTGGGGAAATTCAGAAGATAAACAAGCTTCTCGTCTATACTCATATCTTTAAAGCTTTTTAACCTTCTAAAAGCAGGCTTTTTTGCATCATTGCTATTCCCATCTTCTTGTTTTATATTATATTCTTCAATCTGTTTTTGTACTGCCCCTGGAGTTTCAGTTATATTTGCTGCTATTTTCTCTTTTTCCTCTGTTGCCTTCTCTTGTAGTTGCAATTTCTCTTCAAGTTGTTTTTTTATTAGTGCCTTTTGTTTTTCTTGTTTTGACTTTTTTACTGAATATGAAGCTTGCATCGTATTATTAATAACAGATTGATTGCTCTGTTTAACAAACAACAATGGTGTTTTATCTCCCTTTTTATTCAACATGATGTCACCTCCTAAAAGCACTTATCATTTAAGTAGAAAGGAAATACCTAGTTCTTCCTAATGTATGCAAGTGGCAGTGACTTCGTTAATATACTTATATTAGAATAAAGCTTATCTTATCTCTAATTAAACAAAAAAATGCTCTTTTCGTATAGATTGTTGTTATTTAACCCGCAGCATGAATACACTTCGCTTTCCGCGGACGAGTGCCGAGCCTCCTCGTCGCTATGCTCCTGTGGGGTCTCGACTTTCTCGCTTTTCCCGCAGGAGGCTACGTGTATTCAGGCTGCTCAGTGCTTAGGCCATGTTTATTATTTTATTCAAAAACAACAAACTTTTAGAAAACAGCCAATAAAAAAACTTTATTTTCCCAAATGGAAAATAAAGTTTTTACAAAGTATTATTTATGAAATAATATGGTATCCAGAATCGACATGGATATTTTCTCCAGTTATTCCTCTTGCAAAATCACTGAATAAAAATACTGCTGTATCGCCCACTTCTTCTGGAGTCGTTGTTCTTCTAAGTGGTGAACGTTCTTCAATTTCTTTTAAGATCGAGTTGAAATCACTGATTCCTTTTGCAGATAATGTACGGATTGGACCAGCAGAAATAGAGTTAACACGAATACCGTCTTTCCCTAAATCTGTCGCTAAATAACGTACACTTGCTTCTAAAGACGCCTTCGCAACACCCATCACATTATAATTTCGGATAGCACGCTCTCCACCAAGATACGTTAAAGTTACAATGCTTCCGCCCTCTGTCATTAATCCTTTTGCTTCTTTTGCAACAGCTGTTAAAGAATATGCACTAATATTATGAGCTAATAAAAATCCTTCTCTTGTTGTATTCATATAATCGCCTTGCAGCTCTTCTTTATTAGCAAATGCGATACAATGAGCAACACCATGAATCGTACCTACATCTCCTTTAATTGTTTCAAAACATGCAGCGACTTCATCATCATTTGTAACATCACAAGGAAGAACGATACTGTCATTTGCACCTAATGTTTCCACTAAATCACGAACACTTTTTTCCAACCTTTCACCAGCATACGTAAAAATTAAACGAGCTCCTGCTTTATGAAGAGATGTAGCAATTCCCCAAGCAATACTTCGTTTATTAGCAACACCCATTACGACATAGGTTTTGCCTTTTAATGAAAAAGTCATTTTGTTTCCTCCTATATATTATTACAAGTTATTAGTACCTAGTACTAATTCTACTACAAAAAGAATAAAAAGAAAAGCACTGTTACTATAGGGTTTTTACTTAATTTCCCTAAAATATTCACAATATTATACGTTTGTCCGATTGAATATGAAAAGCGGAAGCGCCTTGATCAGCCCCGAAGAAAAATGTTCTATTGGCTCAAAAAGTGTTTTTTACTTTTAGAGACAAGAGGTTATCTTTCACAGGGGCTAGGCGCTGGAGCTAGACATTAACCTAACTTCAGATATAAATTCTGATACTATAAGAAAGGCGGAAGCGTCCGTTAGCTATGTATAAACCTTTTCTCCAATCTTTTCATTTGGAAATAGCTTTTTAAAAACAATCGGCGTAATAATACAAGAAATAATAGCAACTAGAATAAACATACCGCTCATTTGAGATGTAATGCTATTCATTCTTTCTCCGATCGTCGCAGCGGCAATTACTAAAGATAAGGTCGATGTTAATAAAAATCCGGATGAAACAATTGTTTTTGTGTCATACCACTTTTTTAAATAATAAATCGGTATTAGCTTGCTTGCTAATAACGCTACTAATAATAGCGGGATAAACAACAATAGCATCGGATCTGTAAATAAAGACCAAATATCCATCTTCACTCCAACCATCACAAAAAATATAGGAATTAAAAACCCATATCCAAAGGAGTCTAATTGATGAACTAATTCTTCATTTGGTGACAAAAGGGAAACTAATACCCCTGCTAAAAAAGCACCAAGTATGTTTTCCGCACCAACAGATTCTGATAGAGCTACTAAAAATATAATGAGTGCAAAGACTGCTCTTGTACCTATTTGAACAGTTCCTTTTGATAGTGAAGCTATTAATTTATTGTTTTTGAACCTTCTGCCTGCAAAATATAATAGAACACCTGCAGCAAATAAAATAAGCAGCAGCCATGTATTGCCTTCACTTTCATTAACTGAAGCAAACACAGCTAATAGAATCATTGTCACTAAGTCTACTATTACAGCAACCAGCAAAATAATTTGTCCAATAGCAGTCTTTATGATATTGGCTTCTTTTAAGGTTGGAACAACAACACCTAAAGAGATAGTCGAAATAATAATGGTCATTAAGAAGACACTATCAACAAAACCTGCCAATACAAATACATAGCTTAATAAAATAGAAAGAATAAAAATGCCGATAAAAATGATGAACGAAGCAGAAAACGGGTTAGGCTCCAATTTCCCATTTGGAAGTGTTTCTCTTTTTTTATTATTTGAAAAGGCAGTAAAATCAATTTCCAGTCCACTTAAAAACATTAAAAAGATAAATCCCAGTGTGGACAATGTTTCCAGCCACATATCTTGTTGAACAAGGTTAAATCCACTTTTTCCGATAATTAATCCCATTAAAATTTCTGCCACTACAACAGGGATCACATTCAGTTTAAACCGATGAAGAAGTATCGGCGTTAATAATGCCACAATGATGACAATTACAAGTGACATAACAGAAGCTCCATGGCCCATGTTTATCCTCCTTTCAATATGTGTTTTATAGTAACAAATCTTTTTCTATTTGTCGTTAATCTCACCTTATTCATTAATTTTTAACAATTCATTATAAAAGACTCCATTATTTTCACTGAAAAAATAAAATGAGTTAATTTCATGATTTCTATTATAAATAAGCGTTTACTTCTTCATAAAAGGTTAAAATAGTAAGAACATAATTGTTGTGCTAAAAGGTTTAGTATAAGCTTTATTACATTCTTTCCTATACAATAATATTAAAAATATTGGAGGTTTTTATGAAATTAGACATATTTGGTGATATTCATGGCTGTTATGAAGAATTTAAAAAACTTACTAAACTGCTTGGATATACATGGGAGAATGGTTTTCCTCTTCATTCAGACGATAGAAAACTTGCGTTTGTAGGAGATTTAACAGATCGTGGTCCATATTCGCTAAAAGTAATAGAAGTGCTGTGGAACCTTATGAAAAAGGATCAATTGTTTTATGTCCCTGGAAATCACTGCAACAAACTTTATCGTTATTTCTTAGGACGTAATGTACAAATTAGGCATGGACTCGAAACGACAGTTGCTGAAATACAGGAGCTGACACCAAGTGAGCAGATGAAAATTAAAGAAATGTTTATTGAACTTTATGAAAATGCACCGTTGTATCATCTTTTAGATAATAAAAAATTAATTATTGCACATGCAGGAATTCGCGAAGATTACATAGGGGAATACTCCAACAAAGTAAAAACATTCGTTTTATATGGAGACATTACTGGAGAAACACATGAAGATGGATTTCCTGTACGCAGAGATTGGGCAAAAGAATACGAAGGTAAAGCGACAATCGTATATGGTCATACTCCCGTAAAAGAGGTTCGAATCATCCATAATACGTATAATATTGATACTGGAGCAGTTTTTGGCGGAAAATTAACAGCGTTACGCTATCCAGAAATGGAAATAGTATCTGTTCCTTCAAGTATGCCTTATATCGAAGAAAAATTTCGATCGTTTATTTAATAGCAGGAAAGAAAAGCGCAGGCGCCTTGCTCAGCCCCGAAGAAAAATGTTCTCTTGCCTCAAAAAGTGTTTTCGACTTTTAGAGGCAAGAAGTTATCTTTCACAGGGGCTAGGCGCTGGCCTCTTAAGTACGCAAAAAAGGAAAATCGACTAAATACGCCACGTCCTGTGGCAACGTCGATTGACTCGCATCCTGCGAGCCTGTGGCAACATCGGCACTTGCACATCCTGTACGTCGAAGCTAGACACTAAACTAGGTTAATTTTTCAATAAATTGACCCTATCTTCCTTCACTATTTTAATTTTCCATTAATCAAATCATTCATATCATCCGGCAGAGGAACAGAGAAGGTTAGTTGTTTATACGTAATCGGATGAGTGAATTCAAGCTTTGCACAATGAAGCGCTTGTCTTTTGATTATTTCCCTGCTGCCTCCATATAAATCGTCTCCTGCAAGCGGGTGACCTAAATAGGAAAGATGCACACGAATTTGGTGTGTTCTTCCTGTATCTAAACGAAGTTCCACAAAGGTAAAATCGGGATAGTAGTGACAAACTTTATAACGAGTTCGTGCAAATTGACCGTCGCTGCGAACCTCTCTTTTAATAATACTATCATCTTTACGACCAATAGGCTCTTCAATCACTCCTTCTGCTGCAGGCATTCTTCCTTCAGCAAAAGCGTTATATGTTCGCTTTATCTTGCCATCCTTTTGCTGCTTGCTTAAAAGATGATGGATATGTCTATGTTTTGCTATTAAAACAAGACCAGATGTATCTTTATCCAGCCTTGTCACAATATGAACAGTTGAATGGATTCCTTTTTCTCGGTAATAGCCAACCAATCCATTTGCCAAGCTTCCCGTCGGATGCTCTCTAGAAGGTATAGAGCTCATTCCATCCCTTTTATTAACTACAAGTAAAAAATCATCTTCGTAAAGGATATTAAGTGGAATATTTTCACCCTTTAACCCTTCGCTCGGGTCTTCCTGTGGAAATGTAACCATTAAAAGGTCGTGATGCTGCAGTATATAGCGAACATTTTCTTCTTTATTATTAACCGTTATTTTACCACCCTTAAATTTTATTGCTGTTAATGCAATCTTTGAAATTTCTTTTTCTTTTAAAAAATCTTTAATAGTCGTTTCTTTCTCGTGTTCAGCAATTGACCATTGTAATCGAAATACCACCTATATCTGCTCCTGTCATCACCATTATTCTGAGATAAACGAATCATGCACCCTTTTCCAAAATGGGAATGGCCTATATCTCACAAACCGTATCTTCTCATCAGCAACGCGATATTGAATGGATTTTACATCTTTATGCCCCAAAGTAAGATGGTCTATTGACAATTGGAAATTCTGGCCATTTAACGGTTTTAATACACATGTATGATGGGAAGGCAAAATTAACGGGGAACCAACCGTTCGAAATACACGGTTATTGATGGACGCCATTTCTGCTAGTTGCATCGCTTGAAGCGATGGATGTACAATTGCTCCCCCTAATGCTTTATTATAAGCGGTGCTGCCTGACGGAGTAGAAATACATAGTCCATCTCCTCTAAATGTTTCAAAATGCTCTCCTCTTATTTCCACGTCCATCACAAAAGTACCATCTGTCCTTTTTACAGTCGATTCATTTAACGCCAAATATCTCTCTTCTTTTCCTTCTTCATGATATTGAACAATTACCTCTAATAAAGGATACTCTACATACTGATTAGGATAAGGTGTTTTTGCTATTGCTAGTACGAGTTTTTCTAAATCATCTGGCGTCCAATCTGCATAAAAACCTAAATGTCCAGTATGCATACCAACAAATGCTGTTTTATCTAGACGGTTGCTATACCTGTGAAATGCATATAGTAGTGTACCATCTCCCCCAACAGATATGACAATGTCAGGCTCATCCTCATCATATTCTTGATCAAAATCTAGCAAGTATGTTTTAATTATAGCTACTAATTTATCTGATTTTGAATCCCCTCTTGAGGTAACGGCAAATTTCATTTTATGATAGCTCCTCTTTCACCATTTTAATGGCTTGCTATTTTTTACGATTATTTTTTATTTCCTTTTTACGATTAAAAAATGCTTGTGCTTCCTGTATTTCCCCACGAATTAAGGACATTTCCTTATCAAGACGAAACGCTGCTTCAGCAGCACTCTGCAATCTCATTTGAATGTCCTTTGGGAACTGGCCTTTATACTTATAATTTAATGAATGTTCAATTGTTGCCCAAAAGTTCATTGCCAGTGTCCGAATTTGGATTTCCATCAGAATTCTTTTTTCCCCATCAATCATTTGAACAGGATATGAAATCACAACATGATACGATCGATAGCCACTATCTTTTTTATGTAAAATATAATCTTTTTCTTCTACAATTTCAAAATCATTTCTTTTTCTTAATAACTCTACTACTCTAATAATATCGTCAACAAATGGACACATCATACGCAGTCCCGCGATATCCTGCATCTCTGTTTCTAAATTCTCAAGAGAAATCTCTTTTTCATGGGCTTTTTCTAAAATACTTGCGATTGGTTTTACTCTTCCTGTTACAAATTCAATAGGAGAGTGTTCAACTTCTTCGTCAAATTGACTTCGCATTCCTTTTAATTTAACCTTCAGCTCATCAATCGCTTGTTTATAAGGGGCTAAAAACTGCTCCCAATGTTTCATGAATATAACACCCCAATTTTCAAAGGTTCTAATTATGTTATTGGTTGTAAAAAGGATGTTCAAAAGATCACCAAATTAAAGCATCTAATCTCTTCGTTGGCTTGCTTCTAATTTGTTACCTTTATGCACACACTTAAAGCTTTTTCAGCAATGATCAAGCATGTCTATTTTTCAATAAATACTGCTCCCACTGCATTCTCCATTTCATCACCATAATTACTGTTTCCATCAATATTTTCTACTAAATAATTTAGTTCTTCAAAAAATTGCTCTAATAAAACGTTATGACTTCCATTTGTTAAATAAACTGGCAAGTTTAACTCTTTACCTTCTTTCATTATATTCCACCATTTATTTTCAATCACTAAATAAACATAATAATCTTTTTCTTCTAATAAATAGATAAAGCTAAGCGCATCTGAATCTACGAGCATTTGTCCACTTGCTTTATAGCTATCAAGAAGAATAGATTCCTCTACTCTAAGTAAAAGTTCATTATCTATTATTTCCGAGTTCAATAGTTGTAATTTTTGATTCATTTTTCACCCTCCATATAATGCCCTATTTTACCACATAGATTTAATTTCTCCTAAACATTGCAGTTACAAATGAACAAAGGGATAATAAAGAAAGACTGTTTTCTAAAAGTTTGTTGTTTTTGAATAAAATAATAAACATGGCTGAAGCACTGAGCAGCCTGAATACACGTAGACTCCTGCGGAAAAAGCGAGAAAGACAAGACCCCACAGGAGCATAGCGACGAGGAGGCTCGGCACTCGTCCGCGGAAAGCGAAGTGTATTCAGGCTGCGAGTTAAATAACAACAATCTATACGAAAAGACCGTAAAGAGAAGAAAAAAATGGCCTTCATTTATTAAGGATTAAATGGGAAAAGAAAGGATTTTATTATGTCGCAAAATATCGAAATTGAATTTAAGAATATGTTAACAAAACAAGAATATTTATCTTTAATTGAATATTTCCAAATAGATGAAAAAGATTTTTTCCAACAAGAAAATCACTATTTTGATACCTCCGATTTTTTACTAAAACAACAAAAATCAGCTCTAAGAATTCGAAAAAAACAAGATGCCTATGAATTAACATTAAAACAGCCACATAAAGAAGGATTACTTGAAACGAATAAACTGCTGACAAAAGAAGAAAGTGATATTATTTTTCAAACTGGCAAGATAAACTTCGAACCATTTGTATCCATTTTATTAGGAATGAATATCAATCCGGATAAAATCTGCTACTTTGGTTCCTTAACAACCGTAAGAGCAGAAAAAGAATTTGGAAATGGTTTACTCGTTTTAGATCATAGTTTTTATTTAAACGAAGAAGATTATGAGTTAGAATATGAGGTAAGTGACGCTAAAGAAGGACAAGTTTATTTCGAGAAGTTATTACAATCCTGTCAAATACCTAAACGCAAAACGAAAAATAAAGTACAGCGGTTTTATTTAAAAAAGTATGAACAATAAGAAAAGTGGAAGCGCCGGCACTAGTACATCCTGTACGTCGAAGCTAGACAGTCAAGACAAATAACTTCATGATAGCAATGGAGGAAGTTCATGAGAATTGATACATTAAAAGTGATGCTTGAATTACAAGCACTGCAAAACTTTACATCAGAAAATTCAACTAGCTCTACCGGCTCTCTTTTCCAGGAATTATTAAGCACAGTATCTTCTTCAGACAATGCTTTATTTGCAAACAATAGAAATAGCAATACATCTAATTCTGCAGCGATTTCAGCAAATGCTGCTACCTATTTGCTTCCGAAAAGTTTAACAAAACTTAACGAAACAGTAAATGATTTTCAAGATATTATAAAAAAAGCGGCAGCGACTTATAATGTTCCGGAAAAACTGATCAGCTCCGTTATTAAAGTAGAATCTAATAATAATCCAAACGCAACAAGTTATGCAGGTGCCTCAGGATTAATGCAGTTAATGCCACATACAGCAAAATCTTTAGGGGTTAATAATGTTTATAGTCCGACAGAAAATATTATGGGCGGAACTAAATATTTAAAACAACTATTGACAAAATATAACGGTGACATCGAGTTGGCACTTGCAGCGTATAATGCAGGACCAGGAAATGTAGATAAATATGGAGGTTTACCACCATTTAAAGAAACACAGAACTATGTTGCTAAAGTAAAGCAACACTTCTTAGTTTAACGGTTCCTACGGTTATAATTGCACACAAAGAAATGTCCGTTGTTTTTAACAGTGGGCATTTTTTTGAAAAAAAATCATGAGAATATTCCATATACAGCGAATGTATTGAACCAATTTATATTCCTTTACAAGCTATTTATTTGTACAATTATTTCGGCATTGTTAAAATATATAGGAATAGTAGTTGGGCAATTATCGCGATATTATAAATGATGATAAAAAATACATGTATGCATAAAGGAGTTTTTTGATGGTCGAGAAAATGCCCACACCTTTTGAAGTTATTGGTGAACACACATTAAGCAAACTCATAGATGCTTTTTATAAGCGTGTAGGTCAACACCCTGATCTAGCTCCTATCTTCCCAAATGACTTAACAGAAACGGCTCGCAAACAGAAGCAATTTATGACCCAATATTTAGGAGGCCCTCCTCTTTACACAGCGGAGCATGGTCACCCAATGTTAAGGGCAAGACACTTACCATTTACCATTACGGAAAAGCATGCTCATGCTTGGCTAGCATGCATGCATGCTGCAATGGAAGAAATACAATTAGATCCAACTATCCGCGAAGGACTTTTTTCAAGACTTGCTTTAACAGCAAAACACATGATTAATTCGGAGGAAAATGAAAATAAAAAAGGTGATTACTCGTGATTGAAAAAGAATTGTCTACATCCAACCCGAACACAACCTATGAAATTTGCCATGACAGCAAACCACTTGAAATTTATATGTTTATTGATCCATTATGTCCTGAGTGTTGGGCGTTAGAACCGATAATAAAAAAGCTGCAAATAGAATATGGAAGATATTTTTCTCTAAAGCATGTATTAAGCGGCAGTCTCACTTCGTTAAATCTATGCAGAAAAACCAAATATAAAAGTATTGCGGAGTTATGGGAAAAAACGGCTAGTCGATCTGGAATGTCCTGTGATGGATCTGTTTGGCTGGAGAATCCAATACTATCTCCCTATCTTGCCTCTATTGCACTTAAAGCAGCCGAGCTGCAAGGGCGAAGATCTGGCATTCGTTTTTTACGGAAATTGCAGGAACTCCTTTTCCTCGAAAAACAAAATGTTGCGACATTCGATGTGTTAAAAAATTGTGCAAAAAGTGTCGGCCTTGATGTAATGGAATTTGTTGCAGATATTCATTCTGAAAGTGCTGCAAAAGCTTTTCAATGTGATTTAAAAATTACATCAGAAATGGAAGTAACCGAAATTCCTACACTTGTCTTTTTTAATGAAAATATTGAGGAAGAAGGCATTAAAATTACCGGTTATTATCCATATGAAATATATGTTCAAATAATGGAGGAAATGCTGCAAACGGCTCCGGAAAAGGCAGATCCACCTCCGTTAGAGAACTTTTTACAATGTTTTAATTTTGTTGCATCGAAGGAATTATCCGTTGTATATAATAAATCGATTCAAGAAATAGAAAAAGAAATGAAGAAGCTTCAATTAAAACAATTAGTGGAACAAATACCTGCAAAGTACGGCATGTTTTGGAAGTATGTTAAATAAATTTGGTTTATCAGATAAGAATCTCCCTCAACCTGATAGAAAATGAATAGGTAGAATAAAAGGATACTCATGCCCTATAAAAAATACGTACAGCTTTCATTATATTTATAAAATTATTTTTACAATGAGTATATCCATTTGGGGAATAAAATAAAAAAGGGCTTGCTGTCTCAAGGCAAGGCCTTTTTTATCGTTATAAACAAAGGGGATGGGAGAAATTTTCCACGATCAAACAAAGGGGTATAAGTTTGTTTGTGACAAATTTCACAATTAAACATTATCATAACTATATAGATAACATCAAGCAAATTAAGTTATTATTCATAAAATAGACAAATTTAACTTTTGGCTTGTTTTTGTATTTATTCATATCAGGAAATTTATATACATATAGTAGTTTTAATCATCATTCCTTTTCCCGAAAGGAGCAAATTTTATGAAAAAAATTGTGCTATTTGTTTTTGTATTATTTATTGCTTTTTGTTTTGGATTAAATATATTGGGATTAATGAATCTATTTCCCCTTTTTATCAGTTCCCCATTACTGTTTTTATCCTTATTCCTATTTATTGCTTTTTTAAATAATCGGAAAAAGTTTAAAGGCTTTTATTAAGAAAAGCGGATGCGCCTTGATCCATCTAACTTCAAACGTCTTATTCTTATCTTTTAGGCTATGTTAAAGCTCATTGTTGATTTTTGCACTATGTTGATCTTCGTTCCAGGCGTGAGACTCCTGCGGGAAAAGCGAGTTAGAGGGAGACCCCACAGGCGCACAGCGCCGAGGAAGCTCCCGGACCGCCCGCGGAAAGCGAACGCCTGAAGCGGAAATCAACAGGCAAGTTTAACAAAACCCTCTTTTAAAAAAAGCATGTGAGATTGTTGTATCTCACATGCTTTTTGTTTGTCGACAATCACTTATGATAATAAGCTTTCCAATTCCGTAAGCTTTTCTTCAAATACTTTACATGCATCAATAATCGGCGTTTTGCTCGTCATATCCACCCCAGCTTTTTTCAACACTTCAATTGGATAATCCGAACTGCCCGCTTTTAAGAAATCGATATATCGATCCACTGCTGGCTTTCCTTCTTCTAGGATTTGTTTGCTTAATGCTGTTGCTGCACTAAAGCCAGTTGCATACTGATATACGTAATAATTGTAATAGAAATGAGGAATTCTTGACCATTCTAACCCTATTTCTTTATCAATAGTAATATCTTCTTCCCCAAAGTATTTTTGATTTAATTTATAGTATTCTTCTGTATATAAATCAGCCGTCAACGCTTCGTTATTTTGTGCTTTCACATGAATTAAATGCTCAAATTCAGCAAACATTGTTTGGCGGAATACGGTTGCTCTAAAACCTTCTAAATAATGATTTAATAAGTAAATGCGCTTTTGTTCATCATCAATTGTTTTTAATAAATAATCGTTTAATAATGCCTCATTGCAAGTAGAAGCAACTTCTGCAACAAAGATAGAATAGTTTCCATACGGATAAGGTTGTGTTTTTCTTGTATAGTAGCTATGAACGGAATGTCCAAATTCATGTGCAAGTGTAAATAGGTTATTTACATTATCTTGCCAGTTCATTAAAATATATGGATTTGTGCCATATGCTCCAGAAGAATAGGCTCCGCTTCTTTTCCCTTTATTCTCCTGAACATCTACCCAGCGATTTTCAAATCCTTCTTTTAGAATAGATGTATACTCTTCACCAAGCGGTGCAAGCCCTTTAATCACTAAATCTTTTGCTTCCTCATAGCTGATTTCCATTTTTACATCTTTAACTAGTGGTGTATAAAGATCATACATATGCAGTTCTTCTACACCAAGGACTTTTTTGCGAAGTTTAATATAACGATGTAATAATGGCAAATATTCATTAATGGTCTCCACTAGATTTTCATATACTTGTTCTGGAATGTTATTTCCCGCAAGTGCCGCATGACGTGGGGAATCATACTGTCGTATTTTCGCATTAAACGCATGGTTTTTTACGTTGCCTGTTAATGTCGATGCAAATGTATTTTTAAATTTGCCATATGTATCATACACTGCTTTAAAAGCATCATGACGTACACGCTGATCTCCACTCTCTAAAAAACGAGAATATCTTCCATGAGTAACCTCTACTTCTTCTCCATTTTCATCCTTGATACTTGGAAATTCTAAATCTGCATTATTTAACATGCCAAATGTGTTGCTAGATGCATTTAACACTTCTGATGCTTGTGCAAGCAATGCTTCTTGATCTGCCGATAGTACATGAGGACGCTGCAAATTGATTTCTTCCAACGCTTTTTCGTATAATTTTAATTCTTTCTTTTCTTCTAAAAAGCGTTTAATACTTTCTTCCTCAATGGATAAAATTTCCGGAACGATATAGGCTAATGCACCAGCAGCATGAGCATAAAGGTTTTTAATTCGGCTATCAAATCCTTGATAAAAGCTATTGGTTGTATCCTGGTCATAACGCATATGTGCATATGTATACAACTTTTCTAAACGACTTAATAATGCATCTTGATAAGCGAGCGCATTGTATAAAGTGTCCGCTCCTTCTGACAGCTTACCTTGATATTCAACTGCTTGTTCAGAAAGTTTTTTTACTTCGTCGAATTCTTTCTCCCACTCTTCATCTGTAGAAAAAATATCCTCTAATCTCCATGTGTCTTCAATAGAAACCTCGCTTCGCTGCGGTAACTTTTTTACGGTTGTTTCACTTGTCATAATTAAATCCCCCAATTCTTTATTTAAGAAGAAGTATAAAATTTTTCAACTTAGATGAGTGTCTAGCTCCAGCGCCCTATCGACTTCAACGCTTCCCTCACCTCGTCTACGATAAGTCAACTTCGATTCGCCATTCGGCTCATCGTGTTTCCTTTATCTCTGTAAAAGTACACAATCTAAAACCGCCACGTCCTGTGGCAACGATTGTGTGATCCACATCCTGTGGAACTCATCTTTTTCAGTCGATGAGCAAGGGCGCTTCCGCTTTTCTAATAATACGAAAATTTATTCATTAATTATTCTATTATATGCCTAATAAATCCTGCCTATTTATAAACTTTTTCAGAAGCTACGGTTATCATATGTCATAGTCTGTCTTTTTATTTAGTTAGAGATAAACAATTTATTTATTAAAGCTGCATTTTCTCGATAAAAATTTTCTTCCAACTGACGATTTTTTTCATAATTTGTTTCTATTATCATTTCTTTTTTTAATAAGTAAAAGTAAGGCTTCACTTCTATTAGAATGTTTACTGCGACTAGAAATTTCACGTAATCATAAACAGCTTGCTTCCATGTTATTGCTGATATCATTGGAAGCTTTCTTATTTTTATTTCGAAACGATCAATTCTATTTTGAAATTGTTCTGTAATTTTATGAATGGAGACAATTTTTTTGCCCTTCTCTCCTAAAAAATTATCTAACATGATAAACGTTTGCCAAAATAATGGAGTCGTTTCTATGTGGATATTTGTACGAAGTGGAACGCCAATATACGGTGGTAAAAAATGAGGATTACAATTATTCTTATATAACTCTTTTAAAAATCTATCATTATTTTTCGTCTGATAATGAATATGATGCACCTTCTGTTTTCGTATTTCTTCCATCCAAAGATGTAAAGGAATAGAAGGTGCTGGCATTTTCCATAAAGAGAAAAAAGTCAAGGAGTTTATGGATTGGGTATAGCATGAGGTAAAAACTTGATTAATCGTAATGGGAATGATGGGATGATACAATTGGAATCTTCGTTTAGAGGGACAGTAAGTAGGTAATACATATTGATTATGATACTTTGTGAGGAATTGATAAGAGAATGTAGATAATCGTACTTTATTTCTATTCCAATTTTTCATATTTTTTAATCCTAAAATCCAAATCGGATAAAAGCTTTCTTTACGGTAATTATTTGTTCTTTTTATTAATAATTCAGGCGAAATCTGCGAGCATTGATATTCGATTACGTAATATTTATTTTCGTAATATACACCGATATCTCCACGTTGCTTAATTGAAGGGAAATATGGTTCCAGCATTGGCTGCAAACCTAATCTGTCGAGCCAGTTGTACAGCTGTAATTTGCCTTCTAAATGATATTGTGACTCCGCTTCGGAATTTCCTGAACAAATAGTTCTATTTTCATGCGCAAAATGGGTTAATCTTTTTTCTCCCAACTTTAAAATAACTTTTTCAAAACATTCTGGACAAAAAAATAAATGGTTGGACCGCAGCTTCCGCAAGTATGCTTGATCTATGATTTTATATAAATGAATGGAAGTTCCATCCTCCATTAAAGCTGTAAACACGAATATACTCCCCTTTCTGATTGTCATCATATTAAACAAGCTCTAAAAGAGTATATTCGCTTTTTCCTGCTATTTTCCTTCTTACTATCTCAAACTTCGCACCTTCAAATTCGTTTGCAAATCTTGATAGGACTCGGTTTAGAACAATAAAAAGGGCGGCTTGTTTTTTATTGTTGAGGTTGCTTTCCACTACGGGTTGCTTCGCTTTCCGCGGGGTGG
>NZ_JBQTCX010000011.1:0-171950 GCF_052663115.1 Niallia yueguangensis
GTATTACCAAATTAATCTACGAATTTACGAGTAAGGAGCTAGTTTTGTTCATGATAACTCGTCGCATTCGCTCCTGCGGGGTCTCGTCTTTCTCGCATTCCCACAGGAGTCTACGTGTATGCAGGCTGCTAAGTACTCTTCTCCCATTTTTGATGTAAAAAACACTTTTCTTACACCAAAGAAGGCAGGATCCAAATGGAATCCTGCCTAATTGAAGGGGAACTTCTATCAAAACGTTCTAAGGTTATTCTCTTTGACAAACACCTCATTTAATAATGATTTGTTTTCGATGAGAAATCGTGATCATTGTTCAAGCGAACCATCCCCTTATTGCTTTATATGTTAGTTTAACGTATAAAGATTGGATGATAGTCTGCGACAAACACCTCATTTCAAAGTGGAAATGACATTATTGCGTTAAGCAACATATGGTGTTACTGATCTTTATGTTACACTTATCACTCTGTGCAAGGTAACCATCCCCTTATTTATCTAATCCAGAATTTACATCTGAAGTTAGATAACTGTCTAGCTCCAGCGCCCTATCGACTTCAATGCTTCCCTCACCTCGTCTACGATAAGTCAACATCGACGCTTGCGCTCTTCGTGTTTCCTTTATCTGTGTAAGGTACACAATCTAAAAGCGCCACGTCGTGTGGCAACGATTGTGTGATCCACATCCTGTGGAACTCAGCTTTTTCCGTCGATAAGCAAGGGCGCTTTCGCTTTTCTTACAGGAACGAATGAAGTTTACATATATAGTGTTTTTTTAAAAAGTCTGGGAAAAATAGCTGTAGATTTTCTTGTCAGCATAGTTTTTAGCTCTTCACGTATGAATAGCATACGCTTTGGTGGCTTAAACTAAACTTTCTTGAACTTCTGGGCTTTTTTTGTCCTTCTTTTTGAATAATACACTAATAGGATTATTAGAATAATCTTTAGCAAACACCTCATTATTGAAGTTTTTGTTTCAATAATATTTAATGGTGCTCCCCTTCAATAAATAGAATGTCCAAGTGAAAAGAATATATACAAAATAAATAAAAAAGATGAGGAATTATTTTTATTTCATTAAGATTGTTGTTACACTATAACTACTTATTATCTGGAGGTTACGTCTAATGACGCTATTAGAAATAAAAAATGTTACGGGAGGATATACAAGAAATCCTGTATTAAAGGATATATCCTTTTCGATCAATGCAAATGAAATAGTCGGATTAATTGGTTTAAATGGTGCAGGGAAAAGTACAACTATCCGTCATATTATTGGATTAATGGAACCGCAAAAAGGCGAAATCACGATAGATGGACTTTCTTTTGAAAAAAATAAGGAAGCTTATCGGAAAAAATTTACCTTTGTACCTGAAACACCTATTCTTTATGATGAATTAACGTTAGAAGAGCATTTGAAAATAACAGCAATGGCTTACGGCTTAACGGAACAACAGTATAAAGAACGATTGAATATATTGTTAAAAGAATTTCGGATGGAAAAAAGGCTAAAATGGTTTCCAGCACATTTTTCTAAAGGAATGAAGCAAAAAGTAATGATTATGTGCGCTTTTTTAGTACAGCCTTCCCTTTATATTGTGGATGAACCATTTGTTGGATTAGATCCATTAGGCATTCAGTCCTTGTTAGATTTGATGAAAAAGATGAAAGAGGATGGTGCAGGGATTTTAATGTCTACACATATTTTAGCAACGGCAGAAAGATATTGTGACCGAATTATCATTCTTCATGAAGGAAACATAAAATGTGCCGGTACAATGGATGAGCTGCGCAAAGAATTTAATATGCCGAATGCGACCCTTGATGATCTATATATTCAATTAACAAAGGAAGAAGATTATGTTTGAGTTTAATGAAAAGCAGCTATGGAAAGATCGAATTGGTCAAACAGCAAAAGAATATATACAGTACTTAAAATATATATTTAATGGACATCTTGTCCTCGTTTTCGTGTTTTTATTAGGGACAGCCGCTTATTATTATCAAGCCTGGCTGCAGCATTTGCCTGAAAATTTTCCAGCTGGAATGATTATGAGCATCCTATTAGCGCTGCTTGTCACAAAAAGTCCTACTTATACTTATTTAAAAGAGGCAGATAAAATATTTTTAATTCCTATTGAAACAAAAATGACGAGTTATTTTAAGAAATGCATGATGGTTAGTTTTATCATTCAAGCTTATTTATTAATTATTGGACTAGGCATTTTAATGCCAATGTATGCACAAATGAACAATCAAAAATTCCATTCATTTTGGTATTTTCTTGTTGTTTTATTTGGAAGCAAAGGATTAAATTTGGTCATTCGCTGGCACATTCAATATTTTATTAATACAACTTATCATTACATAGACAGTATCATTCGATTTTGTGTGAATGCAGTTTTATTATATTTTTTATTTATAAATTCGAATCCCATTTTTATTATTATCCCGTTCTTACTGCTTGTATTTTTATGGATTTATTTTCAATATGCAACAAAAATGAAAGGGGTAAAGTGGGAGTATTTAATTGCCCAAGATGAAAAACGATTAGCATCCTTTTACCTATTTGCCAATATGTTTACAGATGTTCCTAAGTTAAAGAATCGTATAAAAAGAAGGAAGTTATTGGATTTATTTGTCCGCCTGATTAAGTTTGATGGAAATAAAACGTTTACACATTTATTTTGGAGAACATATTTTCGATCTGGCGACTATTTAGGATTAACAATAAGATTAACTGTAATAGGGGCATTGACGTTATTTTTCTTATCATTTGGGCTAGGACAGGTGCTGCTTGTGATATTATTTTTGTTTTTAACTGGTTTGCAGCTTATTCCGTTATGGAATGCGTATCAAGACAAAATTTGGATAGATTTATATCCGCTGCCAACTACGTTAAAGATTAAATCGTTTAAAAACCTTATTTCTACTGTTTTATTGCTGCAGGGAATGTTGTTATCGCTAGCTCTATTTTTTAAAGGTGAGGTATTAATTGCTGTATATTCTATATCCGCAAGCTTTGTTTTTACGTATTTATTTGTTAATTTTTATTTGAATAAGAAGCGTCTTTCCTAGTATAGGAAAGGCGTTTTTAGGCTGTCGACAACACTCGCTTTAAATAAAAAAAACGTATTCTATTCATTCAGATACTTTCACAGTAAAAAATTCGGGAACATAATGGTTTGTTTTGCGTATGTATACAATAATAAGTGAGGGAAAGGACAATTTAAAGTAAAAGTAGTTTATAAAGGTTCATAAAAACTTCTTATTTTATTATTATCTTTATTTTTATAATAAAACTAAGAGGTGATATTAATGAGATATTATTCAATAAGTGCATTTGCTGAATGGATAGGAAAAACAACACAAACATTAAGAAATTGGAATAAACAAAATACTTTTAAACTACAACATGTGACAGATGAAGAAGTTGATGGAAAGTGATCCTTGCAAAGAAAATAAGGATAAAACCAACGAAAGAACAGGAACATCAGCTTTGGAAATCAGCAGGAACAGCTCGCTGGGCATATAACTGGACATTGGGAAAGCAAGAAGGAAACTACAAAAACGGTGGCAAATTTATTTCTAATAATGATCTTCGTAAAGAATTGACTGCTTTGAAACAAACGAAAGAATATGCTTGGTTGTATAAGGTATCGAATAATATCACAAAGCAAGCTATCAAAGATGCTTGTGATGCGTATAAGAAATTCTTTAAGAAACAAGCAAACAAACCACGTTTCAAAAGCAGAAAGAAATCAAAACCGTCTTTTTACAATGACCCTATCAAGCTAAAAATCAAAAAGAATAAGGTGTTAATTGAAAAAGTTGGTTGGATTAAAACGTCTGAACATTTGCTGATGGGCGTAAAGTACTCTAATCCAAGAATAAGCTTTGATGGTAAGTACTGGTACCTGTCTGTTGGGATTGAAGAAGAAATGCAATCAACGGAATTATCAGATGTTTCGCTAGGAATTGATGTTGGTGTGAAAGAACTAGCGATATGTTCAGATGGTAGAAAGTTTAAAAACATTAACAAGACAAAAGTAGTAAAAAAGGCAGAGAAACGCCTTCGTCGGTTGCAGCGTCAAGTTTCTCGAAAATATCAAATGAACAAGGAGGGAGTCCGTTTCGTCAAAACAAGCAATATTATAAAAATCGAGAAACAGATTCAACGACTATATAGAAGATTGACAAATATTAGAGCCAATCATCTTCATCAAACTACAAACGATATCGTGAGAACCAAACCATATCGAATTGTAATAGAAACCTTAAGCATCAAAGGAATGATGAAGAACAAACATTTGTCAAAAGCCATCGCAAAACAAAAGCTATATGAATTCAAACGACAAATCCAGTATAAATGTGAGAAACATGGCATTGAATTTGTTGAAGCTGATAAATGGTATCCATCTTCTAAAATGTGTTCATGTTGTGGGGCTATTAAAGAAGACCTAAAGCTATCTGACCGAATATATCAATGTGATTGTGGTCTTATGGTAGATAGGGATTTGAACGCGTCTATCAACTTATCACATTATTAATTAGCAAATTAACACCTAAACGTTATTGCTAATATGTAGGATTCGTTGTATCCGAATTTACGCCCTAGGAGTGTCATATCAAACGAGAGTAGCTTTGGCAAAATCGGACACGAAGAACAGGGAAATAAACATATTTTATAGATTTTTATAAGGTATTGGCAACGGAATAAGCATGAATGCATATGAAAAAAAAGTTTACATAGAAGTTTCTGAATGGAAACGAAAGGTGTTAAAACGATCATCTATGTTCAATCGAATGTCAAAAAAAGCCCAAAATAAAATGAATGCGATTATTCCTGCTAAAATACATGAAGTGATTACAGAAGCCATAAAGCAAATGATAAACACCACTTTAGCGGGATCAAATAAATTAACGAAAAAAAATCAGCATCTGAATCTTACTTTAATAGAAAAAGATGAATTAATGGATAAAAAAATCGATATTTACAAAAAAACTGCAAGTGTAGAAGGTGCCGGCACTGGTGCAGGAGGCATCCTTTTAGGATTAGCGGATTTTCCTTTGTTATTGTCTATTAAGATGAAGTTCCTAATGGAGGCAGCTTCTTTATATGGATATGATACAGATCAATATGAAGAACGAGTATTTTTGCTTTATATTTTTCAGCTAGCTTTTTCAAGTGAAGAGAAAAGAAAAGTGATTTTTGATATTGTTGAAAATTGGGAGGAGCGGAAGTCAGAAGTGCTGCAGCTTGATTGGAAAGAATTGCAGCAAGAGTATCGAGATTATATCGATTTTGTTAAAATGCTTCAGCTTGTTCCAGGAATTGGGGCGGCTGTTGGAGCGTATGCCAATTATAATTTAATTGATCAATTAGGGGAAGTAGCAAAAAATGTGTATCGGATAAGAGATTTAAAAAAACTTCCATCTGTTGAGGGGGAATAACCTCAATAGATGGAAGTACCAATTATTTGATGGCAGATAACGCTGCATCCTCAGAAAATGCACTGTGATATTGTACGGCTGCAGAACATAGTGTTTTGGCAGCAATTAACATCGATTTTTCATTTATATCAAATTTTGGATGATGATGTGGATACGTTGGACCATCTGTATCTGGTTTGGCACCTGTAAAGAAGAAGGTCCCTTTTATATGGTTCAGATAATAAGAAAAATCTTCACCAGTTAAATCAGGATCGCATTCCAATGCATCGACACCAGAAATGGCTGCAGCACATTCAGCAAGATACTGTGTTTCGCTAGGATGATTCACGACAGCAGGATAGCCTTTTTCATATTGAAAAGTATACGTACTGTTTGCTGTGTAGCATGTACCTTTAATTACTCGTTCCATTTCCTCTACAATAAGGTTTTGAGCTTCTTCCTTATATGTACGAACGGTACCAGTTAAAACAGCAGTATCTGCAATGACATTATTGGCTGTACCAGATTGAAAGGTGCCAATCGTTAATACCGCAGAATCAATTGGATTAACTTTTCTGCTGACTATTTGTTGAAGATTTACAACTAATTGCGAGGCCGTAACAATCGAATCTTTTGTTTTATGAGGCTGGGCACCATGTCCGCCTTGGCCTTGGATCGTTATTTTAAAACCGTCTGCCGCCGCCATCATTGGACCGCTGCGGTAAGCAACTGTACCAGTTGGAATCGTTGCCCATAAATGTGTGCCGAATATAACATCGACTCCTTCTAAGCAGCCTGCTTCAATCATTGGTTTAGCACCGCCGGGCGACATCTCTTCTGCATGTTGATGAATAAATACAAACGTTCCAGATAAAGACTCTTTATTTTTTTCTAATACTTTAGCTAACATTAATAAAGTCGCAGTATGTCCATCATGTCCGCATGCATGCATAACACCAGCGACTTTTGATTGATAAGGGACATCTTTTTCATCTTGGATTGGTAATGCATCAAAATCGGCTCGGAGCGCAACAGTTTTTCCTGGTTTGCCGCCATATACTTTTGCGATTACTCCGTTTCCTCCTATATTCCCTTTTACTTCTATCCCTAATTTTTCATAATAAGAAATGATGTATTGCGCTGTTTTATGTTCCGCGTAAGAAAGCTCTGGATATTGATGGAGGTATCTTCTAATGGATACCATCTCCTCATAACCGCTTTCTAAATCTTGAAAAAGAGTTTCGATCATCCAATTCACCCCGTAGAAAGTTCAGAATATTTATTTTTATATTATATCACGATAAATTAAATGATAGGGAATAATTTTGTTTAGTGGGGAGAAGTCTAAATTGACAATTATAATAAACGATGCTTATTATGCAAAGTAATAGGAAATATACACCAAAAAGTATTATTTTGATGTATGGATTTCATGATAGGAAGGATTTTATCTGTTTTTTTTAATAGGCTGTTTTCTCAAAGTTTGTTGTTTTTCACGTAAAACTCCCATGGAGACTCGTCCCTCGTCTCCACCATCTAACATGAAAAAGGAATAATTGTTCCATTTTTGTATAGTGCAAATTATTATTGGATAAAATAGATAATTTGCCTTGCTTACAAAATAGCCTTTTTCATACAAAAAAATGAGAGTAGAAGTACTCAGCAGACTGAATACACGTAGACTCCCATTAAAACTAAAAAGAGAAAAGTTAATAAATTTAGTCAGTAATGATTGTTCCTTCTACCATCTGAATTCTATGGTCAGCGAGAATTTCTAAATCTTCTTTGTTGTGACTAGCAATAATTATAAGTGCTCCCCTTTCTCTTTCTTCTAATAACATTTTACGTACAAGTTCTATTCCGTTTTCATCAAGTGCATTAGTGGGTTCATCTAATAAAATAATACTTGGTTTTTCAAAGATAGCTTGTGCAATACTTAATCTTTGTTTCATCCCTAACGAAAATTTTTTTACTTTTAACTTACTGTTACTATCAAGCCCTACTCTATTTATTGCGGCTTTTATATCCTCATCTGTAGCCACTTTTTTAATTTTACTTAGTATTTTTAAATTGGTATAAGCATCAAACTGAGGTAATAAATCAGTATTTTCAATAATTACTCCTATGCTAGAAGGAAAGGAAATATCCTCATGTAATTTTTTATCACCAATGTAAATTGAACCGTTTGTTGGATGAATCAATCCTGAAAGCGCTCTTAGCAACATTGTTTTACCAGATCCATTCCTACCATATATACCATAAATCTGTCCGTCTCTAAAGTTATAATTAATATTAGTCAGTACTTGTCGCCTTTTAATTACTTTAAATAAATTCTGAACACTTATATTTGTCATCATTTGCCCCCTATAAAAAATCAATTGATTTTATTCTTTTTACTGAAAATATCAAAACTATTCCTATTAAAGTGATTATTGTTATTAGTGCAGGGATATAGTGAATAATAACTAAACTGTTAGAAAAAATATTCAGACGAGACCCCATTGCATAGTTTGGAATTAATAAATATATAAAAAATCCCTTTATATTGTATTTAAACATTAGATCAGCTCCAATAATGGCTCCTACAACGTATGTGTTAATGCTTAAAAATGCTATCTGGGGACTAAAATATAATTCTAAATATAACTGTAAGATTAATAGAAAAAGGAAAGTAATATAATACATCAGAATAGCTTTTAATATTAATATATTAACTATAAACTCTGAATTACTATAGAAAAAAAAGGTAATATAGTATGAAACAACACTTTGTATGAAGATTAATGCCATCAATTTAATAGCAACCCAAAAATAACGCAATATTATCCACTTTACCCTATTGTAATTCCGTACCATTAAATATTGTCCGTACCCATTAAGTACTTCTTTTACATTTCCTGAAAAATAAAAACTGATACTTACAAATGAGAGATACCAAAACATTAACAACCTGTAATCAGCTAATAGAGGTATCCCCATGAAAAAGTTTAAACCATCAGGAATCTCAGGATACCATTTAGCTATAATTGGCCCATACATCCAACATTGCAATGTAAAAGCAATTAAAATGATAAAAAATAGGCTTCTACCTTTCATAAAATATGAAGTCCTTTTCATTAAATATTATTTTACCTACAATATATAAAATAATAGCTAATCCTAGCTGGCGAATATAGATAAAACTTAAAATAGTGAAGTCCCACACGTCACTTAATAACATTTCATATATACGTATATCCTCGATAGGGACCCAAAACGGAGTTTCAATAAAATAACTTAAAGCAACTAAAATAAATGTTATGACAATAGCAATATTTTTTGAATGAAACCAGTCCTCAAGGATTTTATCTAATATTCCTATCCACCAATATAAAAATACCATGGCAACACCATTTAAGAAGGTGATTATGTAAAAATTATGATCTAACATTATATCATTTCCAATAAAAATAAAAGTAAATACTACATTTACTATTAAAAATGATCCAACAAAAAGTAAGGAGGAAAAGAAGATATTGGCTATATGGCCGTGAAATAATTTTACTCTATCTGATTTTCGAGTAAGATAGGAAGTTTCCTCTTTTATTGCAAGAATATTCATAAATAGTAAAAATACTAAGGATAAGATGGTTAATACCCTTAGTGAACTATAGCCTTGTAAACTTCCATTCATAATTAACAGTATATTGTCATTTGAACTGGAAATAAATGTATCGTTTTGCATATACCATATAATAGAGAAAAACAGCAGTACAATCAAAACTGAAATAACGTATTTTTTTAATTTATATTTCATCCGTTTTTACCCTATATAAAAATGTGAAAATTGGTAACAAGACTAATAAAAGTAAATACTGTATTTCAGCAGGAATAATATCATCAAACCCGTATTCTGTAAAAGGCTGAAATAAATTCATGAGTGAATTATTAAGAATAATTAAGGTAAACCATATAAAAAATGCAGCAGGGTAAGAGTATTTACTGTTTTTAAAAATCATACTGACACTTGCTCCCAATGCTCCAGCTAATCCAGAAAAAATACTTACATTTAATAAAAAAGAAAGAGCAGTTAAAAAAGGATTATTTAAGCTAAATTCATGTAATAAATCATCACCAAAACTCATTTCAAATAATCCAAACGAAAACGTTCCCCCAGCAAAAAGAATATAAGAAAGAATTAAATTTAAAACTAAAGCTGTAAGCATTGTAATAAATGGAACTAAAAAAGACATAATAAACTTATTCCTTATGTAAATTTTTTTCCCCACTTTTGAAATTATAATCGCATTATATCCATACTTTACATCTTGAATATAATCATCTGAGCATATTATTAAAAAATATATTGGCAGAAACCAAAAAAGTAAAATTTGAGTTATATGCCCTCCCGATCCAGAAAGAAAAAAAGCAATGGCCGGATGATAATCTGTTCCCCATTTTATCTTATTTATATACAAAAAACACACTTCAATTAACGGTACAAAAATAATGATCCAAAAGAAAATCATACTTTTTCTGTTTTTATAAATTCGTAAAAAAGAACTTTTCACATATATCCTCCTAATCAAGCACAATAAAATTATAAGTAAGAATGAAATAATGAATCATTCACAACTTATGGAATAAAAGAAGTAAGAACAGAGCGAGAGCCAACCTTTTTCTCACTCACTTTCTATTTACCATGTTTCCTCATCCCAAATTCCTTCTACTAGATACTGATCCAGATTGTAATTATTATTTTCTGCTGTTAAGTAAACAGTTGTCTGATTTGCTGTAGAGTATGGTTTTACATATGAGGCAGGATCTCCCTCCAATTTGTCTACCGGCGCAGATACATTAGTCTCGTTTTCTTTTTCTAACCAAAAACGAGTAATTGTATTTGACGAATCTGATTCCTCAGACCAAGTCATTTGTACTTTCCATGGATTATCAATACTAGTAGTTTGCCTATATGCACTTTCTTCATATTCTCTTGTATTCAACTGGTATGAAAGAATATGGAATAAATAATCATTATCAAAATTATCTGTTGCATGAGAAACTAGAGGTGAACCCAAAACACCCACTCCGATACCTAATGCTAATCCTAATTGCCCCAACTTACGTTTTGTTGACTTTTTCATATTAACCTCCTAAAAATTTTATTTGCTCTCATGTTTAATTGTATTATTCTTCTAAATTACTTACAATAGTTTCCACGTTGTTATTCTAGATGTTCAAAAAGTTGTCGGAATTTCAAGAAACTTGCAAGTTTTATCCCCAGACTGATTTGGTAAACATAATTGAAGGTGCTGGTTTTTCAATTCTAAAAAGACAGGGACTTTACTCCCTTGAGAAGTACCTACCTTTAGGTAACAAGGCACTACGGTATACATTGCCTGAAGTTCAAAGCGAAGAATATTTCTTTCAATGGATATTGGCAAAAAAAGTTAGAAACACATGAAGTTAAACTGATAATTGCCGCTTAATAACTCGATAAATGGGGGTAAAAGTAAATGTTATTAAAGAAGTTAAAAATTTATAATTACAAAAAATTTGAAGACTTTACCTTAGAGTTTAATAATAACTTTTCTGTAATGATAGGAAATAATGGGGTTGGAAAATCAACGCTATTGGAAGCTATCCACTTGGCCTTAACAAGAACAATCAATGGTAAACCAATCTTTTATGAATTATCACCCTATATATTTAACAGGAAAATAGTAAACCATTTCATAGAAGAAGTAAAAGTTGATAATAAGAAAACTCTTCCAGAAACAAAAATAGAATTATACTTCTCCGAGTCGGAAGATTCTGACCTTAATGAAAATTAATAGGTATAGAGAATAGCGAAAATATTAATGTGCCGGGATTCGTATTTTCTATTAAATTTAATGAGCATTATCGGGAAGAATATCAGCAATATATTGAAAATGAAAATTTTATACATATCCCTACTGAGTACTATACAGTAGAATGGAAAAGTTTCGCGGGAGCGACGATAACTACAAGATCGATTCCAATAAAATCCCATTTAATTGACTCTACGACTACAAGCCTAGCTGCTAGTTCTCAAAAGTATATTATGAAGATAATCTCAGATGTCCTAGATGAAAAACAAAAAGCTAATTTAGCGGTACTCTACCGAAGCTATAAAGAAAAATTCGGTGGGAATCCAAATATATCCTCTATAATGAATGAGAAGAAAAATCTCATGTTAGACGACACAAGGAACTTATCAATATCTCTAGATGTGACTCAAAAGGCTACTTGGGAATCAGCAATTGCTGCTTTCTTAGACGATATCCCTTTCGATTATATTGGTAAAGGTGAACAAAATGTTATAAAGATAACACTTTCTATTGGAAACAGAAAGCCTGAAAGAAGTTTAATATTAATAGAGGAACCGAAGAGTCATCTTTCATTTTCAAACATGAGAATTTTATTAGATAAAATCACATCCGAATATTCTGATCAACAATTACTTATTACTACCCATAGTTCGTATGTATTAAATAAAATGGCAATGGAAACTGTTATCCTTTTTGGTGATAATAGAAGTGGGAAGTTAAATCAGTTGCCAAAGGACACAAGGGATTATTTCCAAAAACTACCGAACTATGACCCTTTAAGATTTATTTTATCTAAAAGGGTAATATTGGTAGAGGGACCAGCAGACGATTTAATTATTCAAAAAGCCTATTATCAAAAATATAATAAACTTCCGTTAGATGATGGGATAGATGTCATATCAGTTAACGGGCTTTCTTTTAAAAGATTTCTAGACATAGCAAAGTTGCTAAATATAAATACTGTAGTAGTTACAGATAACGATCATGATTTTGAAAAGAATATAATTAATAAATATAAGGACTACATGGAAGGTGCCATTAAAGTGTGTTTTAGCATAAATAATGAGCTGAATACATTAGAACCACAGGTCTTAAAGTGTGATAGTGGCAATTAAAAACAATACTAGGAAAACATGATAAGTCTGAAGAAGAGTTGCTAGAATTTATGCTTAAAAACAAAACTGATTGGGCATTAAAAGTATTTTTGAACAACGAAATACATTTAAATTTTCCGGAGTACATAAGTTATGCCATCCAATAAGAGAATCATTAAGGCTGCTGCTGGAACAGGAAAGACTACGTTATTAATAGGAGAAGCAGTAAGAAACTATAACGAAGGAAAAGTACTGTACCTTACATATACGAATGCAAATTTAAACTCTATGAAGTATGATCTTATGGACTCAGTAGGAGTTATACCCTCGAACATAAAATGTAAGACATGGACAGAGTTTTTGCTTAATGAGGGTGCTAGGCCATATCGAAAGGTTATGGGAGGACCGGAAATAGAAGGGATTAATTTTTGTTCGTTAGGGGAGATACCACGGTTAAAAGGTGTAACAGCTACTAATTGGAGGTATTATTACGACTTCCAAGGAAGACTATATTATGAAAGGCTGGCTCAATTTTGCTATGTAATATTAGAAGCTTCTGTTGGAGCAATCATTGATAGACTCGAAAAAATTTATTCCACGATTCTTATAGATGAGATTCAAGACATGGGAGGATACGATTTAAAAATAATCGAGGCTATTTACCGGTCTAGCCTAAATCTTGTAGTTGTAGGAGACCACAGACAAGCAACATATTCAACAAACTTTGGACCTTTTCTTAGCAAATATAGAGGGGTTAATATCTTTAATTTCTTTACGGAAGTGTTAAAGCACGATAATCTAGAAACCTTAGAAGTATGCCACCGTTGTCCACAGATAGTTTGTGATTTAGCAAACATCTTGTATAGTGACCTTAATATGCAATCAGCAAAGAAAGTTGAGAAGGAAGATGCGGGAACATTTCTGGTCAGTATGGATAATATATCCTTGTTTTTAAACATTATAAGCCAACAGTACTCCTACTATGATATAAGAGCGCTTAGAAAGTTCAGATCCTTCCTCGATGAAGAATGTAACTTTGAATCAATAACTTTTGGCAAATCAAAGGGGTTAAGCTTTGATAATGTTTTAATACTTCCCACAAAAGAAATGGAATATCACATTATAAATGGTAGACACAAAATGTCGAATTCAGTAATAGCTCAGTTTTATGTAGCCATTACAAGAAGCAAAAATAATGTTGCGATTTTAACAGAAAAACCTTCTTACTTTGACTTTTTGAATAAATGGGAAATAATCAGTCAAGAGGAAGTGTTAAAATATGATATTACTATTTTCATTATTTCATAATAGCCTATGCATACATTAAGTCTATGATGTGATTACATAAACTTTTTTAGAAAGAAGGTTTTGACTTGGAAGTGAAAATTACTGATTTTGTTGGCAAGGGAGCCTCATTACTTTTTAATTTTCCTATGTATACAAATATTAAGTATGATTTAGCAGTTGAAACAAGGGAAGAACTTGAAGTTTTAGACTATAATGAAGAATTCGGCCCCACAATCCTTAATCACACGGAATTTGTTGAAGGAAAGGATTTTAAATTTTTAAAGACCATCTTCTTAAAGGAACATAATATTTATCATTATTGTCCTATGTGTAAAAGAGATACCTATATTGTAAGCTCTAAACATGAGAAGCTTTACGACATTGATCCAGATGATGATATATTAACAGTAGGAACAAATATTAGGTCTGCGGACGAAAATGAGGCACATGAGCAGTACGTAAATGAAAAATTAAAGAGTCGTGCGAAAGTTTTTTTTGAAAAAGTATTTGGTGAAACTAATACTGCTCAAATAACTTTCCATTGTACATCTAAACATCAACATAAAATGTATGTTATTTTTCAAATAACAGAAGATGGTTACTTAATCAAAACAGGGCAATATCCTTCTATAATGGACTTTGAAAAATTTAACGGTTTAGATGACATTTTTGGTAAAGACATCAAATCCAAGAAAGATTTTAGAACTGCTACAATATTAAAAACTCACAATTACGGAGTGGCGGGTTACCTTTATTTAAGAAGAATCTTTGAAAGGTTAATTTTTAATAAAGCTGAAACAGCTAATCCGAAGGGTTACTTATAAAAGAAGAATTTGAAAAGAAAAAAATGCAAGAGAAGGTACAACAATTGCATGAACTAGGGTTAATTCCAGATTATTTAAATGAAAATAAGACATTTATTTATGGAATACTTAGTAAAGGTTTACACCAACTTACAGAAAAAGAGTGTTTAGCAAATTATGATTCTTTAAAAGAATCAATAGTATTAATTCTTAAAGAAAATAGTGAATTAGAGAAAAGGGAAAAGATAAAAAAAGAAACTAACCAAAAACTTAATTCCATCCATACAGAAATGAAAAGCAAGTAATGGATTGTATACTAAGATTCAATCTGTTTGATAAAACTTAGTATCTAGAAAAAAGCATGGAGAAAATCATTTTCTCCATGCTTTTTTCCTCTTAAATAATTACGGTGAACCTTATCATAAATAGTTATCAGTTAACGAAATGCTAACATTTTGCTAACGCCATCTAAGAAATGGGCGTAATTTTTCGTTCAAGATGTTACATTATAAAAGTCTTAAAACGTTGATTTAACGCCATTTTATTAAATGTTGTTAAAGATGTTTCACTTTTCAACCTCATGGGCGGTATGATTTAAAAGTCCGTGGTTATATCCCCAGTACAATTTTTTGGGGCTAAGGTGCGTATAGAACTGATGTTTTTTAGAATTTTTATAATAAGAAATATGTAAAAAATAATTCTAAAGATTCTTTTGCTGGCTTTCCCTACTCCAATTGCTGGCAATCCAACTCTTACGGCAACGGGCAGCAGAACAGCTCCGATTAAGGCAACAGCTGGTGATGGCCAGAAAAAGAAGGAAATAAGCATCATCAGGATGCCGATAATCCAATAAGCTAATCCTGGTGACCGGATTAATTTCGCAAAAGGGGATATCATGACATCATTAATTCCTGTTTGTGTTAATATTTTGCTCATTGCAACAATAATGGAAATAACTAATATAGTAGGCAGCAATTCGGTAATAGCAAAGATAAAGCTGGTGAAAATACTGCTTATCGAACTGCTTAATGATCCAGTAGCTGTAATTGCCAATAAAAATATTCCAACTATACAAATGAAAGTAGTATCACGCTTCATCACCATAAATCCGATAATAAAAAGTATAAATAAAACATATATCCAGTGAAGTGCTGTTAATTCTATACCCATATTATATTACTCCCTTCTAATCCGCTTAAGAAAACGTATAGGCATTTGCCACGATTCGGATTAATACAGCGTATGAATGGAGTTGTATTTGGTGATAGGGAAAAACAATTTCTCTTTAAAAAATGAAGATAGTATGAATAGCGGATAACTCCTTCTCAAGATGGATAAAAAATCATCTATGGAATGAACAAACAGAGCTGAAAAAATAGTAAACTAAAATAAGAAAATAGTTGAATTTTTATGTTGAATAAAAAAGGTGAGGAAGAGGAAAGGAGAAAGAATTTGCGTAGCAAATCATTATATCAAATTATGTTTGCCATCTGCTTATTAGCAGTTGGAGTAGCTATATTGCTCGTAAATATTGGTGTCATTTCCTTGGAAATAAAACAGCTTTTTGTCGTATCTTATCCATTTCTGTTATTAGTGTACGGATTGATTTCTTTTGCCGGCAATATAATAAATAGAACAAGTAATTATTTCTTTTCTTTATTCATTATTATCTTTTCGAGCTTTTTAGTGCTTGATCGATTGCATGTGATTAGCTTTCAATTTGTTGAGTTTTGGAAACTATGGCCTCTTATTATTATATTTAGTGCAATAAGATTTCTATTTGGATATACAAAAAAAGAAGTCAGATTATCAAAGGATTTTTCCATTGGAGATGTTAAGCTGAATCATGATAATTGGGCAGTGGAACCGATGGAATTATATAATAGCATCGGTGATTATTTTATTGATTTCAGCAAAGCCTATATTCCGGAAAAAGAAACAACGATTGAAATAAATGGTTGGATCGGCGATATAAAAATATTAATTCCAGATGACTTGCCTGTAAATATTGAAGGTGAAGTGAAAATAGGGGATCTGCGAATTTTCCATTCCTCTAAAGATGGGATAAAGAACAGATTAGCCTATAAATCTCCTGATTATGATCAAGCAGTGAAAAAAATCAATCTGCAAATCTATTTAAAAATTGGTGATATTCGAATTGAAAGAGTATAGAGGTGTGTTGTGAAGAAAACAAAAGGAATTCGCTATTGGTATTTTCAAAGTTTTTTTATGACAAGCATCATTAGTTCATTGCTTCTATTTATTGGGACGCAAGTCTATTTGTATTTTTATAATAATCCAGTTTTTACGACAAAAACGTCATTTTGGCTTTTTATCAACAGTCTGCTTGTTACGTTGCTAGTTGGTTTGTATTTTGCTTTGAAGGAAAGTGGAGTTTTAAGCAACCAGTTAGGAGATGTATTATTGTTTGTATCTACATTAAGAAGAGGCAAATTTGCAGAAAGAATGGATGTGTCCAATAAAGAAATGATTGGACATATAAGTGAAGAATTGAACCAGCTTGCTACTTATTTACAAGAATTAGTCCAATCATTGCAAAGGCTTGCGAATGAAAAAACAACACTCGCAAAAACAGCGCATACAGCAGCTGTCATGGAAGAAAGACAGCGTTTGGCAAGAGATTTGCATGATGTTGTCAGTCAACAGCTTTTTGCATTAAATATGATGTCATCGGCTGCCTATAGAATTTTTGACACCAATCCAGAGCAGGCAAAAATACAATTAAAGGAAATTGTAGAGATTGCAGGAAAAGCACAAGGAGAAATGCGTGCATTATTGCTGCATTTGCGCCCAATTGAATTAAGCAATGACAGTTTATGCGACGGAATAATCAAATTGATCCAAGAACTAAAAGAAAAAACACATTTACATTTTACTGCAAGTATTGATGAAATTGAGTCTTTATCATCTGCAGTACAGGAGCACTTGTTTCGGATTGTTCAAGAAGCATTATCCAATGTTCTCCGTCATTCACATGCAAAAAAAGTGAAGATGACATTAGAGGAGAAAGATGCATATGCTTATTTACATATAAATGATGATGGAATGGGGTTTGACCCAACGGTTGAAAGAAAAGCTTCCTATGGATTAAAAACAATGCGGGAACGCTGTGAAGAAATTGGTGGGATGATAGAAATTCGATCAAAAGTCGGAGAGGGAACGTATATAGACATCCGTATACCGATAAAGGGGTGATAAGAATGATTAAAGTGGTTGTCGTAGATGATCATGAAATGGTAAGAAAGGGAATTGTTTCGTATTTAGCAACCGAACCTACTATAAAAGCGGTAGGAGAGGCAAATGGTGGCTATCATGCAATAGAGGTTGTAGCAGAGGAAAAGCCTGATGTAGTATTAATGGACTTATTAATGGAAAAAGGAAATGGCATCGAGGCAACGAAGGCGATTTTAAAAAATTTCCCCCAATGTAAGGTCATTATTATTACAAGCTTTTATGATGAAACACAAGTAATACCAGCAATTGAAGCGGGTGCATTTAGTTATTTGCTGAAAACAGCAACCGCTCGGGAAGTAGTAGATGCTATTCATAAAGCGTTTGCCGGTGAAACGGTGATTGAGCCGAAAGTAGCCAATGTAATGTTAAAAAAGCTTCGTCCTTCAGAAAAAAAACCTCATGATGATCTAACTGAAAGAGAACTAGAAGTGCTTATGTGCATCGGGGAAGGCATGACCAATCAAACAATTAGTGAAGAATTATATATCGGGGTTAAAACAGTGAAAACGCATGTAAGCAATATTCTTGCGAAGTTGGACGTATCAGATCGTACACAGGCAGCGGTGTATGCCAATAGGAACGGAGTGGTAAAATCTTTCAAGAAAGAGAATTAATCTGCTTCGGAACATTCTTTTTAAAAAAGGTTGTTTTCGTATAGATTGTTGTTTTTAAACTCGCAGCCTGAATACACTTCTCTTTCCGTGGGCGAGCGTCGAGCCTCCTCGTCGCATACGCTCCTGCGGGGTCTCGTCTTTCTCGCATTCCCACAGGAGTCTACGTGTATGCAGGCTGCTAAGAAACACTTTTCCAAATGTATTATGTAAAAAACAACTAACTTTGAGAAAACAGCCTTAAAGAAAAATAGTTCAAAACTTTAAGGCTAATCGAAGGCGACTTTTGATTAGCCTTAATTTTGTTATTATTTTTTCTCTTCTGGGATGATATGGTAGGTTACATATGATTTGCTATAGAACATATTGTTTTGTTGAATTTTCCACTCATCTGGAATCGGACCTGCAATTGGGAATGTTTGGGGAGAAGCGAAACTTTCCCATTGTTTGAAGGAATCCGGGTCTCTCCATAATGATAATACTAGATAAGCATCTCCTTTTACTGAACGCAGAAAACGGACGGCTGCATACGGTTTGCTGCTTATTTCTAACTTTTGGACTGTTTTATGTTCAAAAATCGGTTTTGATATATCTTCTAAAGAAAAATGATTGATTACTACATATCCCTTATTTTCTAATTGTCCAAATGAATATAAAATATCGAATTTTCTTGGCGTCTTGAAAAAGCTTTTGCCATCAGATTCATGTACTAATGTTGCTTGATCTTGATTTGTGCTTTGCATAAGCAGCATGTTTTCTGCAGAGAAGTATTTTTCATATTTTTTTTCTAAAAAATCGTACGTTCCATTTGCAATAAAAATTTGCATAAAATATACCTCCTTTATTATTAGTAGTATAAGTAGTTTTTGTGAAAAAAGTGTCTTATCTTGCTATAAATGTATATTTATCCTTTTTTCATAAAGTTTCAACAGATAAATGCGTCTATTTTGTGACAAAATTGAAGGTTATCTATACAACGATAGTAGAAAGGATATATAGTTGATATATCTTTTAACTATACAATTTTGTATAATAGTAAACGTTTTTACAGGGTGTCTCATCCATAAGACATTCTTTTTTATTTGCAATTTTATTTATAAATATTATAATTTAGTAATGATTACAATGTTCTTGTTTTTTATTTCAGATTTTATATAATACAATATCACTATATGCATCGGAAAGGTGGACATATTAAATATGAGCAAAAAATTTCAACATACATTTTTAAAAGCAGCCAAGGGAGAAGAAACTGAATTTGTTCCTGTTTGGTATATGCGTCAAGCTGGACGGTCTCAGCCAGAATATCGAGCAATTAAGGAAAAATACTCCCTTTTTGAAATTACCCATCAGCCAGAGCTTTGCGCCTACGTTACAAAGCTTCCTGTTGATCAATATGATGTGGACGCAGCCGTCTTGTATAAAGATATTATGACACCACTGCCTGCAATTGGCGTCGATGTCGAAATACAATCAGGAATCGGACCTGTTATTGCGAACCCGATACAATCTTTTCAAGATGTAGAGAAATTAGGGGTGCTGCAGCCAGAGAAGGATATTGCTTACGTATTGGATACAATAAAACTATTAACAACAGAACAGCTTACGGTACCTTTGATAGGTTTTTCGGGAGCTCCATTTACACTTGCGAGTTATATGATTGAGGGAGGTCCGTCGAAAAACTATCATAAAACAAAAGCATTTATGTATGCTGAACCAGAAGCATGGTTTGCTCTTATGGAAAAACTGGGCGATATGGTAGTCACTTATGCAAAAGCACAAATTAAAGCCGGAGCGAATGCTATTCAAATTTTTGATTCATGGGTTGGTGCATTAAATGTCGAAGATTACCGCATTTTTATTAAACCAATTATGGCAAAGATTTTTTCAGCATTAAAAGAAGAGCAAGTTCCTTTAATCATGCATGGAGTAGGTGCAAGTCACTTAGCGCTGGAATGGAATGACTTGCCTTTAGACGTTGTTGGGTTAGATTGGCGTTTATCCATTAAAGAAGCAAAGGAAAAAGGAATAACAAAAGCGGTACAAGGGAATTTAGATCCTGCTGTTCTTTTGGCACCTTGGGAAGTAATTGAAGAAAGAGCCAAGGATATTATAGATCAAGGGATACAACAAAAAGGATTTATTTTTAATTTAGGACATGGTGTATTCCCTGATGTGAATCCTGCAGTTTTAAAAAGATTAACTGCATTTGTACATGAATATTCAGCAGAAGCTATAAAGAAGAAATAAGTATAAACTGACTACTGAAAGAGTGATAATATGAGCAAAAAACAAGTTGGGCTTTTAGTGATGGCATATGGTACTCCGTATAAGGAGGAAGATATAGAAAGATATTATACACATATTCGCCACGGCAGAAGACCTACCGATGAGATGCTAAATGATTTGAAAAGCCGTTATGAAGCAATCGGTGGTATTTCTCCTTTAGCTAAAATTACGTTGGAACAAGCCAAAAGCTTAGAATCCTATTTAAATGAGATGCAAGATGAAATCGAATTTAAAATGTATTTAGGGTTAAAACATATAGAGCCTTTTGTGGAGGACGCTGTTACAAGTATGCATGAAGACGGTATTACAGAAGCAGTCAGCATTGTGCTTGCTCCTCATTTCTCGACATTCAGCATTAAATCTTACAACGGCCGTGCGAAAGAAATGGCAGATAAATTAGGTGGACTTACGATTCATAGTATTGAAAGCTGGTATAAGGAGCCGAAATTTATTCATTACTGGGCGGAAAAAGTAAAAGAAGTTTATCGCAACATGCCAATGGAGGAAAGAGAAAACGCTGCTTTAATTGTGTCGGCACATAGTTTGCCAGAGAAAATTCTTCAATCTGGGGATCCTTATCCAAATCAGTTAAAAGAAACGGCAGATCTTATTGCAAAAGAAGCTGGTGTATCTGCTTATTATATTGGCTGGCAAAGTGCAGGGAATACACCAGATCCATGGCTTGGACCTGATGTTCAGGATTTAACAAAAGATTTGCATAAAAAACACGGATATAAAGCTTTTGTATATGTACCTGCTGGATTTGTATCCGACCATTTAGAGGTTCTTTATGATAATGACTATGAATGCTTGGCGGCAGCAAAAGAGGTTGGTGCTAAATATTACAGACCAGCAATGCCAAATGCCCAGCCGGAATTTATTAAGGTGCTTTCTACCGTTGTTTTCAATAAATTAACAGTACATGCTAATTAACAGCTTTACTTTAGAAGTGCGAACAATAAAGCAATGAACAATGCCCAAGGGATTTTATATAGAAATCTTTTGGGCATTTTATTGTTGGATTTATGATGTTTGTATCTAACATTTTCTAAATTTATTGAATGCCGCCTTTTCTTCTTGCAAGAGAGAAAAGGATATAGTATATTTTTATTTGTACTAAATGACTGAAATGGTATTTTGGTCATTTTTTAAAAATACATTTATTAAGCATAATAGGAATGAGACAATAGGTATTTTCCACTTTTCTATTTTCGGAGGTGATTTTTTTGGCGGTGGATCGCAGGAAGCAAATTATTGATGCAGCAGCTAAATCTTTTACGATGTTTGGCTATAAAGCGACAACGATGGATCAAGTTGCTAAAATCGCAAATGTTGGTAAGGGTACCATTTATACTTTTTTTAAAAATAAGGAAGAGCTTTTTTCCGAAATTATTACAGGATTGATACAAGAAATGAAAGAAGCGGCAGATGAATCTTTTCATCCAGAGCATCGTTTTATAGAAAATATGCATACTGCCGTAATAAAAATGCTGGAGTTTCGCAGACAACATCAGCTGACTATCAAGCTTTTTCAGGAGCAAAATGAGATGGGGACATTGGAAGTAAAAGAAGTATTAGAGCGACTGGGAAATGCTGTTATTCAGTATATTAAAATGCGTGTTCAGGAAGCGATTGATAAAGGAGAATTAAAACAGTGTGATACTGAGGTAATCGCTTTTATGATCTTTAAATTATATGTGGCGCTTATTTTTGATTGGGAGAGGAATCATTCCCCTCTTGATGCAGAAGAAATTGCAGTGCTATTTGAAAATACGTTATTGAAAGGATTGTCCGTTTAAGATAATCCTCTTTTAATAAATAAAAATGACTATTCGACCAATTCGGTCAATAGAAACGGAGTGGAAGGAAATGAAACAAAGTTTATTAAAAGCAGAACTATCTTCGATTCTTAAAAATAGAATGAAGCTTATCTCTATTATGGCTATTATTTTTATTCCAATTCTTTATTCAGGCGTTTATTTATGGGCATTTTGGGATCCATACGGTAATTTAGAAAAGCTTCCAGTTGCTGTAGTAAATGAAGACAGCGGCGCAGAAATGAATAACGAGAAGCTGGAGCTTGGGAAGGATTTAGTGGAAAATTTAAAAGAGAATGATGAATTTGCCTTTACATTTGTGAATAAAAAAGAAGGCTATCAAAATTTAAAAAATCAAAAGTACTACATGCTTATTGAAATTCCAAAAGATTTTTCTAAAAACGCGACAACACTTTTAGATGATGATCCGAAAAAATTAGATTTAGTTTATGTTTCTAATCCAGGATATAATTTTATTTCCTCACAAATTGGAAATTCAGCGATGGAAAGAATAAAGGAGAGTGTAAGTAAAGAAATAACAAAGACATACGCTAAGTCCGTTTTTGATCATATTGGTGAAATGGCAGATGGACTTAAAAATGCAAGTACAGGTGCCAAAGAATTAGAACAAGGAACATCAAAAGTAAATGCTGGTTCTAAAGAGGTTTATGATAATCTTGCCACACTTGCTGAAAAATCTATTGAGTTTAACCAAGGGGTTTCTTCTGCAAATTCAGGTGCAAAAAAACTCTTAAATGGTGCTGAAAACTTAGCAGGAGGCTTAGGCCAGCTGCAAAATGGTCAACAGAACCTTGCTAATGCTTCCACAAAATTACAAGATGGAGATCAAGCTATTTTAAATGGCATTTCTCAAACAAATGAGGGGATAAATACATTAAAAGGCAGTATTCCGTCGCTAATAGGTGGAACAAATTCATTAAAACAAGGCTCGGATTCTCTTTCAGAAAACTTGAAAAATTGGAGCAGTAAATCAGCGGAGTTAGCAGAAGGAGCAAAACAGTTAAATGCTGGTACAAAACAGCTGCAGGAAACGATTCAATCGATGCTGCCTTTATTGCAAGGATTGCCAGAAGATAAACAAAATGAATTAATGGCAGCTATTCAAGGGCTTGTTGATGGAAGTGCATCTATTTCAAATAATACAGAGGAGCTTGCTCAAGGTGCCAATCAGTTGGCTGCTGGTGGGGAAAGCCTATCTTCCGGACTAACAGAGCTGAATCAAGGACATGAAAAACTGCAGACTGGTGTTAACCAATTGGCAGATGGCAGCGCTCAGCTGAAAGACGGCTCACAGCAGCAAGTGGCAGGACAGAAACAATTTGTTGCTGGCATGAACAAGTACACATCAGAATTTTCAAAAGCAACGGTAGGTTCAAAAGATCTTGTGGGTGGGATGCAGTCTCTATTAACAGGCATGAATACCTTGGAAACGGGATCTAATGCTTTATCAAATGGAACTAACCAATTAAAAAATGGTTCAAAAGAATTATCACAAGGCACGAGTTCTTTGTTGGATGGCAGTAAAGAACTTTCTGGCAAACTTACCGATGGAGCGAATGATGCAAGTTCTATTCATTCTGATGATAAAACGTATAATATGATGGCAGAACCAGTAAAAGTCAGTGATGAAAAGTTAACGGATGTGCCAAACTATGGTACTGGATTAGCTCCATATTTTATCTCTTTAGGATTATTTGTCGGTGCTTTAATGCTATCGATTGTATTCTCCTTTAACGAACCAGAAGGAATACCAAAAAACGGAATAAACTGGTTTTTAAGTAAAACCGTAATATTGATAGTAGTTGGAACTTTACAGGCGCTTGTTGCCTCCTTTGTTTTACTAGAAGTATTGGGAATAGAAGTGCAAAGTGTTCCGCTGTTTATTTTATTTACAATTATTGTTAGTATGGTGTTTTTCTCGATTATTCAATTTTGTGTGACATTACTCGGAAATCCAGGCCGGTTTCTTGTTATACTTTTATTAATTTTTCAATTAACAACAAGTGCTGGTACATTCCCACTTGAATTAATTCCTAATACCTTGCAGCATGTGCATGCCATATTGCCAATGTCTTATTCAGTTGCAGGCTTAAAAGCGGTTATTTCAAGCGGAGATTTCACGTTTATGTGGCATAATGCTTCTATTCTTGCCATTTATCCAATTGTATTTATTATTGGCACTATTTCTTACTTTGTCGTATCTTTTAGACGTAAATATGGGGAGCTTGCTGTGGACTAGAATAAACTATTTGTTAAAGGGTCAGACTTTTTTATACAGGTCTGGCTCTTTTTGACGAAATAAGAAAGCATAAATTTACTGAAATCTGACGGGTGTCTAGCTTCAGCGCCTAGCCCTTGTGAAAAATAACCCCATGCCTCTAAAAGTAAAAAGCACTTTTTGAGTCATGTGAACATTTTTCTTCAGAGCTGTTCAAGGCGCTTCCGCTTTTCTTATAAATATTGTCGATTTTATGAAATAATCGTAATAAAGTGAAGCAGCATTATAAAATCCGTTATAGTAAAAAAAGTAAGAATATTCCGATAAGTGTATTTGAATAGGAGTTAATCAGAGCGGAGAAGATCGGAGCCCGATGTCATCAACTTAAGATTCCATAAACTTCAAACTATGAAATATCATGGAATTAGATACCCTTTATGTAAAAGAAATACCCAATTTGTTTGGAGAGGCGTCCGCTCGACTCCTACGGGATTAGCGAGACAGACGAGACCCCACAGGAGCAAAGCGACGAGGAGGCTCGGCGCTCGCCCCGTGGAAAGCCTTGGAGAACAGAACGGAAACCCTTACTTCCTAATTAGATGCTTATTTTCCTGTTTTTTGAAATTTAGCTTGATGACATTGGGGCGGAGCCCGGAACATAGGCAGTTTATTACATGAGAACTGAAGGAACGACGTAACGAAGAGATTCGACAGAAATGGTTCCCGTACTTTTTGAACAACCTCTATTAATAGAGTTATGTTACTATTAGAGCTAAGAGACTTGAAACATGGATAAGAGGGGTGCCAAAATGCTTTTTATAGATAATAAAGGAATCACGGATCCACGTATTAATTTAGCGATAGAAGAATATGCAGTAAAAAATTTAGATATTAATGAGAGTTATCTACTATTTTATATTAATGAACCGTCTATTATCATCGGAAAAAATCAAAATACGATTGAAGAAATTAATACAGAATATGTGGAAGCCAATGGAATCCATGTAGTAAGAAGGTTATCAGGCGGTGGAGCGGTTTATCATGATTTAGGTAATTTAAATTTTAGTTTTATTACAAAAGATGATGGCGACAGTTTTCATAACTTTAGAAAGTTTACAGAACCTGTAGTAAACGCTTTACAAAGCATGGGGGTCAATGCAGAATTAAGCGGCCGTAATGATTTGCTTGTTGAAGGAAAAAAAATATCAGGGAACGCTCAATTTGCAACAAGAGGGAGAATGTTTAGTCATGGCACACTGCTTTTTGACTCAAAGATGGATCATATTGTTTCTGCGCTGAAAGTAAAAAAAGACAAAATTGAATCAAAAGGTATTAAATCAGTAAGAGGCCGTGTGGCTAATATTACGGAATTTCTTACTAGAAAAATTACTATTGAAGAATTTCGTAAGTTAATCTTAATTCATATTTTTGAAGGAGAAGAAAATATTCAAGAATATATATTGACAGATGAGGATTGGGAAAAAATCTATGCCCTTTCTAAAGAACGCTACCAAATTTGGGATTGGAACTATGGGAAATCTCCTAAATTTAATTTGCAGCACTCTCATCGTTTTCCTATTGGACAAATTGATGTACGTTTTGAGGTAACACGAGGAGTAATAAAAAACTGTAAAATTTATGGGGATTTCTTTGGTGCCGGGAATGTTGCAGATATAGAAAATAGGTTAGTTGGAATTCGTTATGATCGGACAGAGTTAGAAAAGGCATTAGAGGAAACACCTATCAAACATTATTTTGGTAATGTATCGAGAGAAGACTTTTTGCATCTTATTTATTAAGTAATTTTTTTTGTCCATTGGTTGGATTACTAGCTAGAAGGAGTGCTTTAGATATTGTTACGAGTTGTGATCAGCTTAATGTAATTCTGAAGTCTGACAATTGTCTAGCTTCAGAGCTGTTCAACACGCTTGCGCTTTTGTTCTGATGTTCTTTCTTGGCATTTTGACAATTTCTAGTTCTAAACAGAAAATTTTGGACTAATAATTAATAGAGGTTGTTCAGGTTAGGAGGGAAAGAATGGCTAGAAAAATTGGGTTTTATACCGCTTTATTTTATGTGGTGTACGGTTTATTTTTTTATTGGTACCTTTTTTACCATTCTCACATCACGCTGCCATTTGAATATCAGGGATCAGCAGCAGATCCAGCGACTTTTTTAAATAGCAGAGAACTCACGCTTAGTGAAGAGTACTCGAAAATACGCAACTTTCTATTCTTTATATCTACTCCGTTTGATTGGGTTCTTTATATATTTATTTTATTGTTTGGATTGTCCAAATCTTTTCAAAAATGGGGAGAGGCTTCAGTTAAATTTCCATTTCTGCAAAAGGGAATTTATTTATTTTGGCTGAGTGTAACGGCATTTATTGTAAGCTTTCCGTTAAGTTACTGTAGTTATACATTAGCAAAGACATATAACATTTCGACGCAAAGCTTTACCTCCTGGATAAAAGATGAGTTGATTGATTTTTGGGTGAACTTTGGGTTTTTATTTATTATTGTATTGGTTCTTTATTGGCTGATGAATAAAAGTACGAAACGCTGGTGGTTATATGCCTGGCTGCTTTCTGTTCCATTTACTTTATTTATTATGTTTATTCAGCCGGTGGTAATTGATCCGCTATATAATGATTTTACGCCTTTAAAAAATAAGGAGCTCGAAACAAAAATACTAGCTTTGGCAAAACAGTCTAATATACCGGCAGAACATGTTTTTGAAGTAAATATGTCTGATAAAACAAATGCATTAAATGCTTATGTTACAGGGATTGGCAGCAATGCTAGAATTGTTCTCTGGGATACAACATTAACGAAATTAAAAGATAAAGAAATCCTGTTTGTGATGGCACATGAAATGGCGCATTATGTGGAAAAACATATTTATATAGGAATTGCTCTTTCCTTAAGCTTATCTTTTATTGGTTTATATGTTATTTATAAACTCATGCACATCATTGTAGAAAAATGGGGAAAAGCTTTAAAAATAAGGAAAGTAGAACAGATACATTCTTTGCCATTAATGCTGGCATTAATTTCGCTGCTCTTTTTTTTAGTAAGCCCTGTCACCAACACTATATCAAGATACGAGGAAAAAAGAGCAGATCAATATGCTATTTCTTTAACAAAAGATACGGATGCAGGTATATCAACTTTTCAAAAGTTAACGAAGTCTGGATTAAGTGAAGTGAATCCTCCGTTTTTAGTAAAAGTATTTCGTTATAATCACCCAACCATGCTAGAAAGAATTACTACTTTAGAAGAAGCGAGTATTTTACAAAAAAACAGCAGCAAATAATATTTGGTTATTTTGCTTATAAAAAGGCTCTGTTAAATTCCATGGTTGATTTTCAAAAGGTAGGGAATCCACTCCCTTTCCGGCGGGGTCTTGCCAGCCCGTTTTTCCGCAGGAGTCTAGTAGATTCCCTTCCTATAAAAAACATTATCGTTTAACAGAGACACCCAAAATTCGCACCATGTGGGATGAAAATAAGTAGTGTTCATTCAGCGTGAAGATAGAAGGAGTTAGAGCTAAGAATGATGTTGGTTTGGAGAAGCGTTCGCTCGACTCCTGCGGGATTAGCGAGACAGGCGAGACCCCGCAGGAGCAAAGTGACGAGGAGGCTCGGCGCTCGCCCCGCGGAAAGCGAGCGATAAGCTTCGGAAAACCCCTTTTAACAAAGCTTATTTTCAGGGTAGCCTATAAAAAAGAAGGTGTCCTTTTATCAAGTTATCAATCACTTGGTAAAAGGGCACCTTCTTTTTTAGAAGATAAGAAAGCATAAAATTTTGAAAGTTAGATAACTGTCTAGCTCCTGTGAAGATAACCTCTTGTCTCTAAAAGTAAAGAGCACTTTTTGAGACAAGAGGTTTAAGCAGGGCGCTTCCGTTTTTCTTATTATCCAAAGCGCTTACATAATTGATTGAACTGGAAGCTTAATTCACTAAATTTTTCTTTGTTGCGTTCGTCGATGGCTTTATCAATGAGGGTCATTAAACTTGCTTTTTCCATGTTTAATTGGATTTCTGAAAGCAGCATATCAATGTAGAGGTCCATCACATAAGTTTCTTTTGCTTTGCTTTTTTTCATAGTACTTAACTTCGTTAACTCAGTGTACGACTTTTCATTCATAAAACTCACCCCTGATACCTTTTTAATATTATATGGAAGAATGAAAAAAATATCAATTTAATTTTAAAAATATTTAGAAAATAATAATAAAGTATGAATAAATTGAGAAAATTTAGTGCTATTACACATTTATTGGGAGTTTAGTGCTATTATGTTTGCATATTAAAAAAAGGAGTTGACTTTAATATGGAGGATTTAAAAGACATTTTAATAATGTATGAAATCAACTTTCATACGCTTGCCATTGAGCCTTTTATTACACAGGAAGGTAAAATTTATTCAAAAATATATGAAGGACCGAATATATTTTTTTGTATCTTATGTCCTACTACCATTGTAAAAAGAAGTTGTATGTTTTTAGGTTCTTCATACGATGGAAGAAGGGATGCTACTCGGGCCTTAATGAACTATAATTATAAACTACCAATTGTTATTGACTCCCTCCATTCGATTTATTTTTTTCCTACACATTCGCCATCAAATTCTTCTTGTGTTTGGATTTCCTTACATAACATTTTAGCTAAGAAGAAAATTGCGCCATTAAAAACTCTTGTCATCTTTAGAAATCAACAACAAATATCCGTTAGCATCTCGATGCATTCACTTAATAATCAAATGATGAGAGCAAACTCTTTGCAAAATGTAATCAATTATAATCAGAATAAAATACAAAAGACATTATTTCTTTACGAAAATAATGAAAATGACTACAAAAAATCTGAGAAAGATAAGCTTTATTAAGTAATAATCTCTGGCATCGTATCCATGGTATATCGTTTATATAAATAGAATTGCAATAATTCTTGTACCTTATTTCGTAGGCGGGGATTAAAATAATTATGGTATTCTTCATATCCATTGTATAAGAATAAAAACATCGTAAAAGCATCATCCCGTTTCGTTTCTTGAATCTTCATATTGTGATTTTTCATATAAGCCTTCGTTTTTTTTAACTCCGTTTGTATCGTCTTCATCGTGATTTCTACAAGTTCAATATAGGGCTGTTTTAATTTAAAGCTGCTGTTTTCTATAACAAGAAGATCGCGATTAAGTATAGTTAAAAGCATTGGCAGATAAATTGCTTGTTCCATAATATGTCTTTCTTTTTCAGGGATGCGAGTCATAACATCAATCAACTCCTTTTTATCACATTCAGAACAAATGTTCTGTTTATATGATACATGAATTCTTTTTCTCTTTCAAGTAGGCAATATGTGGTAATTGGAACCGGCATCCAGTTTCCTCTCACGCCGCCTTTATTAGGTTAGAATCTGCCTTTTTCTTGTTAGATGGTGGAGACAAGGCACGAGTCTTCATGGGAGTTTTGTATGCAACATTAGTATAGTGATATTTTTAGGCTGTTTTCTCAAAGTTTGTTGTTTTATACGTAAAAAAATGGGAGCAGAAGTACTCAGCAGACTGAATACACGTAGACTCCTGTGGGAATGCGAGAAAGACGAGACCCCACAGGAGCGTATGCGACGAGGAGGCTCGACGCTCGCCCACGGAAAGCGAAGTGTATGCAGGCTGCGCGTTTAAAAGCAACAATTTATACGAAAACAGCCTATTTTTAAAAGAAAATTCAAGAGATGTGAAGGGATATTATTTCAATTGTCGAAATAATAGGTAACATACATATGGAAGGAAGAATGGGATGAGCGAAAAAAAGAAAATTGCTGCAGAGAATTTATATCATCTAAAATCAGTTGTTGATCCACAAGTAACTGCTGATGGGAAAGAATGTTTGTTTGTTGTGACATCTATCTCGGAAGAAAAGGATGCATATTATTCAAATATTTATTATAAAAATATAGAAAAAAAAGAAGAAGCAGTTCAGTGGACATTTGGTGAAGCTCGAAACCACTCACCAAAATGGTCGCCAGACGGGAAACAAATTGTTTTTGTTTCCAATCGGACAGGAAAAAACCAGCTGTATATATTAAACCGCAATGGTGGGGAAGCGAAACAACTCACTTTTGTGAAGAATGGTGCAACAAATCCTGTTTGGTCACCAAACGGCAGGGAGATTGCCTTCCAAACAACAATTGGCAAAAATGATAGTATACAAGATAAAGAAAGTAAAAAAGAAGCAGAAAAAAAATTCGTTCCTTTAGAAGTGGACAAAATGAAATACAAATCAGACGGTACAGGATTTTGGGATGGAAGCTTTCAGCATATAGCTGTTGTAGATATTCATTCAGGTGAGGTAAAGGAAATTACATCTGGAGAAAATGATTATTTGTTACAAAGCTGGTCACCGAATGGGAAATATTTAGCGGTTTCTGCGAATTTAAGTAAAGAAAAAGACTTCAGTTTTGTTTCTGATGTGTATTTATACGAAGTGGAAACAAAAGTGTGGAAAAAAATAACGAGTGGTACAGGGTATTTTAAAGATGCAACATGGTCGCCAAATAGTCAAAAAATCGGGTTGATTGGCAACGAAAGAGAGTATGAGAATGCAACATTGTCTAAATTATGGCTATACGATGTAGAAATAGACGAGTTACAATGCTTAACAGCTGAATGGGATGTACAGGTTGGAGATTCGGTAGTTGGTGATTTCCAACAAGGAAGTGTGACGCCAGGTATATTATGGGGGGCGGATAATGAGAGCTTTACATTTATAGCCAGCGATCATGGAAATACAATCGTCTATTTTGGAAATGTGTCAGGCGCTGTTTATCCGTCTTTAATGGATAACCAGCATGTATATGGACTTTCGACAGGCGGAAGCTTAAAGCAAGCAGTTGTTGCAATCAGCAAACCAACCTATCCGGGAGACTTATTTTTATTAAACTTAGAAACTGGTGAACTAACACAATTAACAGATGTTAATAGTGAATTTTTAGAAGAATATAGCCTTGCTGATACAGAACCTATCCAGTTCCATGCAAATGATGGTTGGCAATTAAATGGATGGCTCATGAAGCCAGTTGGTTTTAAAGAGGGAGAAAAGTATCCTCTTGTCCTTGAAATTCATGGTGGCCCCCATGCAATGTATGCAAACACTTATTTTCATGAGTTTCAAACATTGACTGCTAATGGCTATGCTGTTTTATATATGAATCCACGAGGAAGTCATGGATATGGTCAGCAGTTTGTTGATGCCGTTAGAGGTGATTATGGCGGAAAAGATTATGAAGATGTGATGGCTGCAGTAGATTATGTAGTAGCAAACTATGATTTTATTGACGAAACACGTTTAGGAGTGACGGGTGGAAGTTATGGCGGCTTTATGACAAATTGGATTATAGGGAAAACGAATCGTTTCAAAGCAGCTGTCACACAACGTTCTATTTCAAATTGGATTAGTTTTTATGGGGTAAGTGATATTGGCTATTATTTTTCCGAATGGCAAATAAAAGCAGATTTAAATGATATTGAAACATTATGGAAACATTCACCCCTTGCCTATATCGATCAAATGGAAACACCGCTATTAATTTTGCATGGAGAAAAAGATTATCGTTGTCCAATTGAGCAGGCAGAACAATTATTTATTGCGCTAAAAAGGCAAAAGAAAATAACTAAATTTATTCGTTTTCCTGAGTCAAACCATGAGTTGTCAAGAAGCGGAAAACCAACACTGCGCATCAGTAGGTTAAACTATATTAATAATTGGTTTAAAGAGTATTTCTGACACTCCCTTTCCTTAAGTGACAAGGATGCAAATATATAAACAAAAAAATCCACGTGGAAAATTATTTTCCTGTGGATTTTTCAATTTTTAAGGGCTTTTAGACAGCCCTTTTTATTAAAGGAAAGGAAGAAAAAATGATGTCAAGAGTATTTTCTGATATGATAGTAAAAAGAACTATTCAATTTATTTTTATGCGAATAGAAATAAATTTGGTTTTCGAGAAGAAAAAAAGTGTATTTACGTTAAGTAAAGGTAAGAATTGTTTATAACAGGATGAAAAATATACTCGGTCAATAAATGATCTTATATAAATAGAATAAGAATTAAGAAAGGAAAAAAATGGGGATGGAGAGAGTAGAATATAAGAAAAGCAAGCGTAAAAAAAGAAGGCTGAGAAAAGGGAGAGTGTTCTTTGTACTTGTTATTTTCTTCTTAATGGTGACAGCAGCATATAGTTATTTTCAATATAAACAAGGTGTTAAGCAATCGATGGCGAATGGAGCCGGTAAAAAGGTCAACTATGAATTTAATGGGGAAAAAGACCAGTATGGTGGAACGAATATCCTTTTGTTAGGAAGTGATGCACGTGAAGGAGACAAACATTCGCGAACAGACACAATCATGATTGCACAATATCATCCAGACAAAGGTACATATAAAATTATTTCTTTAATGAGGGATATGTATGTAAATATTCCTGGACATGGACAAGGTCGCATTAACTCTGCATTTAGTATAGAAGGTCCCGAATTGTTAAGAAAGACGATAAAAGAAAATTTAAATATTGATTTGCAGTATTATGCCATTGTTAATTTTAAGGGATTTGAAGAATTGATTAATGAAGCTTTTCCAGATGGAGTAGAGATAGATGTAGAAAAGAAAATGTCGAAAAATATAGGTGTTACGTTAGAACCAGGTTTGCAAAACTTGAATGGAAAGCAATTGCTTGGATATGTTCGCTTCCGCCATGACGCCATCTCAGACTTCGGAAGGGTAGAAAGACAGCAAAAAACATTAAAAGCACTAGCATCACAGGTTTCAAGTGTACAAACTGTTGCCAAATTTCCAAAGCTTGTAGGTGTTATGATGCCTTATATTAACACAGACATGGATACGAAAGATTTAATAGTTGTAGGAAATAAGTTAATTACAAAAAGGGATGTAGAGGTTGAATCGTTAAGAATACCTGTAGATGGCACATTTCAAAATACAACAGTAAATGGTGCGGCTGTATTAAGTGTTGATTTAGAGCAAAACAGACAAGCGATAGAAGCATTTCTAGCAGAGTGAACGCATTTTTTGCATTCCAGTATACACAAATGATTATGTAAAGAGTGGCAAGGAGTTTTTATTTATGGATATAGAAACAATTAAGCAATGGTTTACACTTGAAAATATTATGCAGTTAATTGACAGCTATCGTTCTTTTGGACCATTTCCGGGAATTTTATTGCCAATGCTTGAAGCGTTTATTCCGTTTCTGCCACTGTTTTTATTTATTATGGCGAATGTTAATGCATTTGGTTTTTGGCTCGGTTTTCTTTATTCTTGGATTGGTACATGTGGAGGAGCATTATTAGTATTCTTATTAGTAAGAAAATATGGTCAAAAACGACTGTTGCGTTTTATTCGAAATCATCAGAAGGTGCAAAAGCTAATGGTTTGGATTGAAAAGCATGGTTTTGGTCCATTGTTTATTCTTTTATGTTTTCCTTTTACACCATCTGCACTTGTCAATATTGTCGCAGGATTATCTAGAATTGGAATCGGTCAATATGTTCTTGCAATCATTGCGGGAAAACTAGTGATGATTTTTACCATTAGTTTTATTGGATATGATTTACAATCGATGATTGCACAGCCATTGCGTACAATCCCGGTAGCAATTGGGATATTTATACTTTGGTATGTGGGAAAACGAGTGGAACTAAAAATGAATCATGCTAGTGAGGAAAAAGAAAAGGAACGAGAAAAGGCTTAAAGAGGAAGTTCAAAAAGGCACCAAATGATAAGCGGCGAATCTCTTCGTTGGCTTGCTTTTCCGCTACTCACGTATCTAATTAGAAAGGAACTTCAACTAAAAACGCTCACGTCCTGTAAGCAACGTTGAAGTCACCACATCCTGTGGAAGGCTGTTGCTCAAAGCTACGCCGCCTCGACCTTCTTGCTTCTAATTTGTTGCCTTTTGAACACATACTTAAATTCAGGATTAGTTTATTGGTTTGGAGGAGATCGTTTTTGAAAGAAACATTTAAGAAGGAAAGCATAGAATGGCTGAAGGCGCTTGCTATCGGGGGGATCATCTTTATCATTATTCGTGCATTTTTCTTCTCCAACTATGAAGTAGAAGGCGAATCTATGATGCCTACATTACAGGATGGAAATAAATTAGTTGTTAATAAAATGGGTTATAAAATTGGTAATTTTAAGCATTTTGATGTCATAGTCTTTCACGCAAATAAGCAAGAAGATTATGTAAAAAGAGTGATTGGTCTTCCAGGAGATAAAATGGAATACAAAGATGATCATTTATATATAAATGGGAAAATGTATAAGGAGACTTATTTAGATCCTTATCGAAGTCAAGTGTCTGCAGGGAGATTGACAGGTGATTTCACTCTAAAGGAAATCACAGGCAAAAAAATGGTTCCTAAAGACATGTTGTTTGTATTAGGGGACAATCGTTTAGGCAGCTGGGACAGCAGGCATTTTGGCTTTATTCCAATCGATCAAGTGGTGGGAAAAGTAAGCATGAGGTATTGGCCGTTGGATGAATTTCAAGTTTCCTTTTAAAAGAAAAGCTGTTTTCTCAAAGTTTATTGTTTTTTACATAAAAAATGGGAGAAGAAGTACTCAGCAGACTGAATACACGTAGACTCCTGTGGGAAGCGAGAAAGACGAGACTTAAGCAGAGCGTATACGACGAGGAGGCTCGACGCTCGCTAAACGGACGAAGTGTATTCAGGCTGCGAGTTTAAACGCAACAATCTATACGAAAACAGCCTAAAAGAAAGAACTCAGTCGGGTTCTTTTTTTGTATAGCCATTCTTCTATAAGACGGACGTCTTTTATTGATATAGAACGTACGTTTGTATGATATGATATAATATAAATAAGTATAAAAGTTATGGGAGAGGAGTTAGTATGTCCGTACATTTATTAGTTGGTCGCGCTGGTAGTGGGAAAACGACTCGTTGTATAGAAGGAATTCGTGAGAAGCTGTTAGCAAACCCAGAAGGCAATCCTATTATTTATTTAGTGCCAGATCAAATGACTTTTCTATCGGATCAACGCTTAGTTACAAGTGCTGAAGTTGAAGGAATGTTCCGTGCACAAACATACAGTTTTACAAGGCTGGCATGGAGAATTTTACAAGAAACAGGCGGAATTAGCCGTTATCACATAAATAGCGTTGGCATCAGCATGCTAATTCGAAAAATTATTGAAGAAAATAAAGAGAACTTAACATTATTTAAAAAAGTAGCAGACAAAAATGGCTTTATAGCTCAAGTAGAGCAGCTTGTAACAGAATTTAGAAGATATTGTGTAACACCGGAAGAATTAACAGCTAAACAGCAAGAGTTATCCAATCAGGAAGGTTTCCATAAAGTGCTTGAGGACAAGCTTCATGACTTAGAGCTGATTTATGAAAAATTCGAGCAGCATGTGATTGGAAAATATATTGATGGTGAAGATTATTTTCGATTGCTCGCAGAAAATATAGCAGCTTCTGATTATTTACAAAAGGCAGAAGTGTATATTGACGGTTTTTACAGCTTTACACCACAAGAATATTTAATTATTCAACAATTAATGACTACTTGCAGAAATGTAACGATTACATTTACTTTAGATAAACCTTATAAAGATGAAATACCAAATGAACTGGATTTATTTCGGATGTGCGGAGAAACGTTTCAGACGATTTATATGATGGCAAAACAATTCGGGATTGAAGTAGAAGAAATAGTCCTTAAAGAGGTAAAAAGAAGCAGCGAGAAATCTTTACATCATTTAGAGGCTTATTTTGATAGCAGACCATCCGTAGCATATAAAGAGGAAGGTGCTGTTCATTTTGCAGAAAGTGTAAATCCGAGGGCGGAAGTGGAAGGAATTGCGAGGGAAATCTTAAAGCTGATTCGTCAAAAGGGTTATCGTTATCGGGATTTTAGTTTGCTCTCACGCAATATGTCTGAATATCAAAATATAATAGAAACTATTTTCACAGACTATCAAATTCCTTTTTTTATTGACCAAAAAAGAACGATGCATTTTCATCCTTTAATAGAATTGATTCGTTCCACTTTAGAGATTTTCGAGACAAACTGGAGATATGAGCCAGTATTCCGGGCAATGAAAACAGAATTGTTGTTTCCTTTGCATGAAGCAAAAGATGCCTTGCGGGAAAAGGTCGATCATCTAGAAAACTATTGTTTAGCTTACGGAATCAAAGGCGATAAGTGGACAAAAAAGGAACGGTGGAAATATAGAAGGTTTTACGGATTGGATTGGGAGCAAGGTGTACAGACAGATCAGGAAAGAAAAATAGAAAATGAGTTAAATGAAACACGACTTTTATTAACTGCGCCATTAAACCGGTTAGGAAATAGATTAAAGCGAGCAAAGTCAGGTCGGTCTAAATGTGAAGCATTATATTTATTTTTAGAAGAACTGGAAGTGCCCACAAAATTAGAGCAATGGAAGGTGGATTTAGAGCAAAAGGGAGAGTTAGTGAAAGCGAGTGAGCATGATCAAGCATGGAATAGTGTGGTTGATTTACTGGACCAGTTTGTAGAAATGCTTGGAGAGGATCCATTAACGAACAAGCAGTTTGCTGCCATTTTGGATGCTGGACTCGATACCCTTAGATTTTCACTAGTTCCACCGGCCATCGACCAAGTGTTGATTGCAGATTTGGAGAAATCCCGTTTAGACAATATAAAGGTCGCTTTTGTGATTGGCTTAAATGAGGGGGTATTTCCGTCTAAATTTGCTGATGAAGGGATCTTTGCTGATAGTGATAGGGAAAGTTTGATTAATAGTGGCATGAAAATTGCCTCAACAAGTAAAAGAAAATTATTAGATGAAGAATTTCTCGCTTATAAAGCATTTACAACACCATCAGATCGGCTTTATTTAACGTATCCATTAGCAAATGATGAAGGAAAGTCATTATTAGCATCTGTTTATGTAAAAAGAATAAGAGAGCTTTTTCCGCAGGCCGATACGTTGTATTTTATGGCAGATCCAAAAGAATTGGCAGAAGCAGGGCAGTTGGATTATGCTGTCCAATGGAAAACAAGTTTATCTTATTTAACCGGACAGCTGCAATTAAAGAAACGAAATTATCACATTTATGATTTTTGGTGGGATGTTTATAATGCCTACATGGATAATCACCAATGGAAAGATACAGCAACAAAGGTTTTTTCTAGTTTAACGTATCAAAATACAACGAAAACATTAGCAGAAAACACAAGTACAGAGCTATATGGAGAAGCGATAACGGCAAGTGTATCAAGAATGGAGTTGTTTCAGTCCTGTCCATTTTCTCATTTTGCCAATCACGGTTTAAAACTTCGGGAGCGGCAAGTATTTCGGTTAGAGGCGCCGGCCATTGGCGATTTATTTCATGCTGCCTTAAAATTTATTGCCGAAACCGTTCTGCATGAAAAATTATTATGGTCTGATTTAACAAGAGAACAATGTGAAAGCTTGGCGAAGGATGCAGTAGATATGCTGGCTCCAAAGCTGCAAAATGAAATTTTATTAAGTACAAACCGACATCATTATATTAAAAGAAAGCTCGAACAAATCATCAGCAAGGCTTCGTATATTTTAAGTGAGCATGCGAAATTCAGCGGCTTTGCACCAATTGATTTAGAATTGGAGTTTGGTCCAAAAGGGAAGCTTCCTTCTCTTTCTTTTCCATTAAAAAACGGAAATAAAATGGACTTAGTTGGCAGAATTGACCGTGTCGACAAAGGCGAAGTCGATAACGAAGTATTTTTGCGTGTCATCGATTATAAGTCAAGTGCACATGAATTAAATATGAATGAAGTGTATTATGGGCTATCCCTGCAAATGCTTACGTATTTAGATTTAATCGTTACAAACAGCCAATTGCTTGTCGATAAAAAAGCGAATCCGGCTGGAGTGCTTTATTTCCATGTTCATAATCCGATGCTGACAAGCAAAAAGATATTAACATTAGAAGAAATCGAAGAAGAGTTATTAAAAAAGTTCAAAATGAATGGTTTAATGCTCGGAGAAGAAAATGTCATTCGTTTGATGGATGCAAGCCTAGAAAAAGGAGATTCTGCCATTGTCCCAGCTGGAATGAAAACAGATGGAACATTAACAAAACGTTCAAAAGTGGCATCGAAAGAAGAATTCCACTATTTACAACAATTTGTTCGTCATAAGTATGTAGAAGCTGGCAACAAAATCACGGGTGGAACGGTCGACATTTCCCCATATAAATTAAAGGAAAAAACGCCTTGTACTTTTTGTTCATTTAAACCTGTATGCCAGTTTGATGAAGCAATGGAGTCCAACCAATTTCGACAATTGGCAACCTACTCAAAAGAAGAAGCGCTTGAATTAATGAAGAAGGAGGCGAACAGGCATGAAAAGGGCTAAAATTCCTGTAAAACCAAGTGATGTGACATGGACAGATGATCAGTGGAATGCCATTATGTCAAGCGGACAGGATATATTAGTTGCAGCAGCAGCTGGATCGGGAAAAACCGCCGTTTTAGTAGAAAGAATGATTCGGAAAATTGTAGCAGAAACGCCTATAAATGTTGATGAATTATTAGTCGTTACCTTTACGAATGCGTCAGCAGCGGAGATGAAGCATCGAATTGGAGAAGTGTTGGAAAAAGAAATTAACGCTAATCCAAGCTCTATGCATTTAAAAAAACAATTGGCGCTGCTAAATAAAGCACATATATCTACGATTCATTCTTTTTGTTTAGAAGTAATTAGAAAATATTATTATGTCATCGATCTTGATCCAGGTTTTCGAATTGCGGATGAAACAGAAGCACAGTTGCTTCGGGATGAATGCTTAGAAAATTTATTTGAAGAAGAATATGGAAAAAGCGGAAATGATGCTTTTTTTGACCTTGTTGATGCATTTACAAGCGACCGTAGCGATGATGCTTTGCAAAGAATTATTCAGGAAGTATATGATTTTTCCCGGGCAAATCCGTCACCGAGTCATTACTTAACATCAGTGATTAACATGTATGAAATCGAAGAAGACTACAAAGTGGAGGAATTGCCTTTTGCAAAAGAGCTGCTGATGGATATAGAGCTTCAATTAGAAGGAGCAAAGCAGCTGTTACAGTACGGCCTAGAGCTGACGAAGCTTCCGGGTGGTCCTGCACCAAGGGCAGTAAATTTTTCTGATGATCTCGTACTGATAGAAGTGTTGATTCAGGCGAAACAGGATGGCTGGCAGACTTTGTATGAAGCGATGCAATCATTAAAGTTTTCCCGAGCGAAACCTTGTAAAGGGGATGAATATGATCCCTCTTTAATTGAAGAAGGACAACGAGTAAGAGAGCGGGCAAAAAAAATTCTTCAGGAAATGCAAAGCGAATTATTTTCGAGAATGCCGCAAAGCTTTTTAAAAGATATGAAAGAAATGAAGCAGTATGTCGAAACACTTGTTGGACTTGTTCAAGCGTTTTCTGATCGTTTTCAAACAGCAAAAGCAGAAAAAAGCTTAGTCGATTTTGCAGATTTAGAGCATTATTGTCTGGAAATATTAAATGATCCATCTGCAAAAAGAGAAAGTTTATTAATGCCATCTCCTGCCGCACTAGAGTATCGGGAGCAGTTTAAAGAAGTGTTAATAGATGAGTACCAAGATGTGAATTTAGTGCAAGAATCGATTCTTCAGCTAGTAACGAAAGAGGATGAAGCAACCGGTAATCTATTCATGGTCGGCGATGTTAAGCAGTCGATCTATCGATTTCGGTTGGCAGAACCTAATTTATTTTTATCTAAATATCTTCGTTTTCAGGAGCGCGATGATGCAGGCTTTAAAATTGATTTAGCGAAAAACTTCAGAAGCAGGAAAGAGGTACTCCACGGCACTAATTTTTTATTTAAACAAATAATGGGCGAAAAAGTCGGCGAAATCGAATACGATGAAAGCGCCGAGCTTGTGAAGGGAGCTGCTTATCCAGAAGAAACTTCCTATCCAATTGAAGTGCTGCTCATTAATCAAAAAGCGGAAGTTGCAGAAGATCAAGAAGGTAATGAAGAATATGACGCACAGGATCTGGAGCAATCGCAGTTAGAAGCAAGGGTGATTGCTAAGCAGGTAAACGAGCTGTTAGAAAAAAAACACGGAGTATATGACCCTAAAACGAAAACGTACCGGCCGATTATGTATAAAGATATGGTCATTTTGCTTCGGTCGATGACATGGGCACCGCAAATAATGGAAGAGTTAAAGCAATATAATATTCCGACCTATGCTAATTTAACGACAGGATATTTTGAATCAACGGAAGTAACGATTATGATGTCCCTTTTAAAAGTAATCGATAATCCGTATCAAGATATTCCATTGGCGTCTGTTTTACGCTCACCCGTTGTTGGGCTTAATGAGGAAGAACTAAGTACAATTAGAATTTCGAAAAAACAAGGTTCTTTTTATGAAGCAGCGCAAAGCTATCTTCATCAACCAGCTAATAAAGAGGAAGCTTTATATGATAAAATAAAACCATTTTTCGATCTTCTAGGAGATTGGCGCACGCAGGCAAGGCAAGGTGCACTATCTGAACTGATTTGGAAAGTATATCGCGACACGCATTTTTACGATTTTGTTGGAGGATTGCCGGGTGGAAACCAGCGCCAAGCGAATTTGCGTGCACTATATGACCGGGCACGACAATATGAAGAAACCTCTTTTCGCGGCCTGTTTCGATTTTTGCGCTTTATCGAAAGAATGAGAGATAGAGGCAATGATTTAGGTGCTGCAAGGGCATTAACGGAACAGGAAGATGTTATCCGCATTATGACGATTCACAGCAGTAAAGGCTTGGAATTTCCAGTTGTATTTTTAGCTGGAATCGGCAGAAATTTTAATACGATGGATTTAAAAAAATCGTTTTTGTTGGACAAAGAGTTGGGATTTGCAACAAAATATATAAATATAAAAAATCGTATATCCTACTCTTCTCTTGCGCAAATTGCTTTTAAGAAAAAGCAGAAAATGGAGCTATTGGCGGAAGAAATGCGCGTATTGTATGTAGCGTTAACTCGTGCAAAAGAAAAGTTACTATTAATTGGCACGGTAAAAGATACGGAAAAAGCGAAGCAAAAATGGGCGCAAGCAACAGGGCATGGGAACTGGCTGTTAAATGAATTTGACCGAGCATCTGCCAATTCGTATTTAGATTGGATTGGTCCAGCATTAGTAAGGCATAAAGAATGCAGCCTGCTGCACTTAGACAACTGGAGGGAGTATGACCAAATAGCAGGACATTCTTCTTCTTGGGAAGTAAAGATTGTTTCAAAAGAAGAGGTGCTCAGTTTTACCATAAATCAAGAGGAAGAGCAAGAAAACTGGTTGGAAAAAGTAACGAGCGGTCAAAAAGTAGCGAGCACATCGCCTTATAAGGATCAGCTTGAGCAAACCTTTGCATGGAAGTATGCCCATATAGACAGCACGGTGTATCGTGCCAAACAATCTGTTTCGGAGTTGAAAAGACAGAGGGAACGACAAGAGGAAGAAAGTGGAACAGAGATTGTTAAAAAATGGAGCAAACCGATATGGAACAGACCGAGGTTTATGCAAGAAAAAAAATTAAGTCCTGCTGAAAAAGGAACAGCGATGCATATGGTGATGCAGCATATTCCGCTGCAAACAGAAATCACGGAACAATCGATTGCCGAGCTGTTGGGAGAGATGACAAAAAAGGAATTATTAACAGTAGAGCAGGCAGAAGCAATCGATCCGACGGCGATTGTATCGTTTTTTGCATCAACAATTGGCCAAAGAATGCTTCGTGCAACGAAACTAGTGCGAGAGATTCCGTTTAATATTTCCTACCGGGCAAGCGAAGTATATCCAGATTGGACCGAAGAAGATGAGCCTATCCTTGTTCAAGGCATCATCGATGTTTACTTTGAGGATGACGAAGGTTCCGTTCTGCTTGATTATAAAACAGATACGATTACCGGAAAATTTAAAGGTGGATATGAAGAAGCAAAACCAGTATTAGAAGCAAGATATCAAAAGCAAATACAACTATATACAGAAGCGTTAGAAAAAATGCTGAAACGAAAAATCACAGAAAAATATTTATTTCTCTTTGATGGAGCCCATATATTAAAAATGGAAGGAAAATAAGAAAATGCTGCTACAACAATCGAAAATGTTGGGCAGCATTTTTTTAGAGGGACGGTGATGTGGCAGTACTCCTAGTAGTATCCATATGTACAAGTTTAATAGATTTTTAGTACCTTAACTTCATAAGTTACTTGTATTGCAGCAGACCATATCCGTATACGTCATCTTTCCCTTTAGTTCCTAGATCTAAAGATTTATTTTTCAACAGCTTAAATACAGCTTCTGGTTTTAAATTTTTATTAGGACTCTGGGAAATGTATAATGAGATTAAACCTGTTACATAAGCAGTTGAATAGGATGTGCCTTCAAATGTTGAATAACCATTGAAGTTATTGGTAGAAAGAATTTCTCTTCCCGGGGCTACAATATCAATTTTGCCTTTAGGTGAGAATTTGACTCGCTTATGGTTTCGATCTACAGAACCAACTGAAATGACATTACTGTATTTAGCTGGATAATCAATATCGCCAATGTAGTTATTTCCACTAGATGCTACAACTATTATTCCATTGTTAACGGCTTTATTAATAACATTATGTAATGTTTGATTATTATTTTTCATCCCAAAACTTATATTTATAATGTCAACTTTTTCATTAATAGACCATTCAATTCCTTTAATAATAGTGTCAATAGATCCCTTTCCATTATCATCTAAAACTTTAACAGAATATATTTCTGATTTAGGAGAAATACCTTTAATACCAATTACATTATCTTTTGCAGCGATAATACCAGCTATAGATGTTCCATGATTAAAATGATCTGCAGCTGGTTCTTGAGAATTTACAGCATTAAACTCTTTATAAATTTGTCCTTTTAAATCAGGGTGTTGTTTATTAATCCCACTGTCCAATATCGCTATTTTGACTCTATTATTTGTTGCATTAGAATTAATCACCGTATCTTTAAATCCCCAAGTTTCTTTTTGGCTTTCTTCTATTTTATTAGACTTTCCTTGCAAATGAACTACAGATTCGTTTTTTGAAGTGTCTTTTACAATTATATAAAGGATAACAATTAAAGATAATATTAGAACGATAGGCAGTATTATGTTGAAAATTCTTGTTTTTATAGTGTTTCACCTCTTTATTGTAAAGGCTGTTTTCTAAAAGTTTGTTGTTTGTGAGTAAAAAAAGAAACGGAGCAGCCTGAATACACGTAGACTCCTGCGGGAAAACGAGAAAGACTCGGGCCCCACAGGAGCATAGCGACGAGGAGGCTCGGCACTCGTCCGCGGAAAGCGAAGTGTATTCAGGCTGCGGTTTAATTAACAACAACCTATACTATACGAAAAGAGCCATTGTAAAAAAGATGACTTTAAAAAGATAGCATCTTTACCTATTTTTATATTAACCATAAAATAATTTCCGCCAATGATTGAGCGGATTTTCCAGGAACTCCAGCTTTTTCTAAAGCTTTTATTAAAGCTCCTTTCGTACCACTTTCAAGTCTTTCAGTTGCATAAGCTATTTTTCTAGCATAATGATCTACTAACTTGGCTTTTGAAGGAGAGAGAGGTTTAATAGCATATTTTAATGTTTTCCCACCTACTCTACAAATCCATCCAAAGGCTTTAATACCTTTTAAAGTACCACCAATTACACCTGACGCTTCAGCAGTTTCACCTTGATTCGGATCAACTTCTTCACCTATATAAACTTGAAATTCATCTGTAGTCGTAGCATATTGAATAAAATCTTTTGTATCTTGAACATCAGAAGGTACTTCTGCACTTAAAAACTCTTCAGTTGAAAGGTCTTCTTCTAAAATTTCTTCCTGTATAGCTTTTTCCTCTTCTATGTACTCAATTAAAGATTCTGGTGTTTCAATACCTGTTTGAACTTCAGTACTTGTACTAGTAATAGGTTGATTAGTTTCAGCTGCAAAAGCAGATGAAACTGGTGCAAAACTACTGCCTAGAACTGCTAGAGAAGTCGTTAAAACAACTCCCTTTATTAAATTTTGTCTAGTCATCTTGAAACCTCCTAAATATTATAGTATGTTAAACACAAGTAACATATTACCAAATATTCTTTTTTTGTAAGTGAAGATATTGTAAAAAAAAGGTTAAAAGGAGTTCGTTTGTAATTATGAGTAAAAAGAAAAAACATTCTCTTACAGATCATATTTTTGCAATCACAACTGTGTCTTTAATGTGTTTAGCTATCATTTTGGTACCTTTTTTGTTTTTTTACTTAGTAATATATACAGTGTCATTAACGTCAGATGTATATATAGATGCATTAAGTACATTTTCAACTATAAAAATCATCTTTCAATTCTTCGCTGTTACAGTGGTAGTAACTGGAATAGTAGATACTATATTTTCTAAAATATTAAATTTAAAAAAAGGATTTTGGGGATATATATCTGAAACACTTTTAATGTTTGCATTTTTTTATCTATATGTTATTGTTTATACTCTTGTATTTAATGACATCATAATCAAAGGCAAAGGTTACTTGTATGTTTCAGCTTTTTTATTGGTTTTATATTTGTTAATTCATGTTGTGTATATATTATCTAAAAAACTTCATACCATTATGGTGAAGAAATAATTAAAAGTACTGTTGGCTCTTATTCATAACAAAAGTTGACCAAACTAGATAACTAGATGGAGATTCTTAATAATTTAGTACGATAAATATATAATTCTATCTTGCTTAAATCAAATACTGAAGTCTACTAATCCACGCCAAATAGGGCTTACTTCTCTTAGTTGAGAAGTAAGCCCTAAATACGTAACGGAGGTGTAAACGAAGTTATTTCTTCTTAATATAAGGATAAAAAGCAAGTTACATAGCAGGTAAATTTTATCCGCACATTATATGGCAGGTGTAGCTCTGCCCCTTTTTCCAATTAGTTATTGGCAACATTCGGCTGATCAAGAAGACTAGTATCAATATAATTGCTTGCACTTATACCATTATTTGTAATGATGAATGCTCCTGTGTTAGATGTTCCAGACCCTAATGTAGCTTTCGAATTTCCTTTTGGTGAAATAAATAGGGAGTCTCCAAACTGTACTACTCCATCTGTAACATTCACAATTTGTACCGGACCTACTATAGCTGGCAAAATAATTCCTCCTTGTAAAAAAGTTAATTAAGCTGCCCATTAGCAGCTTGCAGTTTTATTAGGGAATCCCCATCTGGCTCTGCTTGTGGATTTGATAGCTGCCTAATATGTTTGATTCTTGTTTCTGCATATATATTCGCACAATTGCCAATTTGCAATAAAGAAGAAGCAGATACAGCAATAATATTAATATGTTTTACTTTAATAATAGGCTTCTTATTTTCAAATTGACATTGAATATCTTCCTGTATAGGTGGAAGTGGGATTGGTTCAAAAAAAACGGGGTAGTCATTAAACGAGCCTTCTATCCCGTAAAATAGTTTTTTTTGCCTTTGTACTGCTAATGCCCGAGAAGATGCCTGAAAGTAGGAGGCATCCCCGATCTCAAAAAAAGAAGAAAAAGAAAGAATGTTTAAGTTTATATGATCGACAACAGAAGTTCTTTCTAACATAATTATCCTTTCGGGAACAACGGAACAAATGGACCGATAATTAACGATTCAGCAGGAGTATCAAAAGTGGAAGCAAGTTGAATCGTTTGTGTATCGCCAATTAAACAGATGGACGAACTGGAAACCCCGACAATTCGAATCTCTCCAACTTGTAAATCTCGATTATAAACTTGAAAGTTCATTCGTCTTATCTCCCCTTCATGTTTTCTGGAATATTACTTAAAAATAAATGAACCCCATTGATCATCTCTTCCTTTAATGAGGCAATAATTTTTTCAGAAAATATCTTTGGATCTTCTTCATTTGATCGTTGCTGCTGTTGAAGATAATAGGTTATTCTCGTTTGCAATTGTTTTGTAATATCTTCTTGAATAAAAGTGATATACGCTTCATCCGCTTCCAGCCCAAGTTCTTTCTGTTTATTGATAATAATTTCAGGCAATTCCAATTGAATAAATTGATGCATGGCTTCTTCTATTTCCATGGAACGGGTCAGTACTTGTTTCGGATCAGGTGATGGATAATAGGAACCTTTTTGATTAACAGTTAACTCTTCAATTTTCTCTAAATCTGCAGGGTTGAGGCCAATGTTTAATGTTCCTTCTAACGTTTCAACTTTTAACTGATCAAAGCTATAATCAATCCGATCAATATGAACAGAAGGTTTTTCTTTTATCAATGTTAGCTCATTCGTTAATGCAGCAACGGTTTGTTCTAACTTCTTTATCCTTCCTTCAAGGTATTGTAAGTAGGAACGCATCTTTTCACTGTATTGGTAAAAATCTTGGGACATAAAGGAGACCTCCTTTGTTACGGTGCTTGTAAAGGAACAGAAGGTGCATACATTAAACCTTGTTCGGCCCCGGGTTCAACTTCTCCAGGATATTCAGGAGCTGCCTCGGTAAAACCTCCTGTATTATATAAATAAGAAGCTGGCTTAATAATCCCTGCACTGCCTACTTGAAAAACAGAAGAGTTCGTTATCCCGCCAATTTTAATCGTATTGATCGTAATTGACTGTTGTATAAAATAATTCATCCACATCACCTTTAATTCTTTTATTAATATGTGTTCAAAAAGGGAACAAATTAGAAGCAAGCCAACGAAGAGATTCGCCGCTTATTATTTGGTGACTATTTAAACATCCTTATTAAGCGTTCAAATAGTTGCCTTGATCGACTCCATCATTATCAAATGTATTGGTTGAGCTTTGATAATTGGTTATATTTAATCCATCTCCCGTATTAAAAGAACCAGATCCGGAAAACGTTTTGGCGTTAGAGATGGGCATCATTTTATAGACGTCTCCAATATTAAAAATAGAACTGCTCCCAACGGAAATTACTTGAGCCACTCCAACAATAGCTGGCATGATCAACATCCTTTACATAAGATTCTTCTACATACTATGTTGAGCATCTAGAGTGGTGATACATTCGCCTAAATCAAATTATGTTCTCAAGTTAAGCTTATTCAATGAAAAGCTTGGACTATTACAAAAAGAAGGTATTTTATGAAAGTTGTTTTCTAAAAGTTTGTTGTTTTTGAATAAAATAATAAACATGACTGAAGCACTGAGCAGTCTGAATACACGTAGACTCCTGCAGGAAAAGCGAGAAAGACGAGACCCCACAGGAGCATAGCGACGAGGAGGATCGGCACTCGTCCGCGGAAAGCGAAGTGTATTCAGGCTGCGGGGTAAATAACAACAATCTATACGAAAAGAGCGTTTATGAAAGAGGTTTAATAGAAAATTTGCACGATGAAATAGAAGAAAGAAAAAGACAGTTGTGTGGGAATAGTAAAAAAGGGGAATAATGATAAATATTTAATAAGCAGAAAAAGGTAGTCTATATTTTTATCTCATTACATATAAAGCAAATAGAGAAAGGAATGGGAGTGTTCAACTTGAAGAAAAAATTTAGTGGAATGGTCATTGCTCTCGTAATACTTGTTGTGTTAGTAATTATCATTATGTCGAGTTATAACGGGTTTGTAAATGCAGAAGAGAATGTAGATCAGTCGTATGCCCAAATCGAAAACCAGCTTCAAAGAAGACTAGATTTAATTCCGAATCTTGTGAGTACGGTGAAAGGGTATGCTTCCCATGAAAAAGAAGTCATTGCCTCTATTTCGGATGCCCGTGCAAGATTGGCTGGAGCAGATTCTCCTCAAGAAGAAGCAACGGCAAATGCTGACTTATCGAACGCCTTAAGCCGGTTATTAGTTGTTGTTGAAAACTATCCGAATTTGAAAGCAGATCAACAGTTTACGCAGTTAATGGATGAATTATCAGGAACAGAAAACAGAATTGCTGTTGCGAGAAAAGATTATAATGAACAAGTTGCATCTTATAATAAAAAAGTGAAAAGATTCCCAGGTGTCATTATGGCAAGAATAACTGGCTTTGATGAAAAGGAATACTTTAAGGCGAATCCAGAAGCAGAAAAAACACCAAAAGTCGATTTTGGAGGCAATGGATAATGACTTCTAAGTTATTTTCCGCTTTTCTTTCCATCGTCTTTTTTTGCTGCATTAGTGGAAATGTATTAGCAGCAAGCAACGAAATTCCAAAACCAATAGGCGACATATATGTTCAAGATTTTGCGAATCTATTAAGCAAGGCAGAAAAGCAGGAATTAAACCATATCGGGCGATCGCTGGAAGAACAAACAACGGCACAAGTAGCTATTTTAACCGTACAAACAACAGAAGAAAAAACAATAGAAGAATTTGCAAATGAAGCTTTTCGCCAATATGGAATTGGCAATAAACAAAAAAACAATGGTGTTTTGCTTGTACTGGCAACGGAAGATAAGAAGGTAAGAATAGAAGTAGGCTATGGGTTGGAAGGAAGAATTCCCGATGGAAAAGCCGGAAGAATTTTAGATGAATATACATTGCCTTATTTAAAAAATCAGGAGCCAAATAAAGCAATAACAGAAACATATAAAGTGCTCGTGAAGGAAGTATACGCCGAATACGGCATAGATGATCAGCAATTGAAAGCGGAAAAGCCAGCTGAAACGAATGATTTTCCAATGTGGCTCATTATTATAATCGTGATAATTGTGTTGTTTATCGATATTAAATTTTTTGGAGGAGCATTCTCTTACATGATTCTTTCCATCCTTTCCCGCGGTGGCGGAAGAGGCGGGGGTGGCGGAGGTCCACAAGGTGGTGGAGGTGGATCTTCAGGAGGCGGCGGTGCGAGTAGGGGTTGGTGACATTTTTATTTATTAGCGGACCAAATCAATTTGATTTGGTCTTTTCTAATCGTGGACAAAATAAAGGAAAAGAACTAAGTTTTGTCTTTGAGATAGCTAATGAAGGACAAAATAAAGGAAAAAGAACCAGTTTTGTCCTTGAGAAAGCTTATGAAGGACAAAATAAAGGAAAAAGAACCAGTTTTGTCCTTGAGAAAGCTTATGAAGGACAAAACAAGGGAAAAAGAGTCAAGTTTTGTCTTTGAGACGACTTATGAAGGACAAAACAAAGGAAAAAGAACCAGTTTTTGTCTTTGAGAAAGCTTATGAAGATAGATGAATAATACAAGATAGGATGAACATAGTGTTATATTGCGTGGACAAAAAACGATAGTAGCTGTTATCCTGCAAATTATTACATTAATTGTATAGTTGGTTCCTGTAATGGTTATCTGTACATAAGATTCTATGAAGGGGCTGGTCAACTTGAATCGAAATAAAAATATGCCTCTAATCATGTTGTCTTGTATTTTCTTATTAATATTTCTTATTGTGAATGCGATACGCCACATTAAAATCTATATTGTGTATAGTTCTGGTGTTGGTCCTTTTATAATGATTGGGATTGTGTTTGTGATTATTATCGTTCTTTTTGTTAAGCGTTAAATGAAATGTCAAAGGGAGAGTTTTTTAATGATAAAGAAAGATCCATGGAGGCACAGAAACATCTCCATGGATCTTTTCTCATTTTTCACTCTTATCTTTTTACAATCGGTATCCATATTTCACTTTTAAAAGTCGATGAAGTTACGTCTTTATCTTGATTCCACAAGATTTCAGGACCTTCACTTTGTTCATAATTGGAAGATGGAAACCACTCCGAATAAATGCGTCCCCAAACATTTTGCAGCGTATCAGGAAATGGCCCAACCGCCTCGAATACTGCCCATGTAGAGGCAGGAACTTCAAGCAGTGTAAGGTGTTCCGGACATTCCTTTGTTGTTGCAACACCAATATAGTGATCAAGTTCTCCTTTTTCTTCCATTCGGCCTTCAGAAAAGTTCGTGGATGCACTAAGCAGTCCGATAGGCTCAACATTAGAAAGTTGTTTCAGGTGATGGATTGTTTCATCATCTAAGCTTTTCCACATTGAAGCAATCTCTGGATTAACCCCATTGAAAATAATCGGTACTCTTTGCTTTATTCCAATGATACGAAACGCCTCTTTTTCTTCTATTCGATAGTTCATTTCACTGCCTCCTTTAATCGATAACTGGAACGTCATTCGTGGGTATGCTTTGAGTGAATGGCTGTTATTTCTTGCTTCTGAAGGTGTTAAGCCATGCAAATGTTGAAAAGCTCTTGCGAAAGAATCTGCTGAGTTGTATCCATATTTTATCGCAATATCAATCACTTTTATGTTCCTATCTTTAAGCTCAAATGCAGCAAGCGTAAGTCGTCTGCGGCGGATATATTCGGATAGTGAAATGCCTGCAAGGAAGGAAAACATCCTTTTAAAATGATATTCAGAGCAGACAGCGATCCTTGCCACTTCTTTAAAGTTAATATCGTTCGTCAGGTTTTCTTCTATATATTGTATTGCCCCATTCATGTTCTTAAGCAAATCCATCATATGACCTCCTTCATCAATAGAATAGCAGCTATAGAGTAGTTCCATCCGACATTTCATGCCAAATTATGTAGGTTGGATGGTTATTAATTATTTTAATGCACTAACTTACAGTATTTCAAAAAAATGAAGCATCATCGCTAATATTCAATTTATATGAGAGTCTCATTAGAAGACTTATGTAGTAAACTAATCAGAAATAATGAAATTAAAAAAATTTGAAACTTTTTCACCAGGCATTCGCTCTAATAAGCGAAAGGAGGTTAAAACATGAATGAAATAAAGCTTATTAAAAAGGCAATGAAGGGAAATAAAAAGGCTTTTGAAAAACTTCTTGTTATACATAGTGATCAATTGTATCGATCGGCGTACTTATATGTTGGAAATCGTGAAGATGCTTTAGATGTGGTGCAAGAGACAGCTTTTAAAGCAATGTTAGCAATTGCTCAATTAAAAAATGAACATTACTTTTTAACCTGGTTAACAAAAATTCTAATTCATTGTTCCTATGATGTGTTAAAAAAGAAAAAACAAGAAATTCCCATCGACAAAATGATGGAGTTGGCTTCGGAGGGAAAGGAAAAAGGCGAGGAGCGTTTAGATTTATTGGAGGCAATCAATCAGTTAAATGAAAACTATAAAAATGCTATTATTCTTTTTTATTTTCAGGATCTCCCAATTAATGAAGTCGCTAAAGTTATGAACATCCCAGAAAATACAGTGAAAACATATTTGAGTCGAGGAAAAGAACGGTTAAAAAAGTTATTAGGAGGGAGGAATTATAATGGAAAAGAAATTACTTCAAAAAGCATATGAGGAAATTGAAGTACCGAAAGAGGATGTTTTATATGCTATTAAGGCAGGGACTAAACGAGCTGATGCTGTTATGCCAAAAAGCAGCAAAAAGATAAAAACAATTATGTGGTCAACAGCTGCAGCAGCCATTATTTTTGCTGCATCCAGCTTTATTTCTCCTTCCATATCCCATGTAATGGCGGAAGTGCCTTTATTGGGGAATGTTTATACCGCTTTTAATGACGCGATTGGTCGAAGTTTGCATTCGCAAAAATTAATCACATCATTAAACGAAACAGCTAGCAGTAAAGGCATTGATGTTGTCATGAAAGAGTCTTATTATGATGGAGTAGTTGTAGGTGTTACTTTTGAAGTAAAAGGAGATGTAAAGCCGACTGAAAATGGTACAGTTCCAGGGTTTTATGAAATATTTGGCGGGCAAGATTGGATTTCAGACAGTAAAGAATGGGTTCATATGGAGCCTTCAGATCACGGATACATGGGACATATTCAATTAAACTATCCTTATGCAGTTTTACCTTCAAATACTACTTTTCCACTTGAATTCACAAGTATTGGAGGGAAGGAAGGAAGCTGGAAATTTGATGTACCTATTAATCAGCTGCCATATGAAACAGTCCAAATAAATAAAGAAACTGCTTTGCAAAAAGGAGATGGAGAGGGAAAAGTTCATTTGAATTCCATTATTTTTGGAAAAGCATCGACTGCGATTAACTATACAACTGCTTTTCCTATTGAAAGAAAAAATTATGATGATGTAACGTTAGATGTATATAACGATCAGGGAGAAAAGCTATATACTTCCATAAGTGGTGATCTAGATAGTTCTGAAATAAATGGTCAATTCATTAAAAAAATGAGAGATATCATTCCTCAAGGGTTAATTGGGGCAGCGAGCTATTTAGATATCCATCCAAAAGTAGCAATAAGTGAAGAAGCTCAATTTGTTAAATTGAATAAGAAAATGCCCGTGGAACTGAAGGCTAAACGGCAGAATTTCGTTGTAAAAATCGAAAAAATACTCGTGGAAGATAACCGGTGTATTGTTGACATTCAAGTGAACAATGGTGATGAAAAGGGTTGGGGCTTTACAAATATTAAATCTAATTTTGTTCATGGTAGTGTGAATCTAGTCAAAGAATCAGAAAAAGATATATATGGAATGAGATATATAAAACACACTGTAAAAACTATTGATAAAGATAATCTACGCTTTAGAAGCACTTTTGATATTAGCAACTTGGATGATTTTAATAAGGATAACTATATATTAAGAGTGCCTATAAGCTTAAATTCGAGTATTGTTGAATTAGAGAACGTGAAGGTTGACTTAAACTAAACAAATTAACTGAATCCACCGTACCAGTCATTAGCTAGGGAAGAGAGAGTAGTACTTTCTCTTCCCCATGTAAATACTAAATTCCATTTTGTATTTAGCGATTCAGCTGCTGCTTCTTCTGTTCTCCTGTTCTTCTAATACTTGTAAAATTGTACGTATTCATAAAGATCCCAATGCATATCAAAAATGATCCAATCATAATACTAACGGTTATCTTCTCCCCAAGCTGCAGCCATCCAAATATAATGCCTAGTATGGGAACAAACATTAATGCCATGGATGCTTTTGAAGCATTTATTTTTTTTAGCACCCAAAACCAAACGACAAATGTGAAGGAGGTTGAAAACAAACCATTAAACAGTAAGGATAAAAGTGATGGACTGGACCAATTTGTTGAATGGTTTGGTTCTAAGAGGGAAGAGAAAATAAATAATAATAATGCTCCTATAATAAGCTGCCAGGCGTTCATATGAATAACATCTATATGTTTAAATTTTATTTTGCTAAAAATATTCGCCAATCCCCAACTAATGGCTGAAATTAATATTAAACATTCTCCGAATACTACTTTTAAATCAAAATTAATTATTTCTAATCCTAAAATAAATAAAAGACCTAATAGACCAATTATTAATCCAACCATTTTATATATGTTCATCTTTTCATTTAATTTAAAGTGGCTGATAATGGTGACAAATATAGGCATTGTGTAAACTAAAACAGACGTTTTTCCTGAATCTACAAATTGCATTCCATATGTCAATATTGCCATATATCCAAATGACATGAATAGACTCATGATAAGGTAGTTATTCACATTTTCTTTCCCTATAAAAAGTCTTTTCCGTTGAAATATGAGAATGATAAATAAAGGAACTGCCCCAATAAATAAACGTAAAGATGAAAATAAAAAAGGGGGAATGTCGCTAATTGCAATTTTCATTGTAACCCATGTATATCCCCAAATAAGCGTAACAGAAATGATACCCATGAAAACTTTAAACATAATATAATCTCCCTTCTTTTAATGTAATTAAATAGTATGGTACTATTTAATATAACTCAAATACATAATTTTTATTGAGGTGATAACTAAATGGTTATGAATATGAACAACTTAGAAATATTTATGAAAGTCGCAGATAATATGAGCATTACGGAAGCTGCCAATGATTTATTTATATCACAGCCGGCAGTTAGCAAAGCGGTAAAAAGTTTAGAAAACTATCTGGAAATTAAATTGTTTATTAGGGATAAAAAGAATGGATTAATGCTTACTGAAGTAGGAAAGGAAATTCTAATATTAGCTAGGCAAATGAAAGGCGTCGAGAACAAAATATATCAAGTTGCAAATCGGGAAAATAAACTTCTCAGTGGCAAAGTGAAGGTTGGTTCTTTTCCAGCTACATCGACAAATATTTTACCTAAAGCCATTGCATTATTTAGAGAAAAATATCCGCTAGTAAATATAGAATTAATAGAGGCGACTTCGAATCAAATTAAGAAATGGGTAGAGGATCGAACGGTTGATATAGGTATCGTTGCATCTCCTTTTGAGCCATATGAATATAAAATACTCAACGATGATTATATGGTTGCGATAATTCCTTCTAACCATAGATTAAATCAAGAAAAAATTGTGAATTTGGAAGAACAGCAGGATGATATTATTTTTTGTAAAGGAGGGCACGAAATTGCCATTTCAAAAACATTCCAAACAAATAATATTAATTTTAAAGAAAGCTTAACGGTTCAAAACGCTGAAACCTTAATTAGCATGGTTCAAAATAACTTAGGTATAGGGATTATTTCAAAATTTACACTCTCTTCTGTGTCTCATCATTTAATCATAAAAGATATTAGTCCACGGATAACTCGTCAAATTGGCATCATTGCACATTCTTTTAATGAAGCAACACCTGCAACGAAGGAATTTATCAACGTCATGGTTCAATCCCATAAGTCTTAGCTAAACGAAGCCGATTATTTCAACATGATCGATCTTCTCAAAAACCCTTTGTCCCGATGATACAAGATAAGTGCAATAACTAAAAATCCGGAAGCGATCCATACAGAGGAATTCCCTATATAAGTGGTGGAAAACGTCCCCATCAACGCACCAAATAAAAAAGAAGCAATGATGCCAAAAAATTCATTAAATTGTTTTTTCGCTTCCTGATTATGTTCTATAAATGCACAATAGGCAGCTTGGGCTGCAGTTCGCAGATTTCCTGTTGTCATTGTTGAATTATAGGCCCACTTATCTAATTTATTAAAAGTAGAAATCTGTAAAGAGGATACAAATGATATACATACTGTTACTACTAAGTTAGGTACACTTGTTGGCAAGATTCCGACAATAATTAAAACTATGCATTCTAATATAAGAATAGACCGTCTATAGCTGTGCAATAAATGTCTAATATGGGGAATCTTAACTATTTCTGATACTAAAACACCTAATATAAAAGCTATAATGGGTGGGATATAAAGCATAGCATCTTTCCATTCCCCATTAGCTGCTTCTACAGCGAATAGGACGATATTTCCTGTTTGTGCATTGGCAAACACTCCGTCTCTGCTGATGAATGTGTAGGCATCTAAAAACCCTCCAACTATTGCTAATAAAATCCCTAAACGAACTGAATTTGAAGATAATGAGGGGAGCGTTTTTTGTTTCACTGTCATACGATAATCTCCTTGTAACAATGATTAAATTTAAGCTACAAATATATTATACATCTTTTCTAATTGATTTTAAGAGGCTAATTTTATATTTAAAACATCGAAGTCACTGGGTATGCGCCGTTTCACATTGCAAATGCCTACATAATCTATAGGGGATTAACCTAAAAGAGGATGTTCAAAAAGGCATCAAATGATAAGCGGCGAATCTCTTCGTTGGCTTGCTTTTCCGCTACTCACGTATCTAAATGCATACGTTCCGTTGCTCAAAGCTACGCCGCCTCGACCTTCTTGCTTCTAATTTGTTACCTTTTTGAACACGTATTAAAAGGAGAGATGCCCAGATGTATCCTTATGGAAATTATCAAATTCCACAAGTTCAGTTCGACTATAATTCATATGTACAGCATGCTCAATACGATCCCAACAGACAAATACAACTATCGCAGTTGTTTCAACAGCCCCAATGGCAGCAGCTTGAACGCAGGGTAAATCAGCTTGAAAGAAGAATAAATCAGCTGGAACGTAGAACAACTCAGCTTGAACGCAGAGTAGATCAGTTAGAACGGCAAAATGATCAGCAAGATAGAGAAATTAACCAACTTCAACGCAGACTCCAAAGAGTAATTCAGCGGCTAGATGCATTGGAAGGCAGATAATCCATCTTTTGACTAACCGATTAAAGGTTAATTGGTTAGTCTGCTTTTGTTTGAAGGAAATACGAAACATTTTCAATAAAATATCTAAAAGTTTATAATATACATAAGGGAGACAAGCGGCTTTAATCCATCGTGATTTTACGGCAGCGGAATATTAAAAGCAATATCACGTGTTTTGCATTATAATAAGATATGTAAAGGAAAGGAGGCAGAAAATTTTGTCACATGCTCACATCACTTCATGGCTGCTTGCTCTTATACTGTTTGTGATTGCATTTGCATTACATAAAAGTGGAAAAGAAAAGGGCAGTAAAATAGTACATATGATACTTCGTTTAATCTATTTATTCGTCATTGGAACGGGGATATGGTGGCTGTATCGTTTAGGCAGCTTCCCACCAATGTATATTTTAAAAACATTGGCTGGATTATGGGTAATTGCTGCGTTGGAAATGATTTTAGTTCGAACGAAAAAAGGCAGAAAAACAACGATATTATGGACGCAATTTGTTATCGCTTTGGTGCTTGTTCTGTATTTAGGTATGACACTTCCGATGGGAATGTGGAGTTTTTAAGAAGGAGGGGGAGAAAATCCTTCTCTTTTTCTTTGTTTAAAAGAATGGTTGCAGTTTTTCTTGATTTTGTTGCATTTTTTGCTGGTATTGTTGCAGTTTTCCCGAATATTGTTGCAATTTTTCAGATATAGCTATTTTTTTGCAAAAATCGACAATATTCACCTCACCCCTTATTAGAAAAATATCATTGACCAATTATATCCAATTTGATACGTTAAAATCAGTTTATATATAGAAATGGAGAGAACGTACATTGCAGTCCTACTATATAAAATTACTATTATTATTACTTTTCATGACCGGAGCACTGTATGCTTCTTATATACATACCGTTTCATTTATCACACTTCTATTCTTTTTCACTTGTATTCTTGGCCTGTATTTTCTTATTCCGATTGTACAGAAAAAAACACTTATTTATATACTTATCCTTATACTGATTCAAACTATATCTTTAGTAACTGATCGAGCAGTGTTTTTTTATTTAGTCGTGATCATGCTGTTTATCTTAATGGAAAGCAGTCAAATGTTATCCGTAAAAACATTTCGTATCCTCCTTTTAAGTACCGTTATTATACATTTTGTTATCAGTGTTGTTTTGTTTCATTTTTCCATTAGTTTATATGTATGTGCAGCGACCATGGTAATCATTCTGTTTGTTCGTTTAAATGAAAATAGTCATGAATATGCATCTATTAGAGAAACATATGAATCTTTATTAAATGAATATCGTATCCAGAAACGCCAAGCATTTAAAAATGAACATACTGCGAGAATAGAAGAACGAAACATGATTGTAAGAGAAATGCATGACTCAGTTGGACATAAATTAACCGCCCTTTTGATGCAAATTGAACTATTATCCATTCAAGAAAAAAACGAGTCTTTTGCGCTGCTGCGAAATATGGCTTCTGAATCGTTAGAAGAAACAAGAAAAGCTGTCCGCATCTTGCAAGCAGAAGAAATACAAGGAATTTCATCTGTTATTCATTTAGTGAAAAAGCTGGAAAGTGAAAATGCAGTCCATGTTCACTTAACAACAAAACAAGGTGTATTAGGCATGCGCATCAGCAATAGGCAAAATGCGATCCTTTATCGGGTTATTCAAGAAGGCTTAACGAATGCGATGAAATATAGCAGTTCCAAAAAAGTTTTTATTACATTAGGTGTGTCGCCAATTGGTCATATAACAATAGAGATAAAAAATACATACGTACATAAATATCCTATATATGAAGGATTTGGCTTAAAAAATATGAAAAAAAGATTAGAAGAAATTGGTGGTAAGTTAGATGTTTATCAAGCAGACAACCAATTTATTCTACAAGGAAATATGCCGGTAGAGGAGATAGAAGAATGATAAGGGTCTTAATCGCGGAAGATCAACAGATTGTAAGAAACGGCTTAAAAATGATCATTGAACAAGATGAAGAAATAAAGGTTGTAGCAGAAGCGGAAAATGGAAAGGAAGTACTAAATCTGTTAGAGCAGCATGCTGTAGATATCATCTTAATGGATATTCGCATGCCTGTTATGGACGGGGTGGAGGCAACACAGCACATAAAAAAGAGGTTTCCACATGTGAAAATCCTTATCCTTACCACTTTTAATGACGAAGAATATGCTATTCAAGCATTTAAAGAAGGAGCAAATGGCTTTTTATTAAAAACAACAGACAGCAAATATTTATTGCATAGTATAAAAAGCTGTTTAGCAGGCGGAATATCGATAGATGAACAAGTGGCAGCAAAAGTAATGCCAAAGCTTTTAAAAGAAAATAAAACAGAAAAGCAGTCAGCAAAACTATTTCCCCTAACTGAAAGAGAGCGGGACATTGTCAAAAATATCGGCTTAGGCAAAACAAATAAAGAAATTGCCAGCGAACTGTTTTTATCCGTCGGAACGGTAAAAAATCATATTACCCAAATATTAACGAAGCTGGAACTAAGAGACCGGACACAGCTTGCAATATTTGCGGTGAAGAATGATTTTATATAATAGCCTGTTTTTTTAATATTTTGGTATTGATTAAACAAAGGATCTATTGTGTTTTATGTTAAAATATAGTTAAGGATGTTCTTCAACTAACGAGGCAGGTATCTTTAATAAGAATCTCATAGTAATTCTGGTATAAAAGTTATGAATTGATGAAAATTACTTTTGTCATTTAAAGAACTTAAAGAGGGTGTAAATAATGTTAGATAAAATTAAAGTATTACCTGAAAAGGTGGCATTTTCTATAGGCTTAACTTTAATATTATTTACTGGATTATTGTTATTCTTATTGTCACTTTTGTTCCCTATTGGTATTTGGATTACGATAATTACAGAAGCTGTTGTTATTGGTATTGCTTTCTTATTTATAGCAAGTGCGGCTGATAAAAGACATTCACTCATTGATCAGAAAAAGTAACTCTTTATTCATTTTATTAACGGGGCAGGTTAGTTCAATAAGAAAATATAGATAATTCTAAAAACAGTTTCGTTATTAGCTCTAACGGAACTGTTTTTGTATTGAAGAGATAAACTTAACCTAACCACCCGTCCCTTTTCATTTATTTTTTTTGAACTTTTTTTGTAATTATACCTAGCGATTCAAAAAAGAAAATCCTTGAGATTCAAAGGTTTTCCTTTTAGATATTACATTTATTTTGCTCTACCTATATAAACCAACCCATTAGAACGATTACCATTCATCGTTACATATTCTACTTCCCTGTATTCTAATTCTTCAAATGGGATCGTCCATTCTTTTATACGCTCTTTATCATGATGACGTAAAATGGCTCCATCCGTTAATTCGAATACTCCGTAAGTATGATACTTAGCATAGCCTTTTTCGTAACGAGCTTTGTTTCTTTCATCATCATTTAGTAAAAAATCATTAATATAAATAATGCCCCCTGGTTTTAATACCCGTTTAATTTCATCTAAAATAGCATTTTGTTCTTCGTCTTTATAGACGCATGTTAAAACTGCAAAAAGTAAAACAGAATCAAAAGTATGATCAGGAAAAGGAAGCTTTCCACTTTGAACAACCTGAAAATCAATTTCTGAATCATTGGATTTAGCTCTTTTAATCATTTCCTCTGAAAAATCTACACCGTGTAAATGATTAAAGTTTGAATCTCTTAATTCAAGTAATGTTCGTCCATAGCCACACCCATAATCTAATATGGAAGCATTTTGATCCACATATTTTAAAAATAGTTCGGGTTGAAAAGGGGTAGTAAATTCTTTTTCATTAGCGACTTTATCCCAATATTTATTCTGATTATCCATTGTTATAAACTCCTTATTGATTTCTTATTGCAACAAAGCACACAAACACATGATAACCTATGCGTAGTCACTATATTAAATAATTTTATTATCAGTCATTCTAAAAAGGTGTTTATATATCAGCATTTTCTCTTTTAGCTTTTTCAATAATATGCTTAATAAAGGGTTCTTTTTTCAGAGTGTATGTCAGTCTATCAAATGAATATTCAGAAGCTAGTTGTTTTTTTAATAGGTAATATTCTTTTGCTGCTTCAGGATACAGCCTTAAATAATCACGAAATAATAGCTTGTCATTCCATTCACTGCTGTTAAATTCACATATATGTAGATGGCAAGTTCCCTTTCCCCATAACCCTTTTCTAAAAAACATTCTATCTTTAAACTCAGGTTTTGGAACATACTCAAATTCAATGTTTTTTAAAGGAATAATTAGATTGGATACTTCCTCTAAATTTTTAACAGCTACCATTATATCAATAATTGGTTTTGCTCCTAATCCTTGTATGGAAGTGCTGCCGATATGCTCTATTTTAATAGTTCTATCACCGATTGCTTCTATAATTCTTTTTTTCTCCCATTCAAATTGTCGAACCCAATCGGGATTATATTGCTTAAGAACAACATCAGGGTTTGTCACTAGCATTCCTCCAAAATCTACTCTATTAAATGTATATTTACTCCTTTACTTTAAAAAAGCATACTTGAAGTATGCCATCTCTTCTAACTGTTTAATACTCTCTTTAGCTCTTGTAACTCTGCCAATGCACCAGTTGCGAAATAATACGTCATTTTCTTCTCAGATATCTCTTTTTCCTCTGTTGCATTTAATTCCTCTACTGTTTTTGTTACTTTTTTTAATGATTGGAGGGTTTCAGACTTGTATGCTGTGAGTTCTTCAATACGTTTATTTACGTATTCCATCAAATTTGCATCCATATTAAACACTCCCTTTTTTGAAAATTATACCATTTACTAAAAGGTGTTGTCCTGTTTTATTTCAAGAAAATGGGAGTCTCGTACCTATCATATTTCCTCATCTTCATCCTTAAATTCATTATAGCGTTTTTTCCTTAGAAAATAGGCAAAAGTAAAGGTGCATAAAAAACATACAAACAATACAGAGCCTACAATCATGCCAGCTTTATTCGTTCCATCTGGTGTTAGTACAGTAATGAGGTAAAAAACAATGCCAATTGCTAAAGAGTAGAAAATCGTTTTGTAATAAGGGCCCGGCTTTTTTACATGATCGCCATATACATCAACAGATATCGTAATATTTAAGTAGCCAAGCAAAATCGATGTACTTAAAATCACTAAGTATAGTGGATTATCCATTACTGCATATAACCCATGCTTCACTCCATTATAAATTAAAATCCCTATGATACAGATCGTTTGAAACAGAAAGGCAGTTCGAAAATTCCGTAAGTTTTTTAATTTTAGGCGCTCGTCTTTCATTATTTGCATTATAATTCCTCCTTATCGATCCAAAATAATTCATCTAAAGATTTGTTGACTGCGTAACAGATGTCTAGACATAGTTTTAAGGTGGGATTATATTTCCCTTTTTCAATTAAGCTGATCGTCTGTCTAGTTACACCAGTTAATTCAGCTAATTGCAGCTGTGTTAAATTCATTTGAAGACGTGCGATTTTCACCATATTCTTCATAATATTACCGCCTCCTACCAATAGTGTAACATATATATTACGTAATGCAATATATATGTTACGTTTTTTGGGGAGGAAAAACACCTTTTATAAAAAATGACCTTACCCCATGACCTAAGTCATTATTTTCCCAAAAGAAATGACCTTTAGGTATAGGAGATAAAAAGAAAAATCTTTATGATAGGTTGTAGAAAGGATGATAAAAATGTTAGAGATTATAGAGTTGTCCAAAGCATATAAACAGAAAAAGGTAGTAGACTCGATTAATTTATATTTAGAAAGCGGAGAAACGGTTGGATTATTAGGGCCAAATGGTGCGGGTAAATCGACGACGATATCGGTGATTTCTTCTTTGGTTGCACCAAATAACGGCGATATTCGATTGCACAATAAAAGTATTTTAAAATCTCCACAACAGTTGCGGGAGATTTTAGGAGTAGTTCCCCAGGAAATTGCCCTTTATATGGAATTATCGGCAAGAGAAAATTTAATCTTTTTTGGAAAAATGCACAGAATTCCAAACAGCCGCCTGCAGCAAAGAGTAGATGAAGTCCTTGACATTATCGGTTTAAAGGATAGGGAAAAGGACTTGGTGAAAACTTTTTCCGGCGGGATGAAAAGAAGATTAAATATTGGCGTAGCCCTCATTCATGAGCCGAAGATTATCATCATGGATGAACCGACCGTTGGTATTGACCCGCAGTCTCGCAATTATATTTTAGAAACGGTAAAAAGGCTGAATAAAGAGCAAAACATGACTGTCCTTTATACAAGTCATTATATGGAAGAGGTAGAGTTCCTTTGTGACCGCATTTATATTATGGATCATGGTCAAATTATTGCCTCTGGAACAAAAGAAGAATTAAAAAATATTCTGTCTGCTGAAACGGCGATAAATATTAAAGTAGAAATGGTGAAGCATGAATTTGTAGAGGCATTAAAAAATCATGCCAATGTAAAAAATCTCTCTATCCAGCAATCTATTATTACAGTCATTGTTCCAAAGCAAATCAACTTGCTGAAAGATATTTTTAAACTAGCAGAAGAAAATGCAACAAACGTGCTTTCCGTAAATATTGAAACACCAACCCTTGAGGATGTATTTTTGCATCTTACTGGTCGGCAGTTAAGGGATTAGGAGGGGTACTATGTTTTGGCAGCTGATAAAAAAAGAATTGCTGATTATGTGGAGAAGACCAAGAGAACTAATTGTGCTGCTGTTAATGCCTTTTATTCTTATTACGATTTTAGGAAGTGCATTAGGAGCATTAGATGATAAAGAAGTAACAATAAATGCAAAACTTGCTGTGTTGTTGCAAGATAATCCGAAAAAAGCACAGGAAAAAGCGATAAACGAAATTCAAACATCATCTTTATCAGAAAAAGAAAAAGCGGAAAAAACAGCTATTATTTATTCTTTTAATCCAGTTGATATTTTTTTAAAGGAACTAACTGAAAATAAAGAATTAAAAAAAGTGTTAAAAGTTACAGTCATAAAGGAAGGCAAACTAACAGCAAAAGAACAAAAAAAATATAGTGGTGTTTTAGAAATTCCTTCTACGTTTTCTGAACAATTTTATCAAAAGCTCGTGCAGGGAGATGGAGAAGTTGAAAAGTGGAAATTAGCAGTAAGCGACAACACTTCCTTAGAAGCGACGGTTATTCAAGATGTTGTATCAAGTTTTCAGAAAGAGCTAACCTATTCGCAAACAGCACAGCAATTAAAAGTTGATTACACACAGCTGTCTGCAGCCCAGACAAAGGTAGGCACTATTGAAAATATCACAAAGAAAAAAGAGGTAGACGCCATTTCTTATTATGCAGTTGGCATGTGTGTCATGTTTGTTTTTTATGTCGCTACAACTGTAGCTGGATTTGCTTATCAACAAAAAGAAGAGTATATGTATCAGCGGACATTACTCGCAAATGTATCACGTTTTTCATATTTTGCTGGAATATTCGCAGCGACATTTTTGCTATCTTTTGTTCAGCTCAATGTATTGTTTGGTTTAACAGCACTCATTTATGGGGTGAACTTTCCTAATATTATTAATTATTTATGTATAACATTAGCCTTAAATGCAATGACTGCAAGCTTTGCTGTATTTATAACAAGCATTGCTTATAAATTAAATTCAAGAAACATCGCCAACATTTTCTCTAGTTTATTTATTCCTATTCTCGCATTTATTGGCGGAAGCTTTTTTGATGTTAGCGCTATTGGCGGTTTTATGGAGACATTGGCACAATACTCGCCAGGTGGTGCGGCAATAACCGCTTATTTAAAAGTAGTTCAGGATTACTCTTTTAGTGATATTTGGAGTCAAATTCAAGCAATATTATTATTTACCGGAATATTAATCGTATTAACACTTGCTTTTATTAGGAAAAGAGGGATTGCATCATGAAGGCGATACTTTGGGGAAAATATAGACAGTTTATCCGCAAGCCTGGTGCTCTTATTGTAACTACCATTATGTGTATGGCGTTTGCCTTTTTGCTGGGGAAATCTTCTTTTACAAAAATAGAAGTTCCTGTTTATAGTGCAAACGGGACAGAGGATATTCACAGCATTGTAAAGGACTTAAACAAAAGCGAAAGCTACACATTTAAGGTGTTTTCGGAAGAAGAAACAAAAAAGAAAGTAGAAGAAGGTACATCTGAAGCTGGTATAGCGTTGGGAGAAAATAATTATACACTTTATCGTGTTGCAGAAAGTTCTAATGTAATTGTGATCAATCGCTTTTTAGAAAAATATTATCAAAATAAACAGCAAAAGGCAGCAATGATACAATTGGCACAAAATCATCAAGACGCAGAAAAAATTTTAGCAGATAATGAAGCAAATCCAATTTTGCCAGTATCATTTGACAGTAATGTGTCGAAGAAAAAATCCACTTATAATCAGGCGCTTCAATCTTTATTTGGATTTACACTATTTTTTAGCATCTATACAATTGCTTATACGGTGGTGGAAATTTTACGAGATAAGCAAAATGGTATTTGGGATCGGTTTATTTTATCTTCTACGTCGAAAACACAGCTTTATTTAGGTCATTTACTGTTTAGCTTTGCAGTTGGCTATATTCAAATAATGTTGATATTCACCATTTTTAAATACGGTGTTGGGGTAGATTTCTATGGGAAGTACTATTGGGTCTTTCTCCTGATCATCCCTTATTTGTTTGCCATCGTTGCATTGGCAATTTTACTTACCGGTTTAGTAAAAACAGCGAGTCAATTTAATTCGCTTATCCCGCTTATAACTGTAAGCTTTGCGATGCTTGGCGGCGCCTATTGGCCATTAGAAATAGTAACTTCCAAATTCCTATTGCTTTTATCCAAATTTATTCCCATTACGTATGGAATGGAGATGCTGAAAAAAGCAATTATACAAGATGCTCCAATGCAAGAAATTCTCCTGCCAGCAGCAGTATTGCTGTTAATGGGAACGTTGATGTTAGGCGTAGGCATTCGGTTGATTGAGAGAAGGCATGTTTAATGTAAAGTGATGCGGATTTTGTCGAAAAGTAGCTATTTCGGAAAAACTGCAACAAAATTGCGTGAAACTGCAACAATATAGAGAAAAACTGCAACAATCATAGTAAAAATTGCAACAATAGATGACGAAAGGAAGGGGCTGTCTCACTTGAGGCACCCCTTTTGCATTTTATAGAACATTTTTGCAGGGGAAAGTAAGTATTTATAGAAATATTTGGATATGAAGGTACTTGCCATATAGAAGGAGGAGAAACCAATGAGACATAAAAGCAATTATGATGATGAAAGGCTCGTTGAAATTGATGAAGAATTATGTGTTCTTTTAAAAAAAAGAAAGGAAATTTGCAATAAGAAATCAAGAGTGCCATCTTCATCCTATATTGCAAAATGGGCGGAAAAGTATGATAAGGACGAATGTTTTTTGAATGCATTTTTTGGAACAATTAGTAGTGAGGAACATATTAGGCAACCTGTTGAACCAAAAGGGTTTGTAAAGCATATCCCTATTTTAAAATTAGTTGAAATGGAAGAGGTAATGTATTTTATTACCCATGTTTTCCAATATAAAAATGTAAGTGTTTTATATTTTAATCAAGATTTGGACGATGCGAGTAAAGGTACAGATGGACTCGCTCCATTTATGAACTTCGAATTGTTTATTAATGAAAAATATGATTGCCAAATGGTACGTGGCAGTGGCTCAGATGGACATCGCTGCTATATCTTCAACATAACACCGCCTCTGCCAGAAGATTTATCAGGTCTAACATTCGTTTTTAAAGAGTATAGTGATCACTTAAAAGAAAAGGAAACAGGATCAGAAGTTATTTTTAAACTACAAAATAGGAGGAGATTATCATGAACGTTTTTAATGGGCCAAAAAAGCAATACGACGATAAAATGGCAGCAATGGATGAACAATTATGTGCATTAATAAAGCAAAGAATAGATTATACAGAAAAAAGTTATTTGGTACCGCCTCCAAAAAATATTGTAGACTGGGCAGAAAAATACGAGCTTTCAGAGGAAATGCTGCAGACAATATTTTCTGATTTTGAAGTCGATCGTTATAAACCTTCAGTAGAACCAGAAAAGTTTAGAAAAAACATTCCTGTCTTAAAGTCGGTGGAGATAAATAAATATATTTATACGGTTATCTTCATACGGCAGTATGCGAACGCCAGTGTTTTACATATGACAATAGATTGGGATTCGACAAGTGATCAGAGCGATCATGAATACCCTCCACATTTAAAATTATATATAGGAGAGGAGTTTCGTTGCAGGAAATCAGGAGGAGGAGGGACACAAGGACATACCACCCAAGATTTTATTATTTCTCCACCATTACCTGATGATATTTCTGGGTTGTCATTTTATTTTTATCAAGATGTTGATAAAGAAGATCAAGAGAATAGAACGGAATTTGATATTTGTATAGATTAATTTATGTTTGGACGTATTAATGTAAACGACTTTTTTACATACATTCCTGTTAATTGGTGTATTAAATGATGGCTGTTTTCTCAAAGTTTGTTGTTTTTACGTAAAAAAATGGGAGAAGAAGTACTCAGCAGACTGAATACACGTAGACTCCTGTGGGAATGCGAGAAAGACGAGACCCCGCAGGAGCGTATGTGACGAGGAAGGCTCGACACTCGCCCACGGAAAGCGAAGTGTATTCAGGCTGCGAATTTAAACGCAACAATCTATACGAAAACAGCCTGAATGATAAAGAGGTGATTCTATGAAAATAAGAAAAGCTGTGTTAAAAGACGCAAAAAGCATTGCCAAAGTACATGTAGATAGCTGGAGGACTACCTATGAAAATATAGTGCCAGCTGCTTTTTTGCAAGGGTTGACTTACGAGGAACGTGAAAAAATTTGGGTAAGTGAAATACCGAATGGACATGTTTTTGTAGCGGAAAAAGAAGATGGTCAAATAGTTGGCTTTGCTTGTGGGGGAAAAGAAAGAAGTGGAAGCTACAAAAACTTTGATGGAGAACTGTATGCAATCTATCTTTTGAAAAGCTATCAAGGAATGGGGCTTGGTAAATCACTAGTAGAAACAGTTGCAGTATATTTACAAGGGATCGGAATTACCAGTATGATCGTACAAGTTTTAGAAGAAAACAGCGCTTGCTATTTTTATGAAGCATTAGGCGGCAAAAAAGTAGGAAGTGAAGTAATTAATATTAGCGGTAAAAGAATAAACGAGCTGGTTTATGGCTGGAATGACATTGGAGAAATAGGGAGTAAATAGAAGAACTTATATTAATTAAATGTTACTTAAAATAAAGTATGGCAGATGAATTTACTGGACATTGCTTCTTTTTAAATTACATGAACCCCTGTTACAATTACTATTACCTCTTCATGGAGAGCACCTCAATTAAAAGGCATGATAAAAATAACACAAAAATTATTATTAGAATATTCGTATTTTTGTACAATTTACATATAGTTTGGACCAATCATACTAGGTATAGTGATATCAAGAAATAAAACACATCTTTTTTTTATTTTTAATGACCTTTCTAATAAGAAATATAAACGACTAGTAGGAGGAGTACATGATGAGATTAAAAGACAAAGTAGCAATTGTAACTGGTGGCAGCCAAGGAATTGGGGAAGGAATTGCACGTACATTTGGAAAAAATGGTGCAAAAATTGTCCTTGCAGATGTAAATGAAGAATTAGGTGCTAAGCTAGTAGACCAGCTGGCTTCAGAGGGAATTGAATCTATCTTTGTGAAAACAGATGTTAGCAGCGAAGAAGATGTAATTGCAGTGGTTAAAGCTGGTGTGGAACGTTTTGGAGGAATTGATCTTTTAATTAATAATGCGGCAATTAATGTGCGTAAATCAGCTGTAGATACTTCACTAGAAGAGTGGCAGAAAGTTATTGGTGTGAATTTAACTGGTGCATTCCTATGCTCCAAATATTCTATTCCTGAAATGGAAAAACGAGGTGGTGGTGCAATAGTCAATATTGCTTCATGGCATGCGGAAAAAACAATTACACGTTTAGCTGCTTATGCTGCATCAAAAGGAGGAATGACTGCATTAACAAGACAAATGGCATTGGATTGTGGTCCTAAGAACATTCGTGTAAATGCGGTTTGCCCAAGTACAGTTAAGACTCCTTTACTTGATCTGACTTTTGCAAGTCTTCCTGATCCAGAAGAAGCATTTAAACAAACACTTGAATTCCAACCATTTGGCCGAATTGGTACTGTCGATGATATCGCGAATGCATGTTTATTTATGTGTTCTGATGAAGCTACATATGTCAGCGGTCAAACATTGATGGTTGACGGAGCAGCAATTAATAAAATTGCTCGTCCATTAATGTTCGATTAATATATAACAAGAGGGAGCAGGTGGAGATGAAATCTCCACCTAGTTCTTTAAGAGGATGTTCAAAAAGGCACCAAATGATAAGCGTCGAATCTCTTCGTTGGCTTGCTTTTCCGCTACTCACGTATCTAATTGCATACGTTCCGTTGCTCAAAGCTACGCCGCCTCGATCTTCTTGCTTCTAATTTGTCACCTTTTTGAACACGTATTTTAAATATAAGTTAAACAAGGGAAGTGTCTTAGTTGAATCAATTTGAAAATGTTACACTTGCAAAAAAAGCAAATATCTACTTTGAGGGAAAAGTGACAAGCAGAACGATTATTTTTCCTGATCAAACAAAGAAAACACTTGGCATTATGATGCCAGGCGAGTATGAATTTTCTACTTCTAGTAAAGAAGAAATGGACATTGTTTCAGGGAAATTATCTTACAAGCTGCAAGGTGAAGATTGGAAAGAAATTAACGGCACCGGCGTTTTCTATGTACCTAGCAATGAAAGTTTCCAATTAATTGTTCATGAAGTTGTAGATTATTGCTGTTCTTATCTTGAGGAATAGATTCTTTAAAGAATTAAATGAATAATAAAAAATCGCCAATTGAGTATCAAAGTGTATACTCAACTGGCGATTTTTTTAAATACCAAATTCCCCTCTTAGAACCATAGAATGATAAGAGGGGAATTTGGTAAAATAATTATTTAGCGTTGGAACTAACAGACTGAAGATTCTGGTTCTCTTGTATTTTGTTTTTAATCGCTATATAAAGAAGAATACAGTGTTCAAAATTCGATATATTTAATGAAGTCAATTCCTTTATTTTTTCAAGGCGATAGATTAAAGAGTTGCGGTGAATAAATAAATTTCGAGCAGTTTCACTTAAATTCATATTGCTTTTGCAATAAACCATAAAAGTGGAGGCTAACGTTTCAAAGTTATAGTGGTTAATAAAAGGATCTACATTTTTATTGAGCTGTGTTAATAATGTGGGAGGCAGTTCATTTGTTAAAATTTCTAAAGTGATATTCCAGCTATTATAATAGTATATTTTTGGGTGTATTTCTGTCTTCTTTCCAGCCTGCAATGTTCTTATTGCGTTATCATAGGATTCTTTCATCCCCTGTGTACCCTTAGCAGTGTTTCCGATTGCAACGACTGCTGATAAACCGTATTTTTTTTCTAAAAATTGATTCACTTTGTTAATTTTGTAGTCAATTCTATTTATAAATGATTTATCCATTCCTTTGGAACCTGTTGCAAGAAATATAGAGAATTGCTCTAGGTTTGCTTGTCCAATGAGATCTTCATTATGTTCAACAAAGTGAAACTTGATACTTTCTAGTAATTCTTGATGAAGTTGATGTAAGGATATTTTATTGGTAGTGGTATTTAGTATGTTAGTGGATAAAGCAGCAATATCAATAATAATACAGGCTCTTTCTATTTCTAAATTATATCCTATCATTTTTCCATAATCAGTTATTCGTTCTATATTGTCATTTTTGCTGTCAAAATGAAAGATATATTGCATTAAAGTATCTAATGCTTTTGTTTCTAAATCAGCTATTTCCGATTTTAAATGTTGATAGCAAAGCATTTCGATATGGTTTTTTACTAACTGTATATATTTTTCTGTTTCATCTGCTTTACCAATAATACCTATAGCGCCAATAGCTTTATTATTTACAATGATAGGTGCGCTTGATCCAGGAAAAATATTTAGTAAATTCTTTACATGTATAGCTTCCCACTGAATCATCTTCTTTTGCTTTACTACTTCAAAAAATAGCTTATCAAAAATTCCTACCCGACTAGGATCGTTTGTTCCTATAAGATATCCTTTGTCATCAGAAATACTGACTGGATAGCCTATTATATTACTTGTTTCTTGAGCCACTGTCTGTGCAATTTTTTCAAGAATCATACATTACCCTCCAATAAAAATCTATTTTTCTACATACTGTGCTAATAAAGAATTAACTGACAATCTACTAATTTTATTCAAATTCTACAGAAGTATATTCCTATTCTTACTTTGGTCATATTGTTTACAGTGTATTTTATTTTTTTCAATATCTCAACAAATATGTTAGAAAACATAACATGTTTAAAAGTGTTTTTGATAGGAAAGCTTACATGAAACTTGAAAATATAGGTGGGAATCCCAAGATTTATAACGAAATTACAATGCCTATTGTAAAAATTAAACTATAAGAATTGAAGAAATATTCTTTTTTTTGTGTAAATTACACATAGTAGTTTATCAGGCAGATGAATTATAGTTAACTCAAATAAAATGAACCAAAGAAGTTTGCAATAGCTTTTTTGTAACTTTTCTTAAGGAGGAGGCTTAATCGATGAATATTATTGTAATCGTTAAAGCAACGTTTGATGTGGAAGAGAAAGTTGTAATTGAAAAGGACCAAATTGTAGAAGATGGCATTGAATTTATTATAAATCCATACGATGAATATGCTTTAGAAGAAGCGATTCGATTAAAAGAAGAAGCTGGAGGAGAAGTGACGGTTGTAACAGTTGGATCAGACCATTCAGAGAAAATCCTTCGAACTGCTTATGCCTTTGGCGCTGATCGAGCTGTGCTTATTGAAGATGACTTAGAGGAAAAAGATGAATTTATTACTTCAAAGCTATTGGCATCATTTATTAAAGATAATTCTTTCGACATTATCTTTGCTGGAAATATGTCTATTGATAACGGAACTGGTCAAATTGGTCCAAGATTGGCAGAAGAACTCGAAATACCTTATACAACAGCAGTAACAAAGGTGGTAATTGAAGGCGACAGCGTCGTAGTGAATCGGGATGTGGAAGGTGATACAGCTGTTTTAGAGTTTTCCTTGCCATTATTAATCACAGCCCAACAAGGGCTTAATGAACCGCGCTATCCATCTTTTCCAAGTATTATGAAAGCAAAAAAGAAACCTATTGAGCGTATCCAAATTAGTGATTTAGGCATTTCAGATGTAAAAGCAAAAACAAAGATCGTTGATCAATTTCTTCCTGCTGTAAAGGAAAAAGGCCGAATTCTTGAAGGGGCAATTGATTCGCAAGTATTAGAAATCGTTCAACTTATAAATAAAGACCATAAAATAGTTTAGGAGGCTACCGAAATGACAAAAAAAACATTAATATTGGCAGAAATCCGTGATGGACAATTAAGAAATGTAACATTAGAAGCTGTTTCCGCAGCGAAAAAAGTTTTAGAGGATGGAGAAATAGTAGTAGCTGTTTTTGGAAAATCAGTAGAACAGTATACTCCTATATTAGAAGAATATGGAGTACATAAAGTATACGGTGTTGCTGATGAGAAGTTAGAAGAATATACGTCGGATGCATATTTCCGAGCATTTATTCAAGTAATTAAAGCAACAGAGCCTGATGTTATTTTTCTAGGACATACAGCATTAGGGAAAGATTTAGCTCCACGGGTAGCAGCAAGAATGGGACTTGGCTTAATTTCTGATGTAACAGATGTTGCGGTAGAAGATAATCAAATTGTATTTACAAGGCCAATATTCAGTGGAAAGGCTTTTCAAAAGAAAGCTATTGTAGAAGGTACTGTATTTGCTACGATTCGCCCTAATAATTTTGAGCTGCCTAAACCAGAAGGAAACAGTACAGAGTTTATCCCGTTTTCGGTTGAATTAAATGAACCGAGTATGACGATTAAAGAGATTGTTCGCAAGACATCTGGTGGAATTGATTTATCAGAAGCAAAGGTAGTTATTGCAGGTGGTCGCGGTGTTAAAAGTGCTGATGGCTTTCAAGTTTTAAATGAATTAGCGGGTGTACTTGGTGGTGCAGTAGGTGCAACACGAGGAGCATGTGATGCGGACTATTGTGACTACTCTATGCAAATAGGACAAACTGGAAAAATAGTTACACCTGATTTATATATTGCATGCGGCATTTCTGGAGCAATTCAGCACGTTGCTGGAATGTCTAACTCAAAAGTAATTATTGCTATAAACAAGGATTCAGAAGCTCCTATTTTTAGTGTTGCTGATTATGGAATTGTAGGAGATTTATTTGAAGTAGTGCCAAAATTAACGGAAGCATTTAAAAATACCCTATCAGTTACTGCGGAATAACAAATAAAAATAGAGAAAGGCGTTGATAGAATGAAAAAGTATGATGTGATTATCGTTGGTGGAGGAATTATGGCTTCTAGTGTAGCTTATAATCTTCGGAAAGATGGGTTTACCGGTAGTATTGCTATTTTTGAGAAAGATCAAATGTATGAATTTTCATCCACTCCTCGAAGTGAAGGAGGAATCCGCCTTTCTTTTACGACAGAAGTAAACATTCAATTGTCCCATACCAGTCTTGAATTTTATAAAAAGTTTGAGAAAGAAATGGAAATTGACGGAGAAACACCTTTATTAGATTTTAAGCAAGATGGTTATTTATATTTAGCTACGAATGAAACGTTGCCTAAATATATTGATAATGCCAAGTTTCAAAATAAATTAGGTGCAAATATAGAAGTGCTTTCTGTAAATGACATTAAAAAGATTATCCCAGAGTTAAATGTAGATGACTTGGCAGGAGGAGCGATAGATAGGGATGCAGGGACTATGGATCCGTACACTGTCCTTCAATTCTATGTGAAGCAAGCAAAAAGTTTAGGGGTAGAGTGTATTTATGAACCTGTACAATCTATTCTGTCGGAAAATGGGAAAGTGACGGGTGTTAAAGTAGAGTCTGGTGAAGAGTATCAAGCTCCAGTCGTTGTAAATGCTTGCGGTGCATGGGCAGGAGTAATAAGTAGTACAATTGGAATTGAAATCCCAGTTCGCCCGCTTCGTTATCAGATATACAGTTTTGACCTTGCTACACAATTTGAGAAAACACTTCCATCCATAACATTTGATCCTTCTGGAGTCTATTTCCGAAAAGAAGGAGCGAAAATTTCGTCAGGAATGCCTCATCGTAATCCAGATGGTTTTGAATTTACTTCAGAAAAATCTGGTTTCGAGGAGCAGATTTGGCCAGTATTGGCAGAAAGAAGCCAAATTTTTGAACAGTTAAAGTTAGAACGCGGCTGGGTAGGGCTTTATGATTTCAATCATATTGACCATAATGCTATAATCGGGGGCCATCCTGATATGAAAGGATATTATATGATAACAGGATTTAGTGGTCATGGATTCCAGCAAGCGCCAGCAGCAGGAAAAGGGTTGGCTGAGTTGATACGATTAGGAAAATACGAAACAATTGATCTATCATCCCTATCCATTGAACGTTTTGCTAAAAAGCAATTAATCCTTGAAACTGCCGTTCTATAAAAAGATATTGTTCATCATTTTTCAGAGGCAAGGAACTTTTTCTATATATATGATTAAATGAATCTGCTAGGGCTGGCTCTTCATAGAGCTCCCTAACTTGTCAGGCGAGTAAAAATAAACAGATAGAGATAAAAGGAAATGTGATAACTAATAATCAATTTGAGGTGTTTACATTGTTAACAGTTGCTAATCGATTAGACTCTGTAGGATTTTCCAATGTTCGAAAAATTTATGAAAAAGCGACTACGTTAAGTGCATCAGGTAAAAAAGTATATAACTTGATATTAGGAGAACCTGATTTTCCAACACCTAAAATTGTTTCTGACAAAGGAATAGAAGCAATTTTAAATGAAGAGACTCATTACACATCCAATTATGGGGTACCTGAATTAAGAACGGCAATTGCTGAAAAATTAACAAAGGTAAATCATATTCCAGCAACTAGTGATGAAGTGTTGTTAACTATAGGGGCTACAGAAGCAATTTCTATCATTATGATGGGAATCTTGAATCCAGGAGATGAAGTGATCATTCCTTCTCCAACTTGGGGATATTACGAATCATGCCCCAAATTAGCGGGCGCAACTCCTGTAGAAGTTCCACTTGTATATGATAAAGGGGCCTTTTCTTTAAGAGCAGAAGATATAGAAAAAGCCATTACGGAAAGAACGCGTATGCTGGTTATTAATTCACCTGGCAATCCAACTGGAATGATTATAGATAAAGAGACACTGCTAGCTATTTCTGAAATTGCGATTAAGCATGATTTAATCGTTGTGTCTGATGAAATTTATGAAAAAATTATTTATGATAATCAACTACATTGCAGTATTGCGTCACTACCTGGAATGAAAGAACGAACAATAACAGTTAATGGCTTCTCGAAAGCATATGCGATGACTGGCTGGAGAATAGGCTATCTTCACGCACCTTCCAATCTTTTGAATGGACTTGTCAGGGTTCATCAATATAATGTTACTTGCCTGCCATCCTTTACACAGAAGGCAGCACTGACAGCGCTTCAAGAAGCAGAGCCTGATGTGGTAAAAATGCGTGAGGAATTTAATCGTCGCAGAGACTTGATTGTGGATATTCTTTCTAAATCAGAAAATATAGAGATCGAAAAGCCGGAAGGAGCATTCTATCTTTTTATAAATATTTCACATACTGGAAAAACCTCTAATGAAATTGCATTGGAGTTATTAGAAAAAACAGGTGTAGCTCTTGCCCCTGGAAATGCATTTGGAAATTTTGGAGAAGGATATGTAAGACTTTCCTTTGCAGCCTCAGTAGATATTCTACAAGAAGCAGGAGAGAAAATTGTAAACTATTTAAATAATATAAACAAAAAAGAAAGTGTGCATTAAGAATTTAATTTGTAATATTTAGAAAGGAAGAGCTAGTTAATAGGTAATAGATTTGTTTATCTAGTGTGCACGGCATGGGTGTAATCTCTAGGGTGTAAGTCCCGAACCTCGAAGGCAGTAGTAGGGGATAGCTTAAGCCAAGGCTGTCCGTGGCGACGCGGAATCTGAAGGAAGTCGGCGGCAAACTTCCGACCTAAGGAACACGAACCTATATAACTATTATAGCTACTAGTATACTCAATAATAAATCCAGTAAGCATTGGACCAGCCGGCGATTTTACGTTAATACAAATCTATTACGCTCGCTACATACAACCAGCCTTCATTTGTTGGAATGTAGGTGCTATCTGTTACCCATGACTGATTGGGTTTACTTACTTTAATACATTTTCACTGACTGGATGCTTATGTCTAGAGTTTGTAATAGCTTTGTAATTTTTTGGCGGTACAACACTTCCAATTATTTTATTTGTCATGATACGAGAAACGGTTCGTTCACTCACCTTCACACCACGTTTATTCAAGGTTTTGGTAATTTTAACACAACCATATCGTTGCTTAAATTCTAGGCGCGTTTGTAGTATGGCTTGGGATAGCTTTTCCTGCTTTTTTCGTTGTTCACTTTTTGGCCGGTTTAGCCAATTAAAGTAGCCACTTTTTGATACTCCCAGAACTAGGGATATCTTCTCAACTCAGTATAGGGAGCGATTTTCATAGATAAATTCAAAATTTACCGAGTTGCGAAGTAGTGCATCGCCTTTTTTAAGATTTCATTTTCCTCTTCAAGATCACATAACTGTTTTTGTAAAGCTCTTATTTCAGTATCAGGACTAGAAAATGTTTGTGCTGCTTTAATTTCCGGCTGATGACTATATTTCTTGATCCAACCATGCAAATTATTTGCATTTACGCCTGTTTCTCTTTTAAATGTTTCACCATAACGTTTTCCATTTCCTTTAGCCATTTAGACACACCTCATTATAGTTTGGATTTCTATTATAACAATCTGTGTCTACTTTTGAGTCTAGCATTATGCACTTTAATAAGTTATTAATAATAAAATTTAAATATTCAGATATATCAATTGAATAGAGGTGAATATTAGTTTGTGAAATAAGAAAGGATAAAAAGATTAAACAAAAGTACTTGATAATAAATTGTTTGTAGGGAGTGAGGTGGTTATTAATTGCATTTTAAGGATATATAAAAGAATCTAATGTTAGTTGAAGGTTATTCCTATGTTAGATGATATTACAATTATTAACAAACTCACTGATTTATAGGTAGAATGAGTATTATACTTTCTATTGACGAAAAAAATACTATATCTACAGTAAAATTAGAAACTATCAAGAAAGGAATTGATAGCCTGCGGTCAATAGAATAATAATTTCTTAGGAACAATATAAAAGATAAGGAGTGGATTATTATCTATACTAATAATGAGTTGCAAAAAAATCTGAAGCAAAGACACATGACTATGATGGCAATAGGAGGTGTAGTAGGAGGAGGCTTGTTTTTAGGCAGTGGAACAGTCATTAACTCTGCAGGTCCCGGAGCTGTTTTCACTTATGCATTGGTAGGAATGTTTATGGTTTTTATTATGCGCATGTTAGGGGAAATGTCTACTGCACATCCAAATAGTGGTTCTTTTTCTACTTATGCTTATAATGAGATTGGTCCATGGGCAGGATATACAATTGGGTGGTTATACTGGTTTTACTGGGTTGTAGTCATTGCAATTGAAGCTATGATGGCCGCAATCATTATTCACGAGTGGGTTCCATTCATTTCTGTTGGAATACTAAGTTTACTCTGCATTATTTTATTAACACTGACCAACTTTTTTTCTGCTAGATTATTTGGAGAATTCGAATACTGGTTTTCTATTATCAAAGTTGTAGCTATAGTTTCATTTTTAATTATTGGTGTTGCGATGATTTTTGGACTTTTCCCTCAAGTCGAGAAGCCGGGTGTATCAAACCTTCTTGATAGAGGCGGTATAATGCCTAAAGGTATTAATTCTCTTTTAATTGCTATTTCGGTTGTTATTTTTGCTTATCCAGGTATTGAGATAGCAACAATTGCTGCAGGAGAATCACAAAATCCTAAAAAAGCTGTTATGGCTGCGATTAATAGTGTTATATGGAGGATCCTTGTATTTTATATTGGTTCGGTAACAATCCTAGTGACACTTCTTCCTTGGAATTCTTCCTCTATTCTTAAAAGTCCTTTCGTTTCCGTATTGGACATGCTAGAAATTCCAGGTGCCTCGTTAATCATGAATATTATTATTTTAGTTTCTGTTCTTTCTGTATTAAATACTGGTATCTATACTACTTCTAGAATGTTATTCTCACTAGCTGAAAAAGGAGATGCTCCTAAAGCATTACTACGTGTAACGAAAAAAGGTGCACCTATCTGGGCCGTGCTTGGCAGTACTGTATTTTCACTTATAACACTGCTATCCAGTACGATTTCTCCTGATAAACTTTATGTATTACTTATTAACGCTACTTCTTGTATTGCTTTGATCGTCTATTTATTTGTTGCTATTTCACATGTTCGTATGAGAAAAAGATTAGAAAGAAATAATCCTGAAGCTTTAATTGTGAAAATGTGGTTCTTTCCTTATTTAACGTATTTTACAATAGCTGCTATGGTATGTCTTCTTATAGCAATGGCATTTATGGAAACAACTCGTATACAGTTAATAGCAACATTAACTACTACAGCAATAATTCTTATTTCTTATGTTCTTACTAGTAAGAAACAAGGCTCCAAACAAACAGAGAATAATGAAAAGCCATATCAAGCACAATAAACTGAATGGGTAAACTATGTTGATTCTTCTAACACCCAAGGGATAGTTATCAATCACTGAAGAAAGGGAAGAAAAAATAAAAAAAGTCTTACCTTTGTATTTGTTAATTATTATTTTAATCAGAATAGGCAGAATATTCAATCGGAAGGGCTTGCATTTCCTATTTTATTAAAATATTTGGACGATTTAGTACTCGTAAGTAAAGAAGAAATTCAACTAGATTTAGTTTTGGTACGTATAAAGCAAATAATTGAACCTTCATCAGCTACTACAATGACGCAACTTTGTTTTATGCTTTTCTTTCCTACATAAAGGAAGTGGGAATTCCAAAAGGTTTAATATGTAGAAAATACACGGAACTACTAGGTAGTTCCGTTCAAATTTTTGTACATTTTCCACATAGTTATGGATAGTGAAAAAATATAAACTTTGTATAAAGTTGATAAATTTAGAAAATTCAAAACTAGAGGGAGGGAGGCTAGTTTCCAATTGAATGCTTAATAGGTTTTTCTTTACTGGATGTAATATGGTAAGGGAAAAACCAATGATGCTATGGAACATGAAAACAGTCCAATAAAAGCTGGTGGATCTTTAGCGCCTCTTGCAAGCTTAGATTAACATAAAGGGGGAAAATCATGGTTTCGTTTATTAATTTTTTGCTATTCTTACTCGTTGCAGGATATGCCTTCTATCTTTTTGCTTCTATTGTATATAGTAGAATTACTTTCATTAAACTAGGGAAAAAAAGCAATCTAAAAAAAGATACGAAAATCCGTGTAAATGAGTTTATTGTCAATGTCTTTGGACAAAAAAAGCTATTGAAGGATAAAAAGAGCGGGATAATGCATGTTGTGATGTTTTATGGCTTTATTATCCTTCAGCTTGGTGCTTTAGAACTTATAATTAAAGGCTTTATACAAGGATTTGAGCTTCCTTTAGGAGCAGCGCATAAATTTTTTAGTATAACCCAAGAAATTACGGTATTCCTTATTTTATTGGCTGTTTTATATGCTTATTATAGAAGATATATTGAGAAGTTAGTACGGCTAAAAAGAGGATTAAAATCTGGACTAGTTCTTATTTTTCTATCCGTTCTAATGGTTTCCGTTTTCGGGTCGTTAGCATTTGAACATTTATGGCTAGGGGAAATGGGTGGTGTTTATGCTCCGATTTCAACAGCCATCGCGTTTGTTTTTCAAAATATTGGCCAAGGAACGGCAGGAGTCTTATTCTATTTATTCTGGTGGATACACACACTTACCTTGCTGTCATTTTTAGTGTATGTTCCACAATCTAAACATGCTCATTTATTATTTGCACCGGTTAATGTGTTTTTAAGAGATACAAAACCGGTTGGACAGATAACATCGATTGATTTTGAAGATGAGTCTTTGGAAACATATGGAGTTGGCAAGATAGAAGATTTTAGGCAAAACCAATTAATTGATTTATATGCATGTGTTGAATGTGGACGATGTACCAATATGTGTCCAGCTTCAGGGACTGGAAAAACTTTATCTCCAATGGATTTAATCGTAAAAATGCGTGATCATTTAACAGATCAAGGAGCAGCTGTTACTTCCAAGCAGCCATGGCTGCCAAATTTTATTTTCGGCAACTCAACTGCTAACCAATTAGCAACACAATCTACATCCATGGAATCAGCAGCCTCATTAGAAATGCCTAATTTAGTAGGTGATGTCATTACAGAGGAAGAACTTTGGGCATGTACAACTTGCCGAAACTGTGAGGACGCATGTCCAGTAGCAAACGAACATGTAGAGAAGATTATTGATATGAGGCGTTTTCTAGTGTTAACGGAAGGAAAGGTGCCGCAAGACTCTTCTCGCTACTTTCAAAATCTTGAACGCCAAAGTAATCCTTGGGGATTAAACCGCAAGGAGCGCATTAATTGGAGAGAAGGCAGAGAGGATATTGCTGTGCCTACAGTAGACGAAGTAGAAGACTTTGATTATCTTTTCTTTGTAGGATCAATGGGTTCTTTCGATAAACGCAGCCAAAAAATAGCTCAGTCTTTTGCTAAAATTATGAATATCGCTGGCATTAAGTTTGCCATTTTAGGAAATGAAGAACGCAGCTCTGGAGAAACTGCCCGCCGTATGGGGAACGAATTCTTGTTTCAACAATTGTGCCAAGAAAATATTGCTACCTTCCAGGCATATAACGTTAATAAAATCGTAACGATTTGTCCACATACGTACAATACATTTAAACATGAATATCCAGAGTTTGGTTTAGAAGCAGAAGTATACCATCACACTGAATTTATTTGGAAACTATTAGAAGAGGGTAAAATCAATCCTACAAAAGAAGTAAAAGAAGCAGTTGCTTATCATGATTCTTGCTACATTGGCCGATACAATGATATTTATGATCTACCAAGAAAAATTCTAAATTCTGTGCCAGGTGTCAATATATTAGAAATTGCGCGAAATAAGCAAGATGCTATGTGTTGTGGAGCTGGCGGTGGAATGATGTGGCTGGAAGAAACGCAAGGAAAGCGCGTAAATATTGAGCGAACCGAACAAGCACTTGTATTAAATCCAACAACGATTGGAAGCAATTGTCCATACTGCTTAACGATGATGAATGATGGAGTAAAAAGTAAAGAAGTGGATGAACAAGTTAAAACGCTGGATATTGTTGAAATTTTGGAGAAATCTTTGTAACTTTGTCTAATCTAAAATAATATTTTTATAAGACCAATTCTGTTTTTCTTCGGTTTATTTAAATATTTTTTAGGAAAGAATTTTAGAATATATTAAAAGCAAAATTTTTTCTTTAAACTACCACTTTTTATTTAAAAGTGGTAAAATTTAAATAAGAACAAATGTTCTAAGGGGAGGTAAATATGGAATCGAGTAATAATGTGAAAATAACAGTAGAAACAACAGTCAAAGCACCAGTGGAAAAAGTATGGAAATATTGGACAGAACCAGTACATATAACAAAATGGAACAATGCTTCAGATGAATGGCATACACCATTTGCTGAAAATGATTTAAGGGTTGGCGGGAAATTTCTTTCAAGAATGGAAGCTAAAGATGGAAGTTTTGGTTTTGATTTTAGTGGGATTTATGATGAAGTGAAATTAAATGAGGTAATTTCTTATACTATTAGTGATGGAAGAAAAGTTAAAATTACCTTTATTGATCAGGAAAACGAAACCAAGATCAATGAAACTTTTGATGCGGAAACCATTAATTCAATTGAGTTACAACAACAAGGATGGCAAGCGATTTTAGATAATTTTAAAAAATATGCAGAGCAGCAGTAATTAATAAATAGGTAAGCGTCAAATTATAATATCTTTGTTAAAGGGGTTTTTTAAGCAGTCGACAAGAGGAAAAAAGCCGAAGCTGGTAAAGCAAGGTTGAACAAAACCAATTGATATTCAATTAAAAGTTGCAATTGTGGAAGGTTATAGGTAGAAAATGAAATAAGTACAAAACTTAAATTTAATAAATAAAAATCCATTTTGATCGACCTTTTTTCAAAATGGATTTTTTGAATTTAACGATAAAATCCAGGTTTAGACATTATTTTTTATTCCACAAACGGGCACGATTACTCAAGGGCAGTTTCTTCTTGTGCTAACGGTGCGGGTTGGTGGAAGAAGGAATTGCAACAGCAATTGAAGAAAAAATAGTAAACAATTTAAGTGAGGATGATATTATGCTTGAAGACTATAAAGTTATAAGCCGTCTACCTACATACGAAGAATATAGAAAATTGTGCGTCTCTGTTGGTTGGGATTATATGAACTTTGAAATTGCAAAAGAGGCTATTGAAAATTCTGTTTTTGCAGTGATTGTAGTTTACAAAGAGGAAGTAGTTGGGATGGCACGAATTGTTGGTGATGGGAAAATGTATTTTTATTTTCAAGACATTGTTGTATCACCAGAACATCAGAAAAAAGGCGTAGGAAAAAAACTTATGAACCAACTTTTTATTTATTTAAAAGAAAATGCACCGATACCAGCTTTTATTGGGTTATTTGCTACTAAAGAAGGTGCTGGTTTATATGAAAAGTTTGGATTTAAAGAACCACCTGATATGAATGGGATGTTTAGACTTACACCAATTGAATAGAACTTCAATGATTCTTGTTGAACGAACGGGTGCTAGAGTTCATTAAGTACGAGCCAGCTTCAACAGCCTTTGATCTTCAACAATCGGGCGCTATTCAGTAATATCAGTGAAGCATTGCTCATAGCTATTGTAGTATATTTTTCTGTATGAATTGGGTCAGATTGCTGAATAAATCAGCAATTAAAATGCAGGAATTTCCATGGATGCATCTTAATTACTAAAGGAGTATATTGCTAAATAAGAGGTGAAGTAATGGGGGAAATTAAGAAATTAAAACCTATTGATGCTGCAAAACAGTTTGTTTTTAAAAACTTTCCAGATTGTCAGGGCACTATTTTAGCTGGAAGTGTAGTCCGTGATGAAGCAACAGAAACTTCGGACCTTGATATTGTAGTTTTTGATAAAAACCTTAGTTCATCTTATCGAGAGTCACTTATTGATTTGGGTTGGGCAATAGAACTTTTTTTACATAACTTAACGTCTTACAAGTTTTTTTTTGAAAGTGATTGCAAAGCAGCAAAACCTTCTATGCCCAGAATGGTTTCAGAGGGAATTATCTTAAAGGATGATGGTATAATTGAGCCTATTAAAAAAGAGGCGAGAGAATTATTAGATAAGGGTCCAAAAGAATGGTCAGCAGAAACTATAAAAATAAGGAGATACTTTATTACGGATGCACTAGACGATTTAATAGGATGTTCTAATAGAGCAGAAGAAATATTTATAGCTAATACCCTTGCTGAATTGGTAAGCGAATTTGTTTTGAGAATAAACCGAAAATGGATTGGTACTTCTAAATGGATTGCACGTTCACTAAAACACTATGATGAGGAGTTTGCCGAACAGTTTGTTGAGGCTTTCGATATTTTTTATAAGACAGGTAACAAAAATAAAATTATAAACTTAGTTCATAATGTATTGGAACCTTATGGAGGACGGCTATTTGACGGTTTTTCTTTGGGAAAAAGCTAAGCAAAATTATCGAATTTTTTTCAATTAACGGGGGCATTTCTGCAGGAATGAGGTGATGTAGTGACTGTTAAAGGTCTGAATCATTTTTTGTTTTCAGTTTCTAATTTAGAAAATTCAATTGAGTTTTATCAAAATGTTTTTGATGCAAAGCTATTAGTTAAAGGGAAAAGCACTGCCTATTTTGACCTAAATGGCATGTGGCTTGCTCTTAATGAAGAAAAAGACATTCCTCGTAATGAGATAAGCCATTCATACACACATATAGCCTTTTCAATAGAAGAAGCAGACTTTGTAAAAATGTACGAAAAACTGAAGGAGCTAAATGTGAACATTCTTTCAGGTCGCCCAAGAGATAAAAAGGATAAAAAATCTATTTACTTCACTGATCCAGATGGCCATAAGTTCGAATTTCATACAGGTACATTACAAGATAGATTAGATTATTATAGACAGGATAAAAACCATATGAAATTTTACACATGATGTGGTGGTGCACCTTATGGACGTTATTTTAGAGAAAGCTACAAATGATGATGCACAATCTATTTTTGATATGCAAGTTAAGGTTTTTATGCCACTGTTAGAAAAATATAAGGATTATGATACAAATCCAGCAAATGAAACCATTGATAGAGTTTTTACAAGAATTAATAACCTTAATGGTGGGTTTTACAAAATATTAGCTGATAATATCCTTGTAGGTGCTATTTGTGTAGTCTGGAAAGAGAGCGTACATTGGATAAGTCCAATGTTTATTCTTCCTGAATACCAAGGTAATGGTATAGCGCAGAAAGCTATCATTTCAGTTGAGAAAATGTTTATTAAAGCTACTAGTTGGGAATTAGCTACAATTTTAGAAGAAGAACGTAATTGTTATCTGTATGAAAAAATGGGCTACATCAAAACAGGTGTTAATAAGAAATTGAACGAAAATACAACCCTTATATTTTATAAAAAAATTGTTAAACAGTTTTAAATTATTCGAAAATTAGGTTACTGAAACATTTAGTATTCAACAAATTGAATCGTTGAATAAATCAGACTTAGTTCAGAGTATTATAAAAAATATGATATTACCAATGCAGCAGTAGTTGAAGACCGTCTATCTGATATTATTGCAGCTAGAGGTAATGGTTTAGTTTTAATAGGATGTAATTTTGATTTTGCACAAGAAGATGAACTTTCTCAGGCTGATATGGTAATAAATGACTTAATTGAGTTGAAAATGATATTACCCAAAATTAAATAAATAGCTATTCTAATTTTCAACTAATGGTGGTGTTAGTAGGATTGTATAAAATCCCACTTTTTTATTCAGCAACCTGGCTTCTTGAAGTGAATAACCTATACATTATCTTTTAATTCATCCATCAATTGTCAAGAACGTTTAGCATTGCCTTCAGCAAAATTTCGCAATCGGTTTTGTAGTTCTTCATTGTCATGTATACGTTCAGCGGTGATCAAGTATGTTTTCATCATTTCATTTTCTCTTTCTAGTGACATTTGTAAGATATGTTTTAGTGATTTCTTAGATAATTCGTCTTCGTTGTCAAAGTCACGGTCATAATCCAGTTCGTGGTTCATTCTAATCCTCCTATGGATTTTATTCTTTTATGTTTTGTACATAAAAAGCATCATTTATACTATGGTGTTAGAAGGATTTGAATAAAAGTGAATGCAGTTCAGTTCAATAAAAGGGGAGTTAAATACTGTCTAAACTATGAAAAAGGTGAACTCATAGTGCTCAGGATAATATCTAAAACAATTACTTCAGAGGTAAGTGAACTTTTATCCTATGCCACTTCCAAAGAGAGAATTTTCCAATCATATGAGAAATACGTTGGATTTTCAGACCATACATTGTATGGATTTGTCTATAAAAGAAAGATTGTTGGTTGTATCGGAATAAAGATTTTAGGGCGGGATGAATTCGAAATAACACATATTGCCGTTGTACCTAATGTTAGAGGAAATCGTATTGGAAGCAGAATGATTGAGTTCATTTGTTACAAATATTCTCCTCGAAAGCTTTTTGCTGAAACGGATGAAGATGCTGTGGAAATTTATCGGAAATTTGGTTTTAAGATAACAAATCTTGGTGAGAAATATCCTGGTGTTGAGAGATTTTTATGCGAATATGAAATAATCAAAGAATAATAAAGTTACTGAACAAACTGGCGCAATAGTTTAACAATGGTTGCCAGTAACTTTATTTTAATAAACTAAAGGTTGCAGCTTAGTTAAATTAGAATAGTAATTGTATGGAATTTGTGTACAAAGGGGGATCCTAAATGAGGTATGATTTAATAGGAGTCTGTAAAGTTTTTTATGAAGAAGAAGGTTGGGGATGGATTTCTGTTGAAGGTGAAGATGACGTTTGGGTACACTTCAGTTCTATTCAAATAGATGGTTTTAAATCACTTTCATCTGGACAACACGTACTGTTTAACCTTGAGGAGATACCGAATTTAAATGAACAGTCACGTCGAGCTTCAAATGTGAGATTAACAATGGAAAATGAATGATGTGAGATAGAATCGGCATTGTTGAGCTATACCGGCTTAGCAACTCTGTTGTTCCATTATAGGGCGTTTTAATAAAATAAGGAGAAAATTATCCTTTTTACAAAGATAATACGGATACCAGCAATTCTAGAATTGTATAGGATATACATTAATATTGCATTTTGGTTAATTCTGACTCGTAAACTAATTCAATTTCGGAGTAAGTTCATTTTTTTGTATTATCACTGATTTCCCAATAACCAGAACTTTATTAAGAACAAGTGTCAAATTAGGCAGCTATTTTTATTAAATTAACGGAGGGTATTTAAAAAGGTAAAGGGGATCATGTTACAATTGGTTTCTTAGTAGTATTTTAGGTTAAATAGATTGAAACGGAGATAAATAAATTGCATGCGATAATAATGAGTAAAGGAGAAAAATATGGAAGTTTTTGCGAAATATTTAGCGGATATTGATAACCCCGATCACCGCGATCGAACAGAAGAAATTTTGGCGTGGGTTGTTAATAAATTCCCCAATTTGGAACCGCAAATCAAGTGGAATACGCCAATGTTTACCGATCATGGCACATTTATTATCGGCTTTTCCACAGCGAAGCATCATTTGAGCGTTTCACCCGAAGAAGTAGGCATTACGTACTTTGCTGATGAAATTGCCCAAGCTGGATACAGCTCTACTAAAGGCTTGTTTCGAATTCCGTGGAATAAGCCGGTAAATTACGAATTACTTGAGAAAATGATTGAATTTAATATTCAGGATAAAGCAGAATATACGAATTTTTGGCGGTAATAATACATCACGCCTTATCAAAACGCATGACACGAAAAATGTCATGCGTTTTTGCAACTCAATTATGACGTCAACATTAAATAAAATAGAATGTGATACTCATTCTAGTACTAGGATTGAAAGAGATGTTTTAAAAAATCATTTCAAATAAGGGTACGGATTGTGCTTTTGGCAGATATCGATCTTGTTGTATCAAGTGAATGAGCGGTTTTAACTAAGAGAGAGGAAAGTCTCTCTCTTAATCTATTTGTTTCAACAAGTAACGTTAATGTTACTTGTTTGCAAAGCTTTTTCAAGTTCACTTTGCTCTTCATTGCTTAAAGGAACCAGCGGCAAGCGAACCCTACCAACATGTATTCCATTTAGATTTAATGCAGCTTTTACCGGTGAAGGGCTTGGTGCTGTAAATAATGCTCTTATCATTGGGAGCAGTTTGCGATGTAAAGAAGCAGCATTTTGGACATCGCCATTTTTAAAGGAATCAATCATTTCTTGCATCTCATTGCCAATGATGTGAGAAGCAACGGAAACAACTCCTACTCCACCGATCGCTAATACTGGCATTGTTAATCCATCATCGCCACTATAGAGCGTAAAATCACTAGGTGTTTTGCTGATGATCTCTGCCATCGCATCCAAGTTGCCGCTTGCTTCCTTAATTGAAACAATATTAGGAATCTCTGAAAGACGAACGATTGTTTCGACAGAAATATTAACTACGCTTCGTCCTGGGATATTATAAAGCATGACTGGCAAAGAAGTTGATTCAGCAATCGTTTTAAAGTGTTGGTACAATCCTTCTTGAGACGGTTTATTATAGTATGGAGCAACGAGCAAGATGCCATCGACTCCTGTTTCCTCAGCAATTTTCGTTAAGCTAATCGAAGCTTTCGTGTTGTTTGAGCCAGTTCCAGCGATGACTGGAACTCTTCCGTCAACAGCCTTTACTACAAATTTAAATAATTCGATCTTCTCTTCGGTGGTTAATGTTGGAGACTCTCCAGTTGTTCCAGCGACAACTAAAGCATCTGTTCCATTTGCAATTAAATATTCAACCAATTTTTTCGTTGCTTGAAAATCAATTTCATCATTATGATCAAACGGAGTAACCATTGCTGTTAATACTTGGCCAAAATTCATAAACCTACACACCCTTTTTAAAATTTTTTAATTAGAGGTGATAGGGCCATTTTTTAGGAACGAAAAAAGCAGCAGCGAGGGAATGGCTGCTGCAGTAGAAACAAAATAAATAAAAATCGTTCCAGTGCGCAAGATAGCCCTCCATATAGTTTCCCATATGACAGTTCTGTATTTATTCAACAGCAGAACCAGCTTCAAGAACATGAGATTCTTTCTGCTTCGGCAAATACCCCTTTCCACAATTGTCATTGGATCTCATTCTCCTCAGATTGTGTACTCATGATCTTTGCACCTCTATCCTCACTTCAAAAAGTATTGAAATAAGAAAATATTTAATTGACTGTAATATAGCAGGAAATTGGTTCACATGCAAGGATTATATATTTTTTTTATAAAAAGTTTGATTAAATCCTGTATTAATAGAAACTTAATGATAAGTCATTCAAAGGCTTTTAATTATGATCTTATACCATTTTAAAATGCTCTAAAAATTTAGTATTAAAATCTCCGCTCACGTATGTCTCATCGTTAAGAACTTGAAGATGGAATGGAATGGTTGTATGAATGCCTTCGATAATAAATTCACTAAGTGCTCTTTTCATACGGTCTATCGCTTCATTTCTTGTTTTCCCATAAGTGATTACTTTTGCAATCATTGAGTCATAATAGGGAGGAATTGTATACCCCTGATAAGCAGCGGAATCTACTCTTACTCCATATCCGCCTGATGGAAGGTATTTTTCAATTTTTCCAGCTGATGGCATAAAGTTTTTCTTTGGATTCTCAGCGTTAATCCTGCACTCAATGGACCAGCCATTTAGGGATATCATGTCTTGTGATATTTTTAAAGGTTCCCCTGATGCAATATAGATTTGTTCTTTTATTAAATCAACATCTGTAACCATTTCTGTAACTAGGTGTTCCACTTGAATACGTGTGTTCATTTCCATAAAATAAAATTTATTCTCATTATAATCATAAATAAACTCTATTGTACCTGCGCCTGAATAATGAACAGCTTTTGCTGCACGAACAGCTGCCTCACCTATTTCATTTCTTTTTTCTTCTGTTATAGCAGGGGATGGTGTTTCTTCGATTAATTTTTGTAAACGTCTCTGCATACTGCAATCCCGCGCATCTAAATGAATGGTATTTCCAAAGTTATCGGCTAAAATTTGAATTTCTACAGCCTAAAATCTTCTATAAATTTTTCAATATAAACGCCTGAATTGCCAAACGCTGTTAAAGAGATATGGATAATTTATATAAAAATATTAATATTTAAAATATTTTTATAGTTTACTTTTTACAATAGACAAAGGCCTATTTTTCAGTGAATATATAGTCACAGACTATACATGGATAATCCTTTATAGGATCAATGCTCTTAAGTTGAATAATAGGAGATTCATATCGATAGTGAAAGAGGAGGAATAGCTTATGGCGACAAAAGAAAGAATAGAAAATTTAGTGAAGCATATAATAGATCCTTATTTTCAAAAATCTTTATCAGAAATAGATTCTATTAAAGAAATAAAATGGGATGAAAACAAAAATCATGTAAGTATAAAAGTGGCTATAGCTAAGTTGAATTCTTCAGAACAGTTGAAATTGCAGGGGAATATTGTATCTGTATTAAAAGAAAATGGAGTAGAGACGGTTGGACTTAGATTTACCCAACTGCCAAGAGAGAGGACGAATGCAATAAAAGAAGCACAAAAACCAAAAGGATCCCCTGTTTATATTGCAATTGCTAGTGGAAAAGGGGGCGTAGGGAAATCTACCGTTTCAGTTAATATTGCAGTATCACTTGCAAGGTTAGGGAAAAAAGTTGGAATAATAGATGCGGATATTTATGGCTTTAGCGTTCCAGATATGATGGGAATAACGACACGCCCTACTGTTGAAAATGAAAAAATAATTCCTGTGAAACGTTTCGGTGTAAAAGTAATGTCAATGGGTTTTTTCGTGGATGATAATTCCCCTATTCTTTGGAGAGGCCCAATGCTAGGAAAAATGATTGCTAGATTTCTTCATGAAGTAGAGTGGGGAGATTTAGATTATCTTATCCTTGATTTGCCTCCAGGTACAGGAGATGTTGCTTTGGACGTGCATTCCTTGCTACCTTCAAGCAAAGAAATTATTGTAACCACCCCACATCCAACTGCCGCATTTGTTGCAGCAAGAGCAGGAGGAATGGCTTTAAAAGCAAAACATGAAGTAATTGGTATTATTGAAAATATGTCCTATTTAGAAAGCAAAACAACTGGAGAAAAAGAATATGTATTTGGCCAAGGAGGAGGCAGCAGGCTGGCAGAGGAAATGAATATTCCTCTATTAGGCCAATTGCCTATAGTTCAACCTTATTGGGATGAAGAAAATTTCGCTCCTTCTATTTATCAAGAAGATCACGTAACAGGTATTAAATATAAGGAAATAGCAGAACAAATAATAAAATTAGAATGATTAAATAAAGAATTATCTTAAAATTGCAATAATTAATCAGGTGAATTATGTTAAAATTAACCAAAAGGAAGAAGGGAGTTTTGGCAAATGGAAAAGACAAGTGTTGATTGGGAAAACCTTGGATTTGCTTATAGAAAAACAAATCAGCGATATGTTTCTAATTTTAAAGACGGAAAATGGGATGAAGGCATTTTAACAGAGGATAGCAATATTGTAATCAATGAATGTGCCGGTGTTCTTCAGTATGCCCAGACATGTTTTGAAGGGATGAAAGCATATACCACGCAAGACGGAAAAATTGTTATTTTTCGACCGGAGCTAAATGCACAGCGTTTGGAAGATTCTGCGAAGAGAATACATATGGCTCCATTTCCAAAAAATCGGTTTATTGATGCCGTTGTACAGACAGTAAAAGCGAACGCTGCATATGTACCGCCTTATGGCTCTGGTGCTTCCTTATATGTACGTCCTTATCTGTTCGGAACCAACCCAACTATTGGTGTTAAACCAGCTGAAGAATTCCAGTTTAGAATATTTACTACACCAGTTGGTCCTTATTTTAAAGGAGGAGCAAAGCCAATTACCCTATGTGTCAGTGATTATGACCGTGCTGCCCCTCATGGAACCGGAAATGCCAAGTTAGGACTTAACTATGCTATGAGTCTTCATGCTCTTATAACGGCACATGAAAATGGATTTGATGAAAATATGTATTTGGATTCTGCAACTAGAACAAAAGTAGAAGAAACAGGCGGCGCCAATTTCATATTTGTTACAAAGGACAACAAAGTGGTTACACCTAAGTCAGAAACCATTCTACCATCCATTACCCGCCGGTCACTGATGGTAATTGCTAAGGAATATCTTGGCCTTGAAGTAGAGGAAAGAGAAGTATACTTTAAGGAAGTGAAAGATTTTGCAGAATGTGGTTTGTGTGGAACAGCAGCGGTTATTTCACCAGTCGGTAAAATAAACGATCATGGGAACGAAATATGCTTCCCAAGTGGCATGTCAGAAATGGGACCTATTTTGAAAAAATTATATGATACACTTACTGGAATCCAGTTAGGAAGCATAGAAGCTCCTGAAGGTTGGATAAAAGTGATTGAATAATCAATATTATTTTTAGTAGCGTTTAAACATTGGATGACGGACAAAGGAGTCTGTCATTCGTTTTTTTTACCAAAAATACAAGATAAAAAATATTTTGATACAAAATAATTAGAATATGAAAATTTTCATTATAAAAACTAACTAAAGATTGTTATCTGAAAATTCATTCTTATTGTATGTATTATCTAATGCTTTATTTAGGCTTTTATAAGTAAAATTAAGTTGCAAGAATTGATTTACTTATAAAAGTTTTGGGATTCGCATAAGAAAACCTATAAATCTACATAGAAAAAAATAGTTGGAAATTTTCTCCTATGTAATTAGTATGTTTTTAGTAATTAGATTGGAGTTCAGAAAATGTTACAAAGATTAAATGCTTTTCTCGGAAAATGGATGGCTCTTCTTACACCTATTAGTGTCATTATTGGTGTACTTTTAGCCAATTTTCTACATCACCTTTCTTTTTTAGTTCCTTGGATATTTGCTGCTATGACCTTTACTGGCAGCCTCACATCTAATTTCAAATCAGTAAAACACACTATTACTCATCCATTATCATTAATTTTAACGTTAGCTGTTTTACATATCATTACCCCATTATGGGCATTTGCGATTGGGCATTTATTTTTTCAAAATGATCCTTTTACTATTACCGGATTAACATTGGCAGTTGTTATTCCTACGGGGATTACAAGCGTAATTTGGGTTTCGATGTATAAAGGAAATGTGCCGCTGACATTGGCTATCATCTTATTAGATACATTGCTTTCTCCTTTTCTTGTTCCACTCAGCATGTCGTTTTTTGTGGGAGAAAGTGTTCACTTGGAAATATGGGGGATGGTGAAGGGGTTATTGGGTATGATTGTATTACCTTCTATAGCTGGCATGGCGATTAACCAATATTCCAAGTCTGTTGCAGAAAAATGGAATAAAACATTAGCTCCTTTTTCTAAAGTAGAATTAGCAGCTGTTGTCAGCATCAATAGCTCTGTTGTTGCACCTTACTTACGCCATATTGATAAAAAATTTATTCAAATTGCGTTGACGATTTTTTTGATTGCTTTATCTGGGTATTTTTTCGCTTGGATTCTTGGTGTTTTAACCAAAAGAAGCAAAGAAGAAATCATTGGCATGATTTATACGGGCGGCATGAGGAATATAAGTGCCGGTGCTGTTTTAGCAGTAAGCTTCTTCCCACCCGCAGTTGCAATGCCCGTAGTAATCGGCATGTTATTTCAACAAATACTAGCTGCGTTTTATGGACAGTTAATTAAAATTTTTTATTCAAAGTCAACTCAGGTTAAAGCTGAAGTAAACGAATCGAAATATTAAATAGATCTTTAAAAAGCTAATAGAGTTTTTTAATAACTCTTACGTATATAGATACTTACGATCACTGTCAATTCTTCTTCTTAGTAGAATTCACGGCTTAATTTATAATCGTAAACAAAAAAAGAAACGTTGTGGCTAGCGTTTCTTTTTTTCAGTTTATGCTTCTAAATTTATGTTAGGGTTTCCGTATATCCTAGCTTTATAGAAATTTCTTTAGCTGCTTCTTTCACTTTTTCAATAAATAGGGGCTCTTTTTCTTTTGTAAAAATCGTATCAATTCCTGAAATGGTAAGCCCTGCTATTGGGACGCCTCGATGATTAAAAATAGGTGCTGCAATACCTGCTCCTAGATCCGTTATTTCAGAGTAGCTGACTGCATATCCATCCTCTTTCGATTTCTTTAATACTCGGCGAAGTTCGTTAGGATTGGTTATTGTATTTGAGGCGAGTTTGATGAGTTTTGTATTAGAAAGGTAGGTTTCTAACTGTTCTTTTTCTAAGAAAGCCAAAATAATTCGCGAGCCTGCTCCTGCATATAAGGGAGATTTTTGACCTATTTGAGAGTAAAGCCGTATTGGTTGTTCAGATTCTACAGAGGCAATATTGACGGTTTCACTTTCTTGAAGGTATGTAAGAATGATCGTTTCCTCTACCTCTTCCTTTAATTTATGCATAATAGGAGAAGCAATTGTATTAATATCTAATCTTTTATGGACTAAGTCTCCGAATTGCAGAAAGAATAATCCGAGTGAATACCTTCCATTCTCATCTTTTTCAAGGAAACCAATCTCTTCAAATGCATTTACAATTCTCTGAACAGATGTTTTGGGCTTTCCTGAAAGTTGAACGATTTCATTTAGATTTAGTTTAGGGTGCTTAATAAAAAGATACAGAACGTCCATTGATTTCACAATTGTTACATTCATAAATATTTCTCCTTTTCCACATATAAACTAATCATGACATACAAATTTTTATGTTACAAGAGCTTCCGAATAATTTCTTATTAGTCCATATAAAAGAAAGTGTTGATAATAACATAAAATTTTATGTTAATAAATCTTACAAGTTAGTTGAAAGAGGATATGGGACATAGTATAGTTCATTTAAACCGAAATTCGGTTTTTGAAAACCGAAAAATGAATTCAGATTGATCTTCATTACAAAAAATTATATTGGAGGTAGAATATGACAAAAGTAAATATTGGTATTGATATTGGTGGTACATTTACAGATTTAGTCTTTCTTGATGAAGAAGGGAATCGATTTTATGGAAAAACGCTTACTACATACCCGGATCCATCTGTAGGATTTTTAAAGGGACTGGATGAAAATTTAGAGAAGTATGGGTTTTCATATGGAGACATTCAATCCATCATCCATGGCACAACATTAGTTGTTAATGCCTTAATAGAAAGAAAAGGGGTAAAAACGGCATTAATAACAACAGAAGGATTTCGTGATCAAATCGAAATTGGGACAGAGAACCGATATGATCTATATGATTTGTTTTTGGAAAAACCTGAGATGCTTGTCCCACGATCCCTAAGATTTCCCGTAAAGGAAAGAATGCTTGCATCGGGTGAAATTTTTGTTGCATTGGATGAAGAAAATGTAAAAGAAGTATTTAAGGAATTAGTAAAACAGAATGTAGAAGCTGTCGCAGTATGTTTATTGCATAGCTATAAAAATCCTGTACATGAAAAGAGAATTATGGAAATTGGCAAAGAAGAGGCTCCGCAAATTCGTATATCCATTTCTTCAGAAGTATCACCGGAAATTCGGGAATACCAAAGGACTACCACGACAATAGCAAATGTATATGTGCAGCCGATTGTAGAAAAATATTTAAATCGCTTAGAGGAAGAACTGGACAACAGAGGTTTTGTAGGGCAATTTCATATGATGCTATCTGGTGGCGGCACTTGTACGATTCCAACAGCAATTCAATTTCCGATTCGCATATTAGAATCAGGTCCAGTTGGAGGAGCTATGGCTGCATCCTTTTATAGTAAGCTTTGTGATTTAAACAATCTCCTCGTTTTTGATATGGGCGGGACAACAGCAAAAGCAAGCGTTGTAGATGATGGAGTTCCGTTAGTGACCAACGAGTTTGAAGTAGGACGTGCCCATCGATTTATGAAAGGCAGCGGCATACCAGTGAAGGTTCCAGTAATTGAAATGATTGAGATTGGTGCGGGTGGTGGAAGCATTGCCCATGTTGATCGACTTGGATTGTTAAAGGTTGGACCGGAAAGTGCTAGTTCAGAACCGGGACCAGCATGCTATGGACGAGGTGGATTAAATCCTACGGTAACGGATGCAGACGTAGTATTAGGCTACTTAAACCCAGATTTCTTTTTAGGGGGAGAGATGGCATTAGACGCAGATGCATCTTACAAGGCAATTGAAGAAAAAGTTGCAAAGCCGCTTGGTTTAAGTGTTGTAGAAGCCGCTTGGGGAATACATCAAGTAGTAAACGAAAATATGGCAAGTGCTGCTCGCATTCATACGGTGGAAAAAGGAAAGGATATTACAGATTATCCATTGTTTGCAACAGGAGGAGCAGGACCCGTGCATGTATGCAATGTAGCTTCTATCTTGGATATCTCAACAGTTATTTCACCAGTAGGAGCAGGAGTCGGCTCAGCATTTGGTTTTCTATCCTCGCCAATAGCTTTTGATTTTGTAAGAAGCTATCAAGGCCGCCTTGATCAAATGAACTGGTCAGAGGTAATGAAATTACTGAAGGAAATGGAACAAGAAGGAGAGCGTCTTCTTGCTAAGTCCAATATTTCATCCAATGACATTCAAATATTTAGAAGTTGTGAAATGAGGTACACTGGCCAAAGTTATGAAATCAGAGTGCCAATTCCAAATGAAACATTAACAGAACAATCATTTCATACAATTAAACGAAACTTTGAGATCCAATATGAAGAGTTATACGCGGAAGCTTTAAATGACATGGCGATTGAAACGTTGAATTGGCGTGTCATTGTCCAAGGGCCGATACCGGAAATAAACCTAAACCTGCAAGCGAAAAATGATCAAAAAGTGGAGCCTAAGAATTATCGAAACGTTTATTTTGGAGAATATGCGGATTATCGATTAACACCTGTATATGATCGGAAAAATTTACATTCTGGAATCTCTATAAAAGGTCCTGCCATTATTGAAGAAAGGGAATCTACAATGGTCGTAACACCAGGATTCTCTATATCAGTGGATCCATTTTTAAATTTAATTTTACAAAAAGAGAAACACATAGAGGGAGATGAAGTTAATGGCAAATTTGCAAAACAGCACATTTAATCCAGTTCAAGTTGAAATTATGTGGAATCGTTTAATCACGATTTTAGAAGAACAAGCTAAAACTTTAATACGCACTTCATTTACTAGTATTTTAGCAGATTCAGAGGATTTATCAGCAGGCCTATTTGACAGTAGGGGAAATATGATTGCCCAAGCTAATACCGGGACACCGGGACACATTAATTCTATGGCATTAGGTGTGAAGCACTTTTTAGATAAATTTCCACCGGAATCGCTTCATCCGGGCGATGTCCTTATTGGCAATAACGCATATGAAATCTCTGGTCACCTTCTTGATGTCACCATCGTTACACCTGCTTTTTATAAAGACAAGTTAATAGGATATTTTGCCTCCACTTGCCATGTAGCTGATATTGGGGGAAGGGGATATACTCCGGAAGGCGAAAGCATATTTGAAGAGGGGCTTCAAATTCCTTATATGAAATATTATATGGAAGGAAAACTAAATGAAAGTCTGCAGACTATTATCTCTGCTAATGTTCGCGCTCCATATGAAGTATTAGGGGATCTAAAAGCACAGGTGCTGGGAAATGAAGTAGGAATTAAACGTTTAGTGGAAATGCTTGAAGAATTTCAATTAGAAGAGATTGATACATTAGGCGAAGAAATTATGGTGCGATCAGAAGCAGGAATGCGAAAAGCAATCTCGGAGGTTCCGGATGGTATATATGAGAATGAAATAATTACAGACGGTTTTGACGAACCAATTACGTTAAAGTGTAAAGTACTAGTCAAAGGTGATGAAATTGTCGTGGATTATGATGGTTCATCGCCAGCAAGCACGAAAGGAATTAATGTTTGCCTATATTATATAACAGCTTACACAACGTATATTTTGAAAGCAACTATTGCACCAGATATCCCAAATAATGAAGGAAGCTTCCGTCCTGTTTCAGTCACAGCTCCTGAGGGAAGCGTTGTAAATGCAGCTCCTCCAATGTCTACGGCAGCGCGACATGTTATTGGCCACTTTGCTCCGGAATGTGTACTCGGTGCTTTGTATCATGCAGTGCCAAACCGTACCATTGCAGAGGGAGCTTCCTCCATTTGGAGCTTGCCAATTAACGGGGAAGATTTTTCATATGTTGCCTTTACAGCGGGAGGAATGGGAGCAAGACCAAATAAAGATGGTTTGTCTGCAACTGCTTTTCCGTCAGGTGTACGAGGGGTTCCTGTTGAGATTATGGAAACAAGTGCGCCTATTATTTTCCATGAAAAACAATTGAGAGCAGATTCTGGCGGATGCGGCCGTTATCGCGGCGGTTTAGGTCAAACTATTCGATTCAGTGTACGTACAAATAAGCCTTGGAAATTTCCTAGTATGTTTGATCGCATTAATCAAGGAGCAAAGGGGTTAGATGGCGGAAAATCAGGTGCAAAAGCAGAAGTCTATATAAATGAAGAAAAATCTAATAAATCAAAAATAGTATACAAACTAAACCCAGACGATATCGTTACGTTGAAGCTTCCAGGAGGGGGAGGATATGGAAATCCGAGTGATAGAGCACCCCAAGCGGTGCTGCAGGATGTTATCAATGGATATGTATCGAAAGAACAAGCATGGACTGAATATGGTATACAAGTTAAGTTTGGTAAGGACGGCTGGTATGTAGTGGAAATGGAAAGTTCTAAATAATTGTCGATACTTTACTTTCACCTATCACAAGTCTGTCACTTGTGATAGGTGAAGGTGTTCACTTAGATACAACAAATCTAGTGCTAGATTTACTGCTAATGATAATATTAATGATTAGGAAGATTGGAGCAGGAGTAAATGATAAAACCAAAGGTGTTGCAAATTCTATCTATGTATCATAAAGATGGGGAAGTGTATTTACAAGAAAACGCGGATGTCATTCGAACGGACGATTATAGGGTGAAAAATATATGTCGTTTAGTTGAAGATGTTGAGGCTATCGTCTTGCGGGCTCCTGCAAAAATTACAAAAGAAATCATCGATGCAAGTCCGAACTTAAAAGTGATTTCCGGAGCTGGCGTAGGTGTGGATAACATTGATGTAAAATATGCAACTGAAAAAGGAATACTAGTAGTCCATGCACCCTCGGTTAATAAAGTTTCAACAGCTGAGCACGCTGTTACGCTGCTTACAGCTTTGAGCAAGAATATTCTTTCTTTTCATCATGAAATGAAGAAAGGCAACTATCATTCTCGAACACTAATTCCAACATATGAATTAAAAGGAAAAAAAGTAGGACTAATTGGATTTGGCAGTATTGCACAAGAAGTAGCGAAAAGATTATCGTTTGGTTTTGAAATGGATGTCACTGCAGGGGTTAGGGAATATGATGAAAAAAAGCATGGAGTTGCTAGAGAATTAAATGTTACAGTCACAACGAACCTTGAAGCAGTTTTTTCTCAGTCGGACTTTGTGTCTTTGCATATACCACTGAATGAACACACGAAAAACTTTGTAGACAAACGCTTGCTATCATATATGAAACCTTCTTCTTATTTAATCAATACGGCACGTGGAGCTGTTGTGAACCAGGATGATCTCTATCACTGCCTAAAAAATAGAAAAATAGCGGGAGCTGGAATAGATGTTTTTGATCCAGAACCTCCGCCGAAGGAATTACCTCTGTTATCGCTGCCTAATGTTATAGTAACTCCACATGTCGGTGGAACAACAGATGAGTGTAATTACATAGCATCCACTACAATTTCGAAAAATATTATCGCCATTCTTCGAGGGGAAAAAACAAAATATTTGGCCAACCCAGAGGTTGAAAGAAAAAAGAGATCTCAACCATCATAACTTAAGAATAATCATGTTAACATTATGTCCTTTGTTATGAAATGAATTTATAGAAGAAACTTATCAAAAAATAACCTGTATTCGATGGGAGCAATGGTATAGAAGAATATTTTACCAGATTCAACAATTTTATATACGCTTACCTCCTAAGCGGGTAAAGAAGTGCAGATTCTTGCTACCAGTATTACGATTTGAAAAAATCTCTAGAGGCCACTTTTCTAGAGATTTTTTCACTAAAATGATATATAGTACAATATAATAGGGGATAATTGAAAGAGTAAATTAATCGTTCCTTTCCCCTAAATGACCGATATATTCGTGCAATTTATTTTCTTCGTAATTATTTAGCTCACGCATCGGAATCACTTGTTGTGTTTCAGGATTCGTTCCTCTCACTTCCGCTACAAGTACATCTTCTTTGTAGATATTAAAAATATTCTTTTCAACTAGTTTAGCTTGGAACATTGAATACGCCTTACTATCTTTTCTTTCTTCTGACATGATCAGCACCTCCTTTTTTTCTTTTATGTTTCCACATAGCATGTTAATTATGTAGACTACTAAAACTATACGGGATGAAGTTAGAACTAATATATGCGCTTTATTCTCTTGTTTTATTTTTTCAACAGACCCGAATATATGTCCAAACATATCATTTTCTCCTTGCATAAAATAGCATGTATAGTAACTCTAAGGAGGAATATTTTTGAGAAAGAAACTATTAACAACAGGCTCCGAAGGTTTAATGGAAGATTCATATCCGTACCAGTTGTATCAAAAGGCAAAAAAGTTTGGAGGATGGAACCCTCAGCTTATCAATTTTTCACAGGATCAAGAAGATTGGAATACACTATCTGTTAAACAAAAAGAGTGGATTCTGAAACTTCTCGCTCAATTTCAGGGTGGGGAAGAAGCGGTTACTCTTGATTTACTCCCATTGCTTAGGGTGATTGCTAAAGAAGGTAGGTTAGAAGAGGAGATGTTCCTCACTACATTTTTATGCGATGAAGCTAAACATACTGAATTCTTTCGGCTGGTGTTAAATGCTATTGGTGCAAAAGGCGATCTTACCCACTTGCATTCTGAATCCTATCGAAAGTTATTTTATGAAATTCTCCCCGAAACAATGGAACGTCTATGGCATGAACAAACCCCAGAGGTAATAGCTGATGCAGCAACTGTATACAATATGTTTGTAGAAGGGGTATTAGCAGAAACTGGATATAAATCGTTTTATGATGGACTGCAAATGTTCGGTAAGATGCCTGGACTTCTAGAGGGCATTGGCCACTTAAAGAAAGATGAATCAAGGCATATTGCATATGGAACGTTTCTTCTACAGCGCTTAATTTGTGAACATCCTCATCTTTTTGACAGGGTGGTTAAGAAGCTTGAGGAATTGGCACCTCTTGCTACCTCCTTAAATGCAGAGGGTATTATTGAGGGTGAAAAAGGAAAGGAATACAGTTCTGAAATTAAGAAATACTCGGAAAAACAGCTTATGTTAAGAATCGAGATCCTTGCAAGGGCGAAGGGGCAGACGATTGAAGAAATTTATCGATCTGTTGGAGGAAACTCAAACCCATAGAATTACAGAATGAACTCTTACCTTATTGAAACTAAAATATCTAGGGGCTGTTCAGAAAGTTAGTTACACTGACTTTTTGGACAGCCCTTTCTTCGGACGAACTGGCAAGCCTTCTCGTACCTCTACTCGGGGGTCTTGCAAGTCCGTTTTTCCGCAGGAGTCTCGCAGATTTCCTTCCCAGAAACAACATCATTGTTTAACAGAGACTCCTTCAAAGTTAATTGCCCTCTTACTACAATTTCATTTTCATTCCTGCCTTCAATGACAAGAATGGTTAAATCATTTTCCTGCTTCGTTTCTGCTAATATATGAATCGTATCATTCATGTATATTGGTTTTAGGAATTGCATCTCATACGAGGAGATTCTCATTCCTTTTTCAATAAAAAAAGAAGCGATATTTGATGTAAGGGCCATTGTCAACATTCCGTGGGCAATCGGCGCTTTAAATCCAAAACATTCTGCTTCCTTTTGATCCATATGAATCCGATTGAAGTCCCCGGAGAGGAACGCATATTGCTTCACTTTTTCTTCCGTTATGGTAAATGTACGACTAATTCGGACACACATCGAAAACACTCGCTTCCTTCCGAGTTATACCCTACGAGAGATTGGGTGTAAAACGTATAGTTTCCTTTTTTCTTTTCTTGATCAAGTGAAATGACACACTGATAAGTTTCTCCGATGGAAAGTTCTTTGGAACAAACACAGGTCTGTTTTCGATGAATGGGAGCTCCCTTGTAGTTCCATTGAACCTTGATATAACGATAAAAGATCATCGGAAAGGTTGGCGGCAATTTCTTTTGTTTACCAAAAATAGCTTCATAGTTATGGACCATTTCTTCTGTTATTGTCACGTAAGTCGCCTCTGTTTTCACAACATACTCTCCCATAAAACGGCTATTCCAATTCCGCCGCCAATCCCTAACGCAGAAATGCTGTAGTTCGTTTTGTATCGCTGTACTTCATAAAATAATCTTGTTACCAAAATTGCTCCCGATGCTCCATAAGGATGACCTAATGCAATGGCGCCACCTTCTACGTTTAATTTTTCATAAGGAATCGAAAGTTCCCTTGCACATGCGACTACTTTTGAAGCAAAGGCTTCATTCAATTCAAATAGGTCGATATCCTGAATCGATAAAGAATGCTTAGATAATAATTGCGAAACGGCAGGAATCGGACCACTAGCTGGATAATTTGGGTTCACTCCTGTTACAACACTATCCACAAAACGCATGATTGACTCGTATCCTAGTTCCTTCGCTTTTTCTTCAGACATGACAAGGACCGCTGATGCCCCATCATTGACTCCACAACAGTTTCCCAACGTTACCGTACCATTTTCCTTAAAACAAGGAGACAATCGACGAAGCATTCTTTCATAATTAAGTTTCGGATTTAATCCTTCATCTTGCAAGGGAAAATCAGCGATTTTTACGAGTTCCTCAGCATAATAGCCTTTTTTTAATGAGTGAATCGCTCGTTGATAACTAAGCAGAGCATACTCATCTTGCATCTCCCTTGTGATCCCATATTTTTCAGCTACATATTCAGCTGCAACGCCCATATCAGGGTCACCGATCTGTTCAGGTGAGAAACGCGCCCGTTTTTCATAAGGAGATTGACTTGTACTTTCGACACCGCCCGCAATATATATTTGCCCTGCACCGCCTTGGATAAGAAAACAAGCAAGGCGAATTGCCTCTAATCCAGAGCCGCACTGCCGGTCGATTGTCATACCTGGTATAGCAACAGATAAACCGCTTTCCAAGCCTGACAATCTCGCAATATTTCCACCAGGACCCACCGCATTGCCGAAAATAATTTCATCTACCTGTTCAGGCAGGTCTTGAATGAGGTCTCTAATAACAAATGCTGCTAATTGTTCAGGGGGATACTGTTTTAAGATGCCGCCTTTTTTTCCTATTACGGTTCTCTTTGCTTTGACGATCACCGCTCTCGTCATCCTAACTCCCCCTTTTCAAACGATTTTCTTACTTCTTGGCGTGAAACCTTCCCTCCCGTTGTGTAGGGGAAAGTTTCTACTTTTCTCCAAATTCGTGGAATTTTATAAGAGGACAGCGTCTGAAGACAATAATTTTTTAAAGAAGGCAAAGATACATTCCCTTTAATGAAAGCAGTCACTTTTTGCCCCCAATACTCATCTTTGACTCCTAAAACAATTGCTTCCTCGACTCCATCGTATTTAAGTAATACTTGTTCTATTTCTTGGGGGTAAATATTCATTCCACCATAAAGAATCATATCATTTTGCCTGCCAAGAATGTATACATAACCTTCTGCATCAATTTTGGCAATATCATAAACTGTCGCCCAATCTCCGTGTAATACTTTTTTTGTTTCTTCCTTATTATTTAAATATCCATCAAAAAGCATGTTGCTTTTCACATATAAAATTCCTTCTTCTCCAACACCTAATTCCTGTCCTTTTTCATTACGAATACTAATTTCAACATTATGAAATGCTCTTCCAACTGAATCTGCATATTGAATTTGTTCGTTATTTTTTAAAACGGAGATAAAACTAAGCTCGGAAGACCCGTAAAACTCATAAAAAGTAGCGGTTGGAAACTGACGGCGCATTTTCGTCTTTACGCTTGGCAGCCACTTCGCTCCTGTAGATAGAAAGGAGACGGGGTGTTTATAAGAATATCCTTCCTTTAATAGTCCTTGAATCATGGTAGGTACTACATATACAGTAGAAATCGGATAGTCATGTAAAAAATTCATCAAACGAGCAGGCGAAAACTTTGTCAGCACGTAGATCGTGCCTCCTAAATATAAAGTGCTTAAAGCACCATATAAAAAGGTAGAATTTATAAAGGAACCGGGGATTAACACATGGTCTTTCGCTGTCATTCCTATATCTATTTGATTACAGCGAAAACTTTCAATCCATGAAGCATGGGAACGTATGAAGACTTTTGGTTTTCCAGTTGAACCAGAGGTAAAACCAATGTAGAAAGGGACATTTTCGTCACTTTTATGAAAATTGCTGTTTGAAGATAGCCATTCTTCGATCTCGTCTGAAAAAATCGTTTTTGTTGAATATTGTTTAAAATATCCTTTCATCTTTTCATCAGCAATAATAAGATCAGGCGTTATTTGTTGAAGTCGATCCGCTAGCTCTCGCTCTTTCCACCTTATATCTCCTACCACACTAGCCCAGCCTGCTTCACTCGCTCCAGCGAATAGTTGTAAAAACAAGCGGCCGTTTGGCAAGAATAAGGCAACTCTTTTATAAATTGCCTTTTCATTAAAAAAAGAGGCAGCTGTACGCTGCACTAAATTGAACCATTCACCATATGTAACGTTTTCGTCATCTGTTACGATGGCAGGTCGATTATTATCTTTTTGAGCATATATCCTATATGTACTCGTAATTTTCACTTAGGCCTTCAACCTTTCTGAAATCGGAATAGCTTTTTGCAATTTAATCGCAAGAAATGAAGAAATAATTACTTTTATAAAATCACCTGGAAGATATACTAGACTAAGAGTAATAGCTTTAGCAATAGAAATATTCATCATAGCTGCCTGAATCGGAATCCCGAATAGATAAACAACCAAAATACCTCCAAGAATAGTAGTAAGCAAAATCTTCACAAATGATACGTTTTTCATATGATAACATAAATATCCAATTACGTAAGCACCAATGATCCAGCCGATGAAATAGCCTCCTGATGGACCAAAGAAAACACCAATTCCCCCGCGCCCTCCAGATAATAAAGGCAATCCTGTCATTACTAATAATAAAAATAAAGCTTGACTAAGAGCTGCATATTTAGGACCTAAACGCGCTCCCAACACACTTCCTGATAACATGACCCCTAATGTTTGCAACGTTATTGGAACAGGAGTAATTCCTAAAAAAATTGGCGGAACAATTCCCAGTGCTGCCATAATTGCAGCAAACATAGAAACATACATTATTTTTTTTAACTTCATTTTGTTAACCTACTTTCAATTTTAGTTAACAAAATTATAAAACCCTTCCTGCTTAATTGTAAAGGTTAATTTTTATTGTAAATTCAGGAAAAGGATGCTGTCTAAATAGGAGTAAATGTAAAGGAAAATGTGAATTAATTGAAACCTTGCAAGAGTGTCAGTGCCTCTTTGAAATGGAAGGATTTGAAACGCTGATTTCTAAGTCGAACAAGAGACTATTTAAATAGGTAAATGTGGTTATGTGAATCGAGTATGGAAGATTTTCTTACTAATTAATATAAATTATTTAATTGGCGGGTCTATTTAAGTGCGACTTTTGTTAATTTTAAATATTTAGTAAATTATAAATATTCAATTCTTCGATATTATGGCCAACTGAAATTCGCCTAAGAGGTTCCGGATTTTGTAATGCTTGTGGACGAGCTGTATCCATCTTTACACCTTATGGAGTTGCTTGGATCTTAACTAATTATGGTACTGTTGCTGTTTTTATTGCAATAGGAGCATTACTTCTAACAGTTGCTTTAGTTATCCTTGTTATAGGCATTGAAACAAGACAACAATCAATTGAAGATATCAGCAAAGAGGTATTTTCTACAACACAAGACCAGGTTGAACCGTTTGAAGCCGCGTCGCAAAGAAACCAATAAGAATTTATTTGATCTCGTTTCAGCAAGCAAAAAACAGGCCAATAAGTTAAAGCAAGGTCTACTTCAGCAATAAGGGGATAATTGTTGAAACAAGATGCAAATTACTTCAAGAAAAAGGCGATGGAATATAGGAATGAGAATCACGCGAACATTGTTAACATCGCGTCAAAACTTACAGTATCATTGGACTAAAATGAAGAAAGTATAATAAACAAGGTTAACAACGGTTGCTTGCATACCAAGCTCATATGGCATATCTAATAGATATGCCATACTGGGGGGAATAGCAATATAGAAAAAATATAGGTATATAGAAGTAAATACCGTTATAATAATGATGAGAAATTCATAATACATGTTTAATAAAGACGGGTGACGGAGGCATTTTATGAGAAAAGTAATTGACATAATCTCAGATCTAGGAGAAGGTTTTGGATCTTATACGATGGCAGATGATTCTAGTTTGCTTGAATTGGTAAGTTCCGCTAATATTGCTTGTGGTTTTCATGCAGGGGATCCTCGGACGATGGCAGATGCTGTAGAAAAATCAGTAAAAAATAATGTGGGGATTGGTGCGCATCCAGGTTTTCCTGATTTGGTCGGGTTTGGCCGAAGACATATAGAGTTATCATCATGGGAAATTACAACAGATATTCTCTATCAATTAGGTGCACTGAACGCATTTGTTAAAGCATATGGAGGTACATTGCAGCACGTAACTCCTCATGGACGATTAGGAAATCTCTCTGTTGAGAATCGCAAATATGCTGAAGCAATTGTTGAAGGCATAGTGAGATTTGATCCATCTCTTATGGTAGTTACTACTCCTGGGGAAATGGCTAACATAGCAGAACAAAGAGGGCTAAAGGTTGCATATGTAATATTTGCGGACCGTGCATATAATGACGATGGAACATTGGTTTCTAGAGATAATCCCAACGCTGTAATTCATGATCCTGAAACAGTTGTAAAACGATGTGTCAAGATGGTTGTTGAAGGGAAAGTGACTTCAATAACTGGTAAAGAAATAGAAGTTGACGGCCAATCATTGCTGCTTCATGGAGACACAAGTGGATCATTAAAGCTTGCACAACAAATAAAGAGTGCTTTAATAGAAGCAGGAGTAGAAATTCGTAGATTGGGTGATTGGTTTTAGTAGAAATTAAATCAAATTAAGTTTCGTCTTTATTTTTATGACTCTTTTCGTATAGATTGTTGTTATGTACCCCGCAGCCTGAATACACTTCGCTTTCCGCGGACGAGTGCCGAGCCTCCTCGTCGCTATGCTCCTGTGGGGTCTCGTCTTTCTCGCTTTTCCCGCAGGAGTCTACGTGTATTCAGGCTGCTCAGTGCTTCAACCAAGTCTATTGTTTTATTCAAAAACAACAAACTTTTAGAAAACAGCCTTATTAAAAAGATTCTTATCCAAATATTGTTTCTCTTGTTGGGATACTTTACAGCGGTTTTCTTCCAAGACCTCTAAATTTTAATATGTATCTTCAGGTTTCATAAAGGAATATATTGTCCTAGTAGAATAAGTAAAAAAATAACTTAATCTATAGTCAAAAAAAACACACGTTGAACTACTAATCTGTAATTCAATACGTGTGTTTTTTTAACTTTAATGGTTCTTTTAAATCCTTTTAAGTACTTTTATCTTTAGTTTTAGATTTCGCTATAACAAACTCACACTCGTCGCCTTGATCCCCTCTAGAGTATAAATAGTTCATTGCTATACAAAGAGGGGATAACATCAACCCAGATTAGTTTAATTGTATCCGTCTTGCAAAATCGGTAAATTTAAATTTATCAGGTCTGTGCCTTGATTCACTGTACTGAAATAAGCTGCCATCCTGCAGGTGAACCGTGCTTTTTACGACGACGACCATATGATAATTTTCTAAGTCTAGAATACTTCGATCTTCTTCAGTGCAGGGCTCCACTGTAATTTCTTTATTGGCAAATCCTATCTGTAGTCCAATTTCTTCTTCAATGTACTTGTAAATGGAGTATTGGCAAATTTCTTTTGTTAAACATGGAATATAGGTGTGATGAAAATAATCCTTATCTAATATAATCTTTTTCCCGCCTATTTCTCTTGCTCTAAAAACTTTCCATACTTTTTCATTGCCTGTCAGGTCGAGCTGATTTTGCAAAAAAGAATCTGAGGGTATAAGCTCCAGTGTATGTACAATCGTCTTCGTCTGTAAATGTAATTTTTCTGCAAGCTCTTTAAAGCTGACTAATCCCGTCACTGGAAAATCAAATTTACTGAAATCCATGACAAAGGAGCCTTTTCCTTTGATTTTATGGATGTATCCATTTTGCTCCAATGCATGCAAAGCTTTCCGGACAGTATCTCTGGATATTTCATATTGCTCCATTAAACTGCTTTCTGAAGGAAGCTTAGAGTTGGTAGTATAGGAGCCATTTTCAATTTTAGAAACAATATCGCTGTAAAGCGCTACATATTTACTGCTCATTTCCATCACCAGACATATTATTATTTTGATTCTTTTAAAAGGTAAATAACAGATTCATACGGACGAAGAACCATTTTTGCATATGAATCACTAGAATCTTGATAATTCGACAACAATATCTTACTTTCATAGCCAACAAGGTTTTGCTTAGGCAATTCAAATTTGCTTTCTTGCCCATAGAAGTTATTAATAACTAATAATATCTCATCCTTGTAGCTTCGTGTATAGGCATAGATGTTCTCATGCCCTGGTAAAATCTCGTTATATTCTCCGTATGCAACCACATCATATTTTTTTCTTAAAGCAATTAATTTTTGATAATGATAAAAAATAGAATCCTGATCTTCAAGGGCATTTTCTGCATTAATGCCTCTGTAATTTTCCGCTGTTTGAATCCAAGGTTCACCTGATGTAAAACCGGCATGAGGTGAACTGTCCCATTGCATTGGTGTTCTTGAATTATCTCTGGACTTCGCCTGGAGAATAGACATTATTTCCTTCTCGATTCTTCCAGAAGATTTCAGTATATTATAGTAATTAATGGATTCGACATCCTTATATTGATCAATGCTTGAAAAATAAGGATTTGTCATTCCAAGCTCTTCTCCTTGATAAATATAAGGAGTTCCTCTTAGCATATGAATGGCAGCAGCAAGCATTTTTGCTGATTCCTTATGATACTTTTGATCATCACCAAAACGGGACACAATCCGCGGCTGGTCATGATTGCACCAAAAAAGGGCATTCCATCCATCTCCCTCCTGCATCCCATACTGCCAGGAACTGAGAATCTCTTTTAATTTTTGAAAATCAAAGTCTGCTGTCGTCCATTTTTCGCCATTCTCGTAATCAACCTTTAAATGATGGAAGCTGAATACCATCGATAATTCCTTTTCTTCAGGGCGAGAATATTTTACACAATGGTCAATCGATGTGGAGGACATTTCTCCGACGGTGATAATATTTTCATATTTCCCAAAGGTTTCTTTATTAAGTTCTTTCAAATACTCATGGATTTTTGGACCATCTGTATAAAAACGCCGTCCATCTCTCGAATCATCATCCGCGAAAACTTCTGGTTTAGATATAAGGTTTATCACATCCAGGCGAAATCCCTTTACCCCTTTTTCCAGCCAAAATTCGACTATATCAAAAATTTCCCGCTTAAGCATGGGATTTTCCCAGTTTAAGTCTGCCTGTGTAACATCGAATAAATGAAGATAATATTCTCCATATTTTTCGGAGTATTCCCAGGCAGAACCGCCAAATTTAGAAATCCAATTGGTAGGTGGGCCGCCATCTATTTTTGGCTCTTTAAAAATATAATAATCTTTATAGTTTGGAGCTCCTTTTATCGCTTTTTGAAACCATTCGTGCTCTGTCGATGTATGATTAAATACCATATCCATCATAATATCGATATTTCGTTTTTTTGCTTCGAACACTAAACGTTCAAAATCCTCCATTGTTCCAAAACGAGAATCAATAGACGTATAATCTGCTACATCATAGCCATTGTCCTTCTGGGGGGAAATATAAACAGGGGTAATCCAAAGATAATCCACCCCGAGCTTTTTTAAATAATCAAGCTTTTCGATAATTCCATTTAAATCGCCAAGTCCATCTCCGTTTGAATCATTAAATGATTTAGGATAAATTTGATAAACAATGCTTTTTTTAAAGTCTTTCATTGATAGTCCTCCTTGCTAAAATAAAAGGGAGATTGCTCTCCCATCTATCATTTAACCTTTTACTTTTAAAAGCTTAGATCCTGTTTTTATATTAAACTGTGGTTTTTTAGAAAGCACAATCGTAAGCAGGAACGGAACAGTGATTGCTATCAGCATAGCGACAGCAAACATAATCATGTGCTGCGGCTGGATAGAAAGGATTCCAGGAATTCCTCCAACACCAATAGAGTTTGCCATTACACCGGATGCTACAGACACTACACCAGCGATTAAAGAACCGATCATACCGGCAATGAAAGGGAAGCCATATTTTAAGTTAATTCCAAAAATTGCTGGTTCTGTTACTCCAAGATAACAGGAAATAGTAGCAGGGATGGAAACTTGTTTTTCTTCTTCATTTTTTCTATTTAAGTAAACCATAGCGAGCACGGCTGAACCTTGAGCGATATTGGACAGTGCAATCATCGGCCAAAGGTTCGTTCCGCCAAATTGTCCCATTAACTGAAGGTCAATTGCATTGGACATATGATGAAGTCCAGTAATAACAAGCGGAGCGTAGAAAAATCCGAATACAGCTCCAAACAACCAGCCTAAAGAAGAAGTAAGGCCAGCATATATACCAGCAGAAATAACAGCACCTATTTTCCAGCCGATAGGACCAAGGACAGTGTGCGCAATAATAACAGTCGGCAATAAGGACAAAAATGGTACTACAATCATAGAAATAGAGTTTGGTGTAATAGCACGAAGCTTGCGTTCAAGGAAAGTCAACAGCAGTCCTGCTAAAATAGCCGGAATAACTTGTGCCTGATATCCAATCATTTCTACCTGTGCGAATCCAAAATCCCATACAGGGATGTCTTTTGCTGTAGCAACTGCATATGCATTAAGCAATTGCGGCGATACTAGCGTAAGTCCAAGGACAATTCCGAGTATTTGGGTTGTGCCCATTTTCTTGGCAATTGCCCATGTAATCCCAACAGGAAGGAAGTGGAATATCGCTTCACCAATTAACCATAAGAAAGAGTGAACGCCTCCCCAGAATTGTGAAACTTCAACAAGTGTTTTCGTACCATCTGCCGCTAGTTTAATATCCCCTATAATATTGCGGAAGCCAAGGATAAGCCCGCCGACAACGATAGCTGGAATTAATGGCGAAAATATTTCTGCAAGATGGGCAATCATCCGTTGTATCCAGTTCATATTCTGCTTTGCTGCATCTTTTACTTGATCCTTAGAAGCTTCACTTACACCAGAAACTTTTATAAATTCATTATAAAACGAGGATACTTCATTTCCAATTATAACCTGGAATTGACCAGCTTGAGTAAAAGTCCCTTTTACAAGTTTAATAGCTTCTATTTTGTTGACATCTGCTTTGCTTGGCTCATTTAAAACAAATCTCATTCTTGTCGCACAATGGGTTACGGTTGAAATATTATCTTTTCCTCCAATATACTGCAGCAATTCTTTTGCTGGATCAGTAAATTTACTCATCGATTTTCTTCCCTTCAGTTAATGTTTAGGTAACGCTTTCACAAAAGATAAAAAAATAAAAACGATAATACCTTTCAACAAAAAAAGCGTTTTCATTAAGTTGTAAAAACTATGTTGATTTCTTTCCTGTACGTATAGGGTTTGTTTACGCTTTCATTTTATCTTGTACGTACAGGGATGTCAATGAATTTTTAGAAAATTATGAAATGATAGCGTTTACAATAGTCGCAGGATAATTAAAAGGGAAGTTTATGTTAAAACTTTTTCCTAATGAGGATAGAAGGTATAACAATGAAGGGCTGTTTTTTGACTAAAGAATTATAAATAGAAGAAACAATAAAAATTTTCAGATGGATTAGAATAAACAAAACAAAAGAACTCGAAAATTTGTATGATTAAACTTACAAAATAATTAGTTTTTTTGTAAGATGGCATTATGCCATTATTTTTAAACAGTTGGGAGAGCTTTTACTTTGATATTTTCAAAGATCATAGATTTATATGCCTTAAATCAGCTACATAAAAATCGAAGCAAAGAGTTTCAATATTCCTCACTTTCCACGGATATAAGTGAAGTAAGAGACAGAATGGAATTTTATCAAACACATCCGATAGATATTCATTGTGACATACATAATGAAGACGGAAAATACAAGGCAGGAACCTTTAAATTCCAAAGCTTGCTTCCATCTGGTGATCACTCTAATGATCACTTAGTGGGAGATGTTTTTTTAAATAAAAATGAAGGTGCGCCTAATGTTATCTTTGTTCATGGATGGCGTATGAACTCTTTTGATCGCGTGAAGAAAATATTTCACAATCGTTTTATGAAAATGGGGTGGAATCTATATTATTTTCCTCTTCCCTACCATCTTAAGAGGAAGCCAGAACATTCACTTTACAGCGGAGAATATATGATAAGCGCCAATATCCAGCGGACGGTTCAATCTACTAGACAAGCAGTGGTTGATTTAAGAGCATTGATTCAATGGATTAAAGCAAATAAAAAAGGACCTGTCATCTTAATAGGTGTCAGCTTAGGCGGATTTATTACAAATTTAGCTGCAACGATTGAATCACAAATTGATGCGTTAGTTTCTGTTTTCTATGCTAATCGTCTTTCTTATTCCATATGGAATACCATACCGGGGAAGTTAATTAGGGAAGATTTAGAACATCATGGTGTAAATTATCATGATTTAATCAATTATTGGCGTATTACAGAACCTTGCCAAGCTATGCCTATTATGAAGAAAGATAATATTTTGCTAATCTCTGCAAAATATGACCAATATGTACATAGTGAAGATACTAATTACTTGTGGGAGTCATGGAGAAAACCAAAAAGGTTTATCTATCATTGTGGACATGCTGGAATCGTCCTACATCGTAAAAAGATCGCAACAGATACCATTTCTTTTCTCCAAAATAAAATCAAAGGGTAATGACTGTTTAAAAAAAGTGATACCCTTTGAAGTTTTTAAACCCTAAATCAAAAACATAGAGGTTAATACATAGTTAAATAAAATATGCATTAACCTCTTACTTCTTAGACAGGCACTCAAGATGAACTTGCTGCACTATTAATGCTTTTTTCAATTGCATTTACGCCCATAACAACTACTATTAACTCCTCCATGAAGAGGACGTCATCAAATTTTATTAGCTGATAAGCAGGCGATGAAAAGAAACCGGTTATTCGATTAAATTCAGCAACTACTTCTTCCGTTCCTTCTTTCACCAGCTGATATTGTTTAGAAAAAGCCTCTGATTTTATTAGAAATATCCCGCGACCATATGCATTATATTCGTATTTTTTAGATAAAAGAGAAAATTTATTTCTTAAGTTTCCAATTTCTGTGCCCTGATTATCATAGATTCTCCATCTACTCCCCATTAACGGGAACTTTCCACTAATGACGGCATTACCATCTGTATCAAGAACACTTACTCCAGAGGTAAAAGCACTCTTTAGATCAAGCACGCCTACTTCTTTCTTTAATTCATTGAAAATAGTCGTTTTTCCTGCTGAAAAAAAATTATCAGTAAAATATAATGTCTCCCGTGTCATAATATCCCTTCTTTCTAGTGAAGAATTTCAGCACTTGTTATTATTTATTTACGTATTAATGCTTAATTAGTTTCGTATTAACAGGAAAAATTTTCATCTAAACATGCAAACAACAAAAAAAGACTAACAAAAGTCAGCCTTTTTGAAACATATTTTCAGCTCTTAAGAAGATAATTTCTCAATAATCATCCGTTTGCCTGTATTTAAGGTAAATTCAAATCGATCGGAAATTTTTTCGTTGTAATAAAAATGGTGATTGACGCTGCATAATCCTTCTTGATTATCAAATATCATCATATTGACGCCGCTTTTACGTTTTTCGTCTTTTAGAAAAGTTAATTGGTTGTAACAGTAAATACAATCATAAATCGAAAAATTCATTGTATTAAGTGTCGTCACAAAATGATAAAAGCTATCATCGCTAATTTCGTCTAATAGTCTTTCTAAGGCGAAAACGAGGTGTTTGCGAATGCGGATTGTATCCTGATTTTTAAGGGAAAGGGTGGAACCAGAAGTGTTGACTCTTCCATCCTCTAACAGGATGCCTTTCCGCCAATTATTTAATAATAAAACTTCAATTTCTTGATGAATATATTCCTCTAAAGTAGAGGCTTCCTCTGTTTCATCATCAAAAAAAATCCAATGATCGTTCATGTATTCAACAGTTCCCGTAGTAAACGCACGGGTTTGATACTCAATCAGTTTTGCACGCTGCTGTTTCATTATAAACCTCCTCCGTTAATTTCTTTTTTTGACATAATTTATTGTTTTTAAACTTAGGCTGTTTTCGTATAGATTGTTGCTTTTAAACTCGCAGCCTGAATACACTTCGCTTTCCATGGGCGAGCGTCGAGCCTCCTCGTCGCATACGCTCCTGTGGGGTCTCGTCTTTCTCGCATTCCCACAGGAGTCTTCGTGTATTCAGGCTGCTGAGTACTTCTTCTCCCGTTTTTTTACATAAAAAACAACAAATTTTGAGAAAACAGCCTAAACTTATAAAGCTTTTGTATAGAAAAACGGTGTAATAAGCCATATCCATCAAGCTAACAAAAAATAGATTCTTTCGTGAAAAGGCTAGTGAATCCCGCGTTAATTTCAATAATTCCGCGAAATGGATAAATGTTTAAGTTGATGGCTACGATGTTATACCCTTCAAAAAATCAAGAGAATGAATTAGTTTCTATGGACAAATAACCATTTTCTTCTTTCCGGAATAGAATACTCCATATTGATTGGCATCTAGTCAAAAATTCCACGAAGAAAGGATGATAACGATGTGTGGAATAACAGGTTGGGTTGATTATAAAAGAGATTTAAGAAAAGAAACGGATACATTATCAGCAATGGCAGAAACATTGGCAAAAAGAGGTCCCGATGACACAAATGTATGGACTGCACTTCATGCAGGGTTTGGTCATAAACGTTTAGTAGTAGTAGATCCTCTTTGTGGCGTTCAACCAATGACGAAAGAAAAACAAGGTTTTCATTATACAATTTGTTATAACGGTGAGTTGTACAACACAGAAGACTTAAGAAAAGAATTACTAATAAAAGGATATTCATTTAACGGTCATTCTGATACAGAAGTTTTATTAGCTTCCTATATGGAATGGGGAGAAGATTGTTTACAATACTTAAATGGAATTTTTGCTTTTGCAGTTTGGGATGAAAAAAGAAATAGATTATTTATTGGCAGAGACCGTTTAGGTGTGAAGCCAGTATTTATTGCCGAAGTAGGAACAGGATTTATTTTTGGTTCAGAAATCAAAGCATTACTTGCACACCCTAATGTAAAAGCAGAGTTAGATCGTGAAGGATTGGCAGAAGTATTTGCTTTAGGACCTTCTCATACACCAGGTTCTGGCATCTTTAAAGGTATAAAAGAATTAAGACCAGGCCACGCGCTGAAGTTTTCGCAAGATGGCTTAAAAATCTGGCGCTACTGGAATGTAAAAAGTGAAAAACATGAAGATTCATTTGAAGAAACAGTCGAAAAAGTACGGTTTTTATTTAAAGATGCCGTTACAAGACAGCTTGTTTCCGATGTGCCGCTTAGCACTTTTTTATCTGGTGGTGTAGACTCCAGTGCGATTACGGCAATTGCATCAAATGAATATGAAAAAACAGGTAAAGGTCCCCTTCACACCTATTCCATTGATTATGAGGGCAACGATAAATTTTTTAAAGCAAATGAATTTCAGCCGAATTCAGATGGTGTCTATATCAAAAAAATGACCGATACATTTGGAACGATTCACCATAATTGTGTGATTACTCAGGAAACATTGGCTGAATATTTACATGAAGCCGTTATTGTCAGAGATGTACCTGGCATGGCTGATGTTGATTCCTCACTTTTATGGTTCTGCAGGGAAATAAAAAAGGACTTTGTTGTGAGTTTATCTGGCGAATGTGCAGATGAAATCTTTGGCGGCTATCCATGGTTTAGAAGAGAAGCTGACTTAGCTCGCGGCGGATTTCCTTGGATGAGATCTATTCAGGAAAGACAAAGTTTATTAAAAGGTGATTGGGGCAAAAAATTAAAATTAGAAGAGTATATGCTGGATAAGTATAATCAGACATTGGCAGAAACGCCAAAATTAGACGGAGAGAGCAAGGAAGATGCAAAACGAAGAGAATTATTTTATCTGAATCAGCTCTGGTTTATGACCACATTATTAGAAAGAAAAGACCGGATGAGTATGGGAGCAAGCTTAGAAGTGCGTGTGCCATTTGCCGATCACCGTCTAGTAGAATATGTATGGAATGTACCTTGGGAAATGAAAAATTATCAAAATAGAGAGAAAGGCTTATTGCGTAAAGCATTGGAAGGAATTCTTCCGGAAGAAATTCTATATCGCAAGAAAAGTCCGTATCCGAAAACGCATAACCCAGTTTATACGAAAACGGTAAAAAATATGTTAACGGATATATTAGCAGATAAAAGCTCTGCTTTATACGAATTCTTTGAAAAAGAACGTCTAACGCAAATTATTGAAACAGAAGGCTCTGCTTTTAAAGAACCATGGTTTGGCCAATTGATGACAGGACCGCAATTACTTGCCCATTTGGCACAAATGCATTATTGGTTTAAGGATTATAATATTAATGTGGTAGATTGATTTCAGACTGTTGAAAAACGTTCGCTCTCTTCGTCACTCCCCGTTTTTTGCGGTGCTCATTACCCAAAAACGGTAACTCCGCTCCTCAAAAAGGGTCGTTCCTCGATAGACAAACGTTTTCAATCAGCCTGAAATTTTGCAGTCTTACTTTTTCGACATTCTGAACCTAGTTCCTAAACAGAACTAGGTTTATTACTTTCGAAAGAACGTTTGTTCGTTTATAATGAAAGAAGGTCAAAGTAGAAGAAGGAGTCGGAATGGAGCCGTTAAAAAATATATACAATCAAACCTTTGTAAAGAACTTAGGACAAGCAATTAAGCAGGAATGCAGTTCTTTTGATGAGCAGCAGTTTTTTGTTTCTGTCTTTCAGGAAGATTGGGAACAGTTAGCATTAAAAGAACGAATGAGAAGAATAACGGTTTCTTTACATGCAACGTTTACAATAGACTATGAGGACGTCTTGGCTTGTTTTTATAAAATTGCGCCCGCTTTTAGTGGGCTAAAGGGAATTATTTTTCCTGATTATGTAGAAGTGTATGGGTTAGAATACTGGGAACAATCGCTTGCAGCATTAGAGTTTTTAACCGAATATTCGACTTCAGAATTTGCAGTACGACCATTTCTTTTACAAGATCAGGAATCGATGCTGCAGCAAATGCAAATTTGGGCACAAAGTGATAATGAACATGTGCGCAGGCTGGCAAGTGAAGGCTGTCGTCCAAGATTGCCATGGGGAATGTCTATACCAAAGCTAAAAAAAGATCCACAGACCATTTTGCCAATTTTACAAGCATTAAAGGCGGATGAATCTTTATATGTTCGAAAAAGTGTCGCAAATAATCTTAATGATATTTCCAAAACGCATCCAAATTTAGCTGTAGAGCTAGCAACATCGTGGTACGGAGATAATACATATACTAATTGGATTGTAAAGCATGCGTGTAGAACGTTGTTAAAAAAAGGGGATAGCCGAGTGCTTGAAATTTTTGGATATAATGAAGGGGAATCGATAGAAATGACAGCGGTTCATTGTGAGCAAACCCAATTATCTATTGGAGAAAGCATGTCGTTTTCCTTTGAAGTGTTCGCTCCGATTCGAAAAAAAATAAGAGTAGAATATGCAATAGATTATGTAAAGGCAAATGGAAACCGCAGTAGAAAGGTATTTCATTTATCGGAAACGGTGTTGAAAGAGGAAGAAAGAAAACTTTATTCCAAAACACATTCTTTTAAAGATTTATCAACAAGAAAGCATTATCCCGGACAGCATACTTTATACATTATCATTAATGGCGTAGAAAAAGCTTCAATTGACTTTGATGTAACAGAATGAATGAAAAATAGAAACTTGTTTTTTTATGTAAAAAAATGGGAGAAGAAGTACTCAGCAGACTGAATACACGAAGACTCCTGTGGGAATGCGAGAAAGACGAGACCCCACAGGAGCGTATGCGACGAGGAGGCTCGACTCTCGCCCACGGAAAGCGAAGTGTATTCAGGCTGCGGGTTTAAAAGCAACAATCTATACGAAAACAGCCTAAAAAATAAACTACACAGCACTATCACTATTTTTATCCATTAAAGTAGGCGTCGCTCCGTTCCTTTTTCCAGATAGAAAAAAGAACACACCTGCTAATACAAATAATCCGCCGACAATTTGCCAGCCAATTAATCGTTCACCTAGCAACATTACGGCTAATATACTAGCACCTACTGGCTCTCCTAAAATACTCATCGAAATGGTAGTGGCATTCACATAATTAAGAAGCCAATTATTGATGACATGTGCAAGAGAAGGAACAATGGCAAGAAGAAGGAAGATGCCCCATTCTTTTGCAGAATAACCTGTTAAAGATTCACCGATTAAAAGATTGTATACAGTTAATAAACATGCTGCGAAAAAGAACACACAACTAGTGTAGACCCAGTGAGACATTTTTTTTATAATATTTTGTCCGATTAATAAATAGCCTACCACTGCAATGACGCTGAGAAAAGAACAAAAGTCCCCAAGTAAAGCTTTGTTATCTAAACCGATATCTCCCCAGCCAATCATCATCGCTCCAATAATGGCAATCCCCATCGTCATGATGGTAGAAGAGGTAGTCCGTTCTTTAAAAAAAATAAATCCACCGATTAAAGAAATAATTGGCTGCAATGCAAGGATAATCGTTGAACTTGCAACGGTCGTTAATTTTAACGAACTGAACCATAAAGCAAAATGCAAGGCTAAAAACGTTCCAGAAAAAAATAATAAATACCAGTCTTTCTTTGATAATTTTTTGAAATCCTGTCTGTTTATATAAACCATTGGAAGCATTAATATACATGCCAGCCACATCCGGTACATGCTTATAATGGCTGCAGGCGCATCAGACCATTTAACAAAAATAGCAGAAAAAGAAATAGCAATTATCGAAATAACTAAAGGTAGCCCAATTGATTTGGAGCTGTCTGTTTGCTTCATGGTATTCCCCCTGTCTAATAATTCATACACTACCATAGTACTAGATTAAGGGTTAGACAAGAAGAGTTTTTATGATATTTTAAATATTGGCTGTGTTAAAGCTGATTGTTGATATAGACACTTTGTTGATTGGAGCGGAAAGCGTGAGACTCCTGTGGGAAAAGCAAGTCAAAGGGAGACCCCACAGGCGTAAAGCGAGGCAACTGAAGAAATGTTTTATTATATAAATTACAGATAAAACCCTTATATTTAGTAGGATAAAAATGGTATAGAGAGTTTGAAAACGACCATTATGTTGGTTAGGAGAGGCGTCCGCACGACTCCTGCGGGATTAGCGAGACAGGCGAGACCCCACAGGAGCAAAGCGACGAGGAGGCTCGGCGCTCGCCCCGCGGAAAGCGTGTGGTAAGCCTCGGAAAACCGAACGAAAACCTCTAAATGCTTGATTTTCCCTATCTATATTTCATAGCATCCACTTTTTCAGTGACCTCCGTAAAGCGCCGAGGAGGCTCCCGGACCGCCCGCGGAAAAGCGAATGCCTGGAGTGGAAATCAACAGGCTTTAACAGAGCCTAAATATAAAAAGATAATATATTGCTTTCATAAGGAGCTAACGTAACAGAAAGTTCATCTGATTCTGCTGCATATTCCTGCTGGGTCAGCAGCAAGTTTATTTTTTTTCCACTTAAAGAAAAGGGCAGAACATAGTCGATTTCAGTATCGCTATTGTTAATTAAGACAAATACAACTTGATTGTCTTTTTGTTTATAGTAGGCTAAACAATTATTAACAGCAGGCAAAAAATACAAAGTACCTTTGCTCGTTAATAATGAAGTTTCTTTACGTATAGAGATTAATGTTTTTATATAGTCTTTAAGCTCTAGATCTTGCTGTTCCTCTTGCCAGGGCATGCATTTACGGCATCCTGGGTCATTGCCGCCATCTAAACCGATTTCATCTCCGTAGTAAATGCATGGTGTTCCAGGAAATGTGAATAAAAAGGTAAACAATAGCCTGACTCGTTCTTTGCGAAAACGACATTCATTTAATACACGAGGTGTATCATGACTGCCGAGGATATTAAATAAAACTTGGTTGATATTATCCGAATAGGAATGAAGAATCGTTGTTAAATCTTCGGTAAATTGATGAGCAGAAATTATATCGTAGGCAAAAAACTGCAACGATTTGTGTAAAAAAGGATAGTTCATAACGGAATCAAATTGATCCCCTCTAAGCCAAGAAACAGAGTCATGCCAAACCTCTCCTAAAATAAAAAGGTCGGGTTTTATTGCTTTAACAGTAGTGCGGAAATCACGCCAAAATTGATGATCAATTTCGTTGGCTACATCTAATCTCCAGCCGTCAATCTGGCATTCTGCAATCCAATAAGCTGCAGCTTTTAATAAATATTGTTTCACTTCTTCATTAGCTGTATTAAGCTTTGGCATATATTCATAAAAACCGAATGTCTCATAATTGATCGTGTCGCCGTCTTTAAGCGGGAATTTATGAATATGAAACCAGTCTTTATACAGCGATTTTTCTCCTTTGTCCAATACATCTTGAAAAGGAAGGAATTCGACACTGCAGTGATTAAAAACGGCATCAAGCATAACGCGGATTCCTCGGTTATGACACTCTTCCACAAGCTTTTTCAAAAGGTTGATATTTCCAAATTGAGGATCGATAGTAAAATAATCAATCGTGTCGTATTTATGGTTGGAATTTGCTAAAAAAATAGGTGTAAGATAGATTCCATTAATTCCTAAATCTTGAAGATAATCAAGGGAATCGATGATCCCTTGAAAATCTCCTCCGAAAAAATTCGTTAAACTAGGTTCTTCCTGCCCCCATTCGACTGTATGAGCTGGGTTTAAAAGTGGGTCTCCATTACGAAAACGTTCTGGGAAAATTTGATACCATATCGTTTGCTGAACCCAATCTGGCGAGGAGAACACATCGCTTTTATGCATATATGGAAAACAAAAGAAAAAGCCGGAATCTTCTGGAATAAATGAAAAAAATCCTTTTTCCGTTAACGTCATTTCCTGCTCCGTGTTTTTTAAAATAAAGCCATAGCGTATTCGTTTATGCTCGGCTTTAATTGCGACTTGCCAATAATCAAATAAAGAGTCTGATCCTATTTTTTCTAAAGGTTGAAGGGATGTTATCCATTGATGGTCGACTATTTCATATTGATCTCCATATAATAAAACTATCTCCAAAACATTATCCCGTTTTGTACGGATGCGAATATGAAGCGTTTCTTCGTCAAAAAGATAGCAATAATTATCTGCTGCTCTATGATAAATGGAGGTTAAATCGATCATCGTTATTTTCTCTCCCTTAAAAAATTTTTCACTAGCATAACCAAAACAATACTTATCTAATGGCTGTTTTCGTATAGAGTGTTGCTTTTAAACCCGCAGCCCGAATACACTTCGTCCGTTTAGCGAGCGTCGAGCCTCCTCGTCGCATACGCTCCTGTGGGGTCTCGTCTTTCTCGCATTCCCACAGGAGTCTACGTGTATTCAGTCTGCTGAGTACTTCTTCTCCCATTTTTTTACGTATAAAACAACAAACTTTGAGAAAACAGCTTATCTAATTTGTATTCTCCATATTATAGAGGAAATCCTGTGAAACCGAGCAATAATTCCGCCAAATAGGTAGGCTATTGATGAAATTGAAAAGAGAGTGCTTATATGCAGACTCAAAAAAAACGAAGGTGGGGCATTTTTGTTTTGTGTCCTACCTTCTTTTTTTATCGTCAGGAAATTATAAACGAAATGGGATTGTGGATAACTTGGCGGTAGTGTCCGCATCCAGCTTCGACGTACAGGACGTACTAGTGCCGATGTTGCCACAGGACGTGGCGCCTTTAATCGGCCAGCGCCTAGCTCTTGTGAAAAATAACCCCATGCCTCTAAAAGTAAAAAGCACTTTTTGAGTCATGTGAACATTTTTCTTCAGAGCTGTTCAAGGCGCTTGCGCTTTTGTTCGTACTATCCGTTAACGATTGTTCCACCATTTACATGAATTACTTGTCCGCTTACATAAGCAGCGTCTTCACTTGCTAAGTAAACATATGCTGGCGCTAGTTCATTCGGTTGCCCTGCCCGGCCAAATGGTGTATCAGCACCGAATGTTGACACTTTTCCGCTGTCAAATGTCGATGGAATTAATGGCGTCCATATAGGTCCAGGGGCTACACCATTTACACGAATCCCTTGTTTGGCAAGTGATTGAGATAAAGAACGAGTAAAGGATGTAATAGCTCCTTTTGTAGAAGCATAATCAAGCAGTGTATCATTTCCTTTATAAGCAGTAATAGAGGTGGTATTGATAATGCTGTCTCCTGTATTTAGATGAGGCAGTGCTGCTTTGGATAAATAAAACATCGAAAAAATATTCGTACGGAATGTTTTTTGCAGCTGCTCCGCTGTGATATCGAGCAAGCTTTGCTGTGGATGCTGTTCTGCTGCATTATTTACTAAAATATTTATGGTGCTAAATTCAGTGATAGTCTTTTCGACAACGGATTTGCAGAAATTCTCATCCCCTATATCACCAGCAAGCACTAAGCATTTTACGCCTTCTGCTTCCACTAACTGTTTTGTTTTTTTAGCATCGTCATGTTCATTTAAATAAACGATGACAATATTTGCTCCTTCCTTTGCAAAATAAATGCTGACAGAGCGGCCGATTCCGCTATCGCCGCCTGTAATAATGGCAATTTTTCCTTGCAGCTTGCCAGAACCTTTATAATTTGGATTTACTTCTACAGGTGCAGGATTCATTTCTGTTTGGATGCCAGGTTGGTGATTCTGATGTTGTGGGGGAAACGTTTGATTTTGATTGTTGCTCATTTTTTTCACTCCTTTTCGTTTTCCTATTTAATTATTTTCTCCTTGAAAAAATAATTAAACATGGAAAAATAAGGGTTTGAAAAAGATATAAAAAACTCTCCCATGTTAAAAAAGGAGAGTTCATAGAAAAGAATTCGTAATCAGCCTGAAATACTTTATTAGCGGTAATTAACAAATTGAACATCGACTGTAATTTTAGATTCTCTTACAGTAGCGATAATACTTTGAAGATCATCGCGGCTTTTTGCTGTAACACGAATTTGATCATCCTGTAATTGGCTTTTTACTTTTAAACCGCTGTTTTTAATAAGCATGTTGATAATTTTTGCATTGTCTTTATCGATTCCTTGCACAAGCTTCGCACGCTGACGAACGGTGCCGCCTGATGCACCTTCCACTTTGCTGTAATCAAGGTTTTTAATAGGAATTCCACGCTTAATCATTTTACTGATTAATACATCTTTTAATTGTTCTAGTTTATACTCATCATCAGAAACTAGTACTAGTTCTTCTTTATCGAGTGTAATATCACTTTTGCTTCCTTTAAAATCATAACGGTTTTGAATTTCCTTTTTCGCAATTTGAATCGCATTGGCAACTTCCGCCATATCTACTTTTGATACAATATCAAATGAGCTTTCTTTCGCCATCATTTACCTCCTGTTTGGCAGGGCCATCTCTGCTAGAGAGAACGGCCCCCATTTCTTTTATGTTTGTATTATAGTAAAATATAGCAGTTGTCACAACTATGTGTATTTTTGCAATGAAAATAGATGGATTTATCAAGGAGGACAAAACAGTGTCTTTAAGAGATTATATAGGGCAAGAAGTAGTAGCAACCGTTGTTAGAGAAGCATCATTCGGATATTTTTTACAAGTGGAAGCTGGAGAGGAAGATATTCTGCTTCATTTTAACGAAACAGATACAAAATGGGAAATAGGGGATGATGTCCGCGTATTTGTTTATACAGACTCGCAAGGAAGAGCATGCTCTAGTACGGTTATTCCAACGATTGCAGTTGGTAAATACGATTGGGTAAAGGTTACAGATATCAAATCAGGAGTAGGCTGTTTTTTTGATATCGGTTTAAAAAAAGATATGCTGCTTGGGGAAGATGATCTTCCTGTCCATGATGATATATGGCCCGAAGTTGGTGATATGCTTTATATTACATTAAAAGTAAACCGTAATAACTTCTTATATGTAAAGCCTGCAACAGATCCAGTGATAGAAAGCATTTCCACAAAAGCGGTAAGAAAAGATTTTAACAAGAATATTCACGGTCATATTTACCGCACGGCAAAGGTAGGAAGCTGGATTTATACAGCAGAAGGTTTTAAAGGGTTTATCCATGAAACAGAGCGAGGCAGAGAGCCAAGACTAGGCGAAAAAGTAAATGGAAGAATTATTGATGTCAAAGAAGATGGGACAATCAATGTATCGTTATTGCCAAGAAAAGAAGAAGCATTAGATGTCGATGCGAAAAATATTCTAGATTATTTAGAAATGAGAAAAGGTGCGATGCCTTATGGCGACAAAAGCATGCCAGAAGATATTCAAGAACGATTTGGCATAAGTAAAGGCTCTTTTAAACGTGCACTAGGAAAGTTAATGAAAGAAAATAAAGTGTATCAAGAAGAAGGCTGGACTTATCTTAAAAAAGATTGATGGACGAAGAAAGTGAAACCAGCTTTTCCAACAAGAAGCACCATAAAAAACAAATGCGCAAGCGCCTTGAACAGCTCTGAAGAAAAATGTTCACATGACTCAAAAAGTGCTTTTTACTTTTAGAGGCATGGGTTATTTTTCACAAGAGCTAGGCGCTGGCCGATTAAAGGCGCCACGTCTGTGGCAACATCGGCACTAGTACGTCCTGTACGTCGAAGCTGGATGCGGACACAACCGCCAAGTTATCCACAATCTCATTTCATTTATAATTTCCTGGTGTATGAAATAATCTTTTTAGACACAAAAAAGCCCCAGTGACTGTGTTACGATTGAAGTACTTAACCAAGTTTACTCAATCACCCACCCGACAAGGAGGACATAGTCAATGAGACTACTTAATGGTAAACAAGGATTAAGAAGAAGTCAATTCGCACAAGAAATTCGTGGTGCTAATTTAGAAAAAGTTTTACTGGTTTCAATCGATGTTTCAAAGGTACTACAAAAAGCAATGATTTTGAATTACTACGGAGAAGTGTTCGAAGCCCCCTTCTCGTTTATGGTTAGCCAAACAGGAATAAAGCACCTTTTGGATAAAATAGAGAACACCAAGATCTCCTGTGAAGCAGAAAGAGTGTTTATTGGAATAGAAGCAACTGGTCATTATTATGAAGACATTGTTCGCATCCTAACGAAGGAGGGCTATTCTGTTCACATTATCAACCCTGCTTCTACACACGAGGAACGGAAACAACATCTTACTTATACCAAAACAGATGATATAGATCTTTATTTAATTGCGGAAGCCTTAATTGGTAATAAAGCGACAAATGCTAAACTGACGACAGGAGTTTATAAACAGCTTCAACACCTTACCAGGGCTCGAAGAAGCGAAATCAATAAGCGTTCTCGAATGAAAGTAGAGATTCGTTCCATCCATGATCACATTTTTCGTGAGTACCAAGGCTTTAGCGTATTGGTAGACAAAAAATAAAGACTAGAAAAATCTTTAGTGACTTTTGGGGAAAAGCAAGTTTACATCTTTTAACTCACTTCCCACATGCTTCTCAACTATTAGAGCTAGGAGAGACAGGGTTACGCAGATTATCTAAAGAACACAATTTAAAAATACGAAAAACAACGATTGAAAAACTTCTCTACGCAGCCAGTAAAAGTGTTTCTAAACCCCTTGAGGATGTTTCTAGCGAGCTCTATATCTTAAAACAAAAACTTAGGGATTACGAATGGCATACCCAAAACATTAAAGCTTACGAACAAGAAATAGAGCGTATTTTCATCCAAACAGAGGGCTTGCTTCTTCTAACCGTTCCAGGTATTGGCCTTGTAACAGCTGCCGAGATCTATTGTGAAATGGGAGATCTCTCGCATTATACAAGTGCTAGTCAGCTTATTAAAAAAGCAGGGACGAATCCAACCATAAAGCAATCTGGATCAGAAGATGGTTAACACTCTTTCCGTCCACAACGATACACTCAAACCTTTTTATACTCGTTTAAAAGAAAAAGGGAAAAGAGCTGGAAAAATATATATCGCTATGGGAAACAAGTTCATCAGAATAGCTTTTGCGATGCTAAAAAAACAAAAACCATTTGAATGTAATAACGCAAGCTTTCATTACAAACAGGAAATGATGAAAAAGCTAACACTTCCGATTTCAGCTTAAAAAACATAAAACAAATAGACGCCATTCTTTTGGTTCGAGTGGAGATCGTATCTAATTTCCTGAGGCCTCTGACCTCGATGTCTAGCTTTATCCCACTCGTCCTGTAAATGCGGATTAGTACGTTAATTTTAATTTGTACTCTATGCCAGAATGCATCCATGCAGACCAAGAAGCGAGTGTATACCCATTTTCTGAATCAAGAAAATGGCGTCTATTTTATAAGAAACTTGGTTAATTGTTACTTGTAAAAAAAGGAAATTACAGTAAGTGTGTTTAAGTTACCCAAAAAACTTGAAAAAGTATTTGACATTGTACGCTAGACGATGAAAAAGCTGCACTCCAATTGAAACAATTGGAGTGCAGCTTTAAGTAATTTTTTTAAACAGATTATTTTCATGATGACGCTGATGTTATTATAAATGATCTGTTTTTTTGCTGTATTGGTGCTTCCCTTTTTGGCGATTTTTTTCTCGCATCATATTCTTTTCATGACGCAATGCATTTTTATCTTTCGCTTTTTTATCATTATCAGAAGTATGTGGCATGAAAATACTCCTTTCATTGTTCTGCTTTATTATAAGGTGAACAATATTAGTATGGTTGGAAAGCGACTAGAATATGTACGAATGCTTTATCCTGTACTATTCTGCCGTTTGATTTAAAAAGAACAAAGCAATCGTTCCTGCACCAGTATGGGAACCAATAGCAGCTCCAATCGATGAAATATATACATCATTAGGATGAAACTTTTCATTTATCATGTCTTTTAACTCGAGTGCCGTTTTTTCGTCGTCAGCATGACTGATGGCAACCGTTTGATTCGAAAGGTTTGTTCCTCTTTCTTCCATTAGCTCCAGCATTCGACGAATTAGTTTTTTCTTTCCGCGAATTTTTTCTAAAGGAACAAGCTTGCCGTCTTCTACATGAAGAAGCGGTTTGATTTGTAAAAGGCCTCCTATAAATGCAGAAGCTTTGGAAACACGTCCGCCTTGTGCTAAATAATCCAAATCTTCCACTGTAAATAAATGCTCCATATGGTTGCAATAAAATTGCAGAGTTGGAATAACTTCTGTCAGCTTTTTGAAAAGGCTTCGTTGTTTAACAGCTTCTTGAACGATTAATCCGCATCCTAAAGAAGCGCATTTACTGTCTAGGATGGTCAATTCCAGGTCAGGATAGTCTTCCTTCACTTGTTCATATACCATCACTGCTGTTTGGTAAGTACCTGATAATTGGGAAGAAAAAGCGATGTATATGCCTGATTCTTTGTTTTCTGCCATTGCTGTAAATACTTCTTTAAAAACATTTGGTGAAACTTGTGATGTTTTTGGTATTTGTCCATTTCGAATAGCATCATAAACAGTTTCGGGCGTAATCGTTTTTAAATCCTCATATTCTTCTTCAGCGAGATAGACCTTTAATGGAAAAAGGGTAACATCATTTTCTTCATAATAGTTTAAAGGTAAATCACAAGCACTGTCAGCCATGATTTTAAACGTCATCATTGTTCATCCTCTTTCTTGAATATTTAAAAAACAATTCGTATCGTTAACTTTATGATATATTGATTGCTGGTATGTATGTTTGCTATGTGATTGTTGAAAAATAGGTGCATACATAGTGTATATTTTTTGGGTTGAAAAAACAACGAATAGGAAAAGCAATATAGTAAAAATTACTATAAATGGAGGATTAATATGTATTGGTTGCCGTTCAAAAAGTTAAGTGTTGTTATTATGGGGGCATTGTTGAATGCCATTGCGATGAATTGTTTTTTAATTCCAGCAGACGTTTATGCTAGTGGCTTCGCAGGTGTTGCCCAGCTTATCGCCAGAATTACACCATTATCAACAGGGATTTTACTCTTTCTTTTAAACATACCTGTTGCCATATTAGGATGGATGAAAGTAGGGAAATCATTCACCTTATATAGTTTTTTAAGTGTAGTTTTTATGTCCTTTTTTCTTGAAATAATACCAGTGAATGCCTATGCAGACGATATCTTGTTAAATGCTGTTTTTGGCGGTGTTATTTCAGCAGTAGGAGTTGGATTTACATTGAAATGGGGGGCTTCATCCGGTGGGATGGATATTGTAGCGATGATCCTTTCGAGGGTACAAGATAAGCCTGTTGGCACATACTTTTTTACACTAAACAGCATCATTATTTTAACGGCAGGCTATTTATATGGATGGGAAAAAGCATTGTATACACTAGTTACTTTATATGCAGCAACAAGGGTGATTGATGCTATTCATACACGACATCAAAAACTGACTGTTATGATTGTGACGAAAAAATCAGATGAATTAAAAATAGCCATTCATGAAAAGCTAGTTAGAGGAATTACGATGATTCCTGCTAAGGGAGCTTTTTCCAATGAAGAACGGAATATGATGATGATTGTCATCACTCGTTATGAGTTATTTGATTTAGAACGTATTATAAAAGAAGTAGATCCTAATGCGTTTACTAATATTGTGCAAACAACAGCGATTTTTGGTTTTTTCAGAAAAGAGTAGATTTGAGGTGTTTTTTTAGTGAAGCGAGTTTGTATAATCGTTGCCGTTTTGTTATACTGTTTCTCTTTTTTCGGTGATGTTCAAGCAAAAGGAAGTACAAGTATACGTTTTTCCGTCAACGCATTGCCTAGAACAGATGAAGTGGAAATGCAAGTAAAAGTAAGCAATCTCAGCGATCAACCTAAAAAATTACGATTTGCTTCCTCCCAGAAATATGAAATTGTCATTAAATCGGAAAACGGAGAAGAAGTATTCAGATACTCTCTTCATAAAGATTTCTTACAGGCTATTCAGAATAAGACGATTAATCCGCATGAAACGTATGTATGGAAAGAAATATGGGATTACAAATGCGAGGGGGAAAAAGTAGAGCCAGGCGACTACTCTATAGAAGCTGCATTTATTCCGATGTTAAATAATCCGAAAGATAGTATTAAGGCATTCTCAACAGTTGCTGTTCCAGAAGAAAATATGGTGTATAAAAACATAAAAGTGATAGGAACGAAAGGAGTTTATACGGTAACAGGAATTGCTAATACAGCAAATAAACTGCTATACACGGTAGAAGATGGCCATTATGAGCTGCTTTCCAACCAAGTAGTAGAAAAATCTGCAGATGGGTATTTTCGCATACATATTAAGATTCCTAAGGCAGACCTTCCAATGAACGGAACACTTATTTTATATATTATTGAGCAAGCGGAAAATTATACGAAACCATTTCCGGTGAAGTTAGAGGTTTTCCCATCATAATGCTGCAGATAAAACAAAAAGCTCCACTTACAGTAATGCAATGATTACTGTAAGTGGAGCTACAGGCTGTTGAAAAACGTTCGCTCTCTTCGTCACTCCCATTTTTTGCGATGCTCATTACCAGGTAAAAGTGGATGAATGACTAAATATACAACGTCCTGTTGCAACGTCGTTCTGACTAACTTCCTGTTAGCCGCCGCTTCTCAAAAAGGGTCGTTCCTCGATAGATAAACGTTTTCATTCAGCCTGAAAATTTTGTTGCAATCTTACTTTTACGATAAGCTGCCTTCACTTTGTTCCAGTTCTTTTTGCAGCTGTGCTAATTGTTGTTGTTCAGCACTAGTTGTATTGGCATATGCTGAACTAATTGCATTTTTGGCTTTTGCAATTAAATCTTGAACATCTTGTCCTTGAGCGGACTTCACTGATTCAACTGCTTCTCTTGCTTCTTGAAATAGTCTATTTCCCATTTATATTCCTCCATGAGCAGATTCCTTCACATTGGCCATTTTATAACTTTCTGCTTCTGCATAGGTCATGTGATAAGGGATACGTTCAGCATGCTTAGATACAGAGTCTACACCCTTTTGTACAAAGCGTTTTGATTTATTACGTTTTCCTCCCATAGGTAATCCCTCCAAATATAAGTGGTATGAACAGTAATAAAAGTAATAAAGATTATTACTGTTCTCCTATAGTATGGAACAAGCATAAAGGATTTAATGGCGGTAAAGTTAACCACTTTCATTACATAGCTTTTAAATTTAACGCTTCGTTTAAATAAACAGCAATGCCATCTTCTTCATTGCTTAGAGTAACTTCATTGGCGAGAGATTTTAGTTGACTTATGCCATTGCTCATCGCAATTCCTTTTCCTGCATATTCAATCATTTCAAAATCATTATCCTCGTCCCCGAAAGCAATAATATTTTGTTGTGGAATTTGATAATAGTCGGACACTTTTTTTAATCCAACCGCTTTATTTAGGCCAGATTTTACAATTTCAATCACGTGAAACGGATCAGCCCAGCGGCGGTGGTCGATTAAATCAGCATGTACATCTGATAAATGATTGCGAATATTTTTAACATGTTCTTCTTCTGTATGAATTAATAAACATGTAGGAGCAGCTTCTAAAAAATTAAGAAGATTTCCGGTTGTTGTTCTCGGATTTCCTAATGAAAAAATATCAATTAGCTTCTCATCATGATAATGAAAGTACACGTCATCAATTACTTCTGCTACAATATTGTGGAAAGAAAAATCATGACATGCTTCAACAATGTTTTTTGCCGTTTTCATTTCTAACGGAGAATGGTAAAAGCCCCAGTTTTTATCTTTTGGATGATGAATAAATGCCCCATTAAAGTTAACGATAGGTGTATCTAAATTTAATTCTTTGTAGATAGCTTCACTTGCACGATAAGGTCTCCCGGTAGCAATCATCACAATATGTCCGGCTTCCCGTGCTTTTTGAATAACATTTTTGGTTAGGGGAGAAATCGTTTTATCATTTTTTAATAATGTTCCATCAAGGTCAAGTGCTATTAAATGTTTTTCTGTCATAGTTTCTCCTTCTTGTATGGTTATAATAGTATTAGTTATAAGTGGTTGTTTAAAAAGTCACCACATGATATGTGATGAATCTCTTCGGTGGCTTGCTTTTAACTTGTTGTTCCCTTTTGCATTATAAGGGCAAAATTTAGAAAAATTAAACACTTCATGATACACTTAATTTACTATCCAATACATACATATAAAATTTTATTATAATATATGCATCATTTCTAGCTTATTTCTGTAAAGGTTTGTTAAATGGGTTAAATATACATCTATCCAACATATTGACGAGTTTTATAAACAGAAAATGCATCGTATTATATATGGTAACCTATTTTTATGATTTTTCAAAAAAATAAGAGTTGAAGGTGTTTCTTTGATGATTGTTATTGAAAAAGTATTTGTAAATGAAATTCCGTTATTACATATTATGAAAAAGAAATATTACGACCAAAAACTTCCTTTCATCTTGTTTATTCATGGCTTTACGAATGCAAAAGAGGATAATCTTTATATTGCATACAACTTAGCGGAAAAGGGATTCCGAGTTGTTTTGCCTGATTGCTTATACCATGGAGAACGAGACGAAGGATATAGAAACATGGATTTGGATATTCGCTTTTGGGATATTGTATTAAAGACAATTGATGAAATTCAAATGATTAAAGATTATTTTAAAGAAAAAGGATTAGTGAATAATAATCATATTGGACTAGTTGGTGCGAGTATGGGTGGCATTGTTACTTTAGGGGCGCTTAGAAAATATCCTTGGATCAATGCTGCAGTCAGTTTAATGGGTATGCCTTATTATCAGAAATTTACGCAATATAAAATCGACAAAGTGAAGAAAAGTGGCTATCAACCCCCCATTAAAGAGGAAGAGATTGCTCACTTAATCCGTCGTTTAGAGCAATGGGATTTAAGCGAAGCTCCGGAGACGTTAAATAATAGACCGTTAATGTTTTGGCATAGTAAACAAGATGAAATTGTTCCATATAATTATTCCTATCAATTTTTCGAAACAATAAAGCCTTTGTATGATAGAACACCCGAAAATCTTGTTTATATAAGTGATGAGAACTCGGGTCATAAAGTCAGCAAATTGGCGATGACAAAAACAGTGGATTGGTTTGCAACGCACCTACAACAAACTTAAAGGTGCAAAGGCTTTTATTTAAGATAAGAAAGCAAAAAATTTCGAACCTAGTTTAGTGTCTAGCTCCAGCGCCTAGCCCCTGTGAAAGATAACCTCTTGCCTCTAAAAGTAAAAAACACTTTTTGAGTCAAGAGAACATTTTTCTTCGGGGCTGAGCAAGGCGCCTGCGCTTTTCTTAACAGCAGGTAAATCTTGTTCTTTTTCATTGCCGCTTATTTTTGTTATGATAAGTACATTACTTATTATACATGTATTTAAAAGATGAAATTTAAAGGCTGTTTTCGTATAGATTGTTGCTTTTAAACTCGCAGGCTGAATGAACTTCGCTTTCCATGGGCGAGCGTCGAGCCTCCTCGTCGCATACGCTCCTGTGTGGTCTCGTCTTTCTCTCATTCCCATAGGAGTCTACGTGTATTCAGCCTGCTGAGTATTTCTTTTCCCATTTTGTATGTGAAAAACAACAAACTTTGAGAAAACAGCCAATTTAAAAATAATAAACGGGAGTGGTCTAAATGAATGAAGAGTTAAAAGAAAGCATTATGGGAGCACTAGAAATGGTTATTGACCCAGAGTTAGGGGTTGATATAGTAAATCTAGGTTTAATCTATGATTTAGAATTAAAAGAAGATGAGACGTTAGTTGTCACTATGACCTTAACAGCAATGGGTTGTCCTTTAGCAGGCGTCATTGTCGATCAAGTAAAATCCGCGCTTGCAGATATTCCAGAAATTAAAGATACGGAAGTAAATATTGTTTGGACTCCAGCATGGACAAAAGATAAAATGTCGCGTTATGCCAAAATCGCTTTAGGCGTTCAATAAAAATTACTATATTAGGTCATGCCTCACAATAAAATGGGGGAAGTGAGGCATGACCATATGTGACAATTGAAACTGCAAAACGATCGGGATTTTTATCAGAATATTTTTACTATTTTTATGATGAAAAAGTAGTATATGGATATATATAGCAAGTCTCTATATGGAGTTGAATAATAATGACAGCAACAGGAATAAAGGATAAATGGAATAGACCATTAAGAGATTTAAGAATAAGTGTAACAGATCAGTGTAATTTTCGTTGTCAGTATTGTATGCCTGCAGAAATTTTTGGACCAGACTACCCTTTTTTATCAAAAGAGGAGCTGCTCTCGTTTGATGAACTAGAAAGGTTGGCAAAACTATTTGTTTCATTAGGGGTAGAAAAAATCAGGCTGACTGGGGGAGAACCGCTGATGCGGAAAGATCTCCACATCTTAGTGAAAAAATTAACTGAAATTAAAGGTCTTCATGATATAGCACTAACAACCAATGGTATTTTCCTGCCGAAATATGCAAAAATGTTAAAAGAAGCAGGATTAAAAAGGGTAAATATAAGCATCGACAGCTTAAATGATGAGCTTTTTGGAAAAATTAACGGCAGGAATGTCGGCGTTGCACCAGTGAAAAAGGGAATTCAAGCAGCAAAACAGGCTGGACTTGGTGTGAAAATTAATATGGTTGTTAAAAAAGGGTTAAATGAGCAGGAAATCATTCCGATGGCAAAATACTGTAAAGCAGAGGGGCTTGAACTTCGGTTTATTGAATATATGGATGTTGGCAGTACAAATGGATGGAAAATGGATCAAGTAGTAACAAAAAAAGAAATGTACAGCGTTTTGCAGGAGCATTTTTCTTTAGTACCAACAGACGCAGATTATTATGGAGAAGTTGCTAAAAAGTATCGTTACGAAGATGAACCAATTCATGTTGGCTTTATTACATCCGTATCGGAATCTTTCTGTTCCAATTGTACAAGAGCCCGTCTCTCAGCAAATGGCAAGCTTTATACATGCCTATTTAATGGAAAAGGCCATGATATTCGAGATTATATGAGAGCAGGGGCGACGGATAAAGAATTAACGAACTATATTCAGGGCATCTGGGAAAAAAGAACAGACCGATATTCAGATGAACGAACAGAAGAAACAGCGGCAACCCGCAAAAAAATGGAAATGTCATATATTGGTGGATAAGCTGTGTTAACTTTAATGGGAAAAAAAGAACAATAGTGCTCAATTGATTGTTTTTTTCCTTAGAAAGGATGGAGTGTCTCCGCTCACACTGCCTTTATTAGGTTAGAATCTGCCGTTTCCTTGTTAGGTGGTGGGTTTTGTAACAAGATTGGAGGGAATAGACGAATGCTTGTTGAAAAAAGAACGCCAATTCAAATAGATGATGCTATTAAAAAAGTGATGGAATATAAAAAAGAGGGATTAAAGGAATTTGTCTCAATAGTGGAAAGCAACGGCCGCTATTTATGCGAAGATTTAACTGCAAGTCATGATGTGCCGCGTTTTGATCGTTCCGCATATGACGGTTTTGCCTTGCGTTCCATTGATACAATCGGCGCATCAACACAACAGCCAATTAGTTTAGAAGTGATCGACGAAATAGGTGCCGGTCAAGTTTGCCGCAAAAAAATTGGCAAAAATCAGGCGGTTCGTATTATGACAGGGGCGATGCTTCCAGCAGACTGTGATGCAGTCGTAATGTTTGAAAAGGTGTACGCTTATAAAAATAATCAGCATACGTACATTACGTTAACACATGGTCTTCAAAAAGGAGAAAATATTTCCTTTCAAGGAGAAGATGTCAAAAGTGGAACGGTATTAGTAGAAAAAGGTACAAAAATTAATCCAGGGATTTTAGCACTTTTAGCAACTTTTGGGTATGAGAAGGTGCCAGTTGCCAAAAAGCCTGTTGTTGGTGTTTTTGCAACTGGAACAGAACTGCTAGAAGTAGATGAAGAACTAGAAGAAGGAAAAATTAGAAATAGCAATGCCTACATGGTAATGGCTCAAGTTGAAAGAGCAGGTGCAACCCCTTTATATTTCGGAAAACTTGCAGATGTATTGGATACAAGCTATGAAGCGATACGTGAAGCGGTAAACAAGGTCGATTTATTGATCACTACGGGCGGGGTTTCCGTTGGAGATTATGATTTGCTTCCGGACATATACCAAAAGCTCGGGGCAGAAGTGCTTTTTAACAAAATAGCAATGCGGCCAGGAAGTGTGACAACAGTAGCACATTTTAATGGAAAAATGTTATTTGGTCTATCTGGGAATCCTTCTGCATGTTATGTCGGTTTTGAGTTATTTACAAATCCAATCATTAAATCGATGCTATATTCGCAAAAACCTCATTTGCAAATAGCAAAGGCTGTTTTAAAAGAAAATTTCTTAACCACTAATTCGTTTACGAGAATGATTAGAAGCAGAGTAACAACCGTCGACGGAATATTAGAAACAACTACAAGCGGTGTAGATAAATCGACCATTGTAAGCAGCCTTGCATTTGCCAATGCTTTAACCATTTTACCAGGCGGTGATAAAGGCTATAAAAAAGGAGAGCAAGTGAGGGTTATCCTGCTTGAAGAGGAATTTGGCAGCGAAAGGCCTTGGTGAAAAAAGAGAGGGGACATTTCCCCTTACAACAAGTAAGACTTTCCTTGTTAGCTTCATTATTCCTTGTTTTTATATACACTTAATTTCTCAAAGTTTGTTGTTTTTTACATAATACATTTGGAAAAGCGTTTCTTAGCAGTCTGCATACACGTAGACTTCTGTGGGAATGCGCGAAAGACAAAACCCCATAGGAGCGTATGCGTGGCCGCTGAGAAGTGTTTTATTATATAAATTATAGGTAAAACCCATATATTTAGTAGGATGAAAATGGTATAGAGAGTTTGAAAAAGCCCATCATGTTGGTTAGGAGAGGCGTCCGCACGACTCCTGCGGGATTAGCGAGATAGGCGAGACCCCACAGGAGCAAAGCGACGAGGAGGCTCGGCGCTCGCCCCGCGGAAAGCGTGTGGTAAGCCTCGGAAAACCGAACGAAAATCTCTGAGTGCTTAGATTTTTATTATCTTTATTTCATAGCAGTCACTTTTTCAGTGACCTCAGCGTATGCGACGAGGAGGCTCGATGCTCGCGAGTTTAAAAGCAACAATCTACAATCTATACGAAAACAGCTAAAGAATAAAAAGGAGTGGGGTGTAAAAAAGAGTGAAACGTAATAAACTGCTCACCACTAAATATTTACGTTCCAATGAAAGCTTTCATCTGGTTTATGCGCATTTCTTCTTCTGAAAAAATCACCCCAATTACCCGATTTTTCTTTTCCCCTTAATTCTTCCACTTTTAAATTCCGAAAAAGTTAGAAAACTAATACTTTTAAGAAAAACTGGTTGATTTTATAATACTAAGTTTTTATAATAAGAGAATCGAATATTAATAAATATAAAAATAAATGATTAAATATACATCATTTCCTAATTGAAGGAGGAAATTATGAAAGCGGCAATTATCGGTACAACAGGCTACGGCGGGGTAGAGTTAATTAGAATTTTGCATACTCATCCTGAAATTAATATACAATCTGTTCATACAACAAGAGAAGAAGTTCCAGTTTGGAACGAATATCCTCATTTATATAACATAATAGAAAATAAATTAGAGAAAATACATCCACATAAAATTGCAGAAGAATGTGACATCGTATTTTTTGCAACTCCTTCTGGTGTTTCTAGTAAATTAGTAGAAGATTTTGCAGAAACATCTATTAAACTGGTTGATTTATCTGGTGATCTAAGGCTGCGTAATACAGATGACTATAAAAAATGGTATAAAAAAGAGCCCGCAAAAGCAGATTTAATAAACAAATTTGTTTATGGACTTTCCGAGTGGAATAAGGAAGAAATAGAAAAAGCAACGTGGATTTCTAATCCGGGCTGTTATCCGACAGCATCCTTATTAGGGTTGGCCCCAGTAGTACAAGAGGGAATCATTAAACCAGACAGCATTATCATCGATGCAAAGTCAGGTATTTCAGGTGCGGGGAGAAGCCCATCAAGAGGTACAATGCTTGCGGAAATGAATGAAAACTTTAAAATATACAAAGTGAATCAACATCAGCATATTCCAGAGATTGAACAACAGCTAACTGACTGGAATGGCGACATTCAGCCAATCACTTTTTCAACTCACTTGCTGCCAACAAACAGAGGCATCATGGCAACGATGTATGCATCTTTAAAAGAAGAATATACAACTGCCGCTATCCATGAACTGTATAAAGAAGCGTATAAAGATCATCCTTTCGTCCGTGTCCGACCAATTGATACATTCCCGACTATTAAGGAAGTCAGCGGATCCAACTATTGTGATATTGGTGTTCATGTAGACGAAAGAACAGGAAGATTAACGATTATTTCTGTAATTGATAATTTAATGAAAGGTGCAGCAGGGCAGGCAGTTCAAAATGCAAACATCATGAATGGGTTGCATGAAACGACTGGATTAAACTTTTTACCACTGTACCCATAAGAGGAGGAGCAACAAGTGCAGGTAATATCGAACATTAATGAAGAAGAGTCATCCCTTATTAAAGAAATAGCGGATGGAAGTATTGTATCGCCGATCGGGTTTAAAGCAGCAGGAGTGCATGCTGGAATAAGATACAGTAAAAAAGATTTAGGTTTAATTATAAGTGAAGTGCCAGCTAATAGTGCAGCAGTGTATACAACAAGTCATTTTCAAGCAGCTCCATTAAAGGTGACGCAGGATTCTATTGCAGCGGAAAAGCTTATTCAAGCGGTTGTTGTAAATAGTGGATGTGCAAATGCTTGTACAGGAGAAAAAGGGTTGGAAGATGCCTACAAGATGCGCCAGTTAGCAGCAGATCAACTGAATATTAAAAAAGAATATGTTGCTGTTTCTTCTACAGGTGTAATCGGCGAATATTTGAAAATGGATAAAATTAGTGACGGAATAAAGCAGTTAAATAGCGGGAATACTTCAAGCCATGCGGATGCATTTCAAGAAGCAATATTAACAACGGATACGGTTATGAAAAAATGTTGCTACGCGGCTACGATTGACGGTGTAACGGTAACAATGGGCGGTACAGCAAAAGGATCAGGCATGATTCATCCAAATATGGCGACAATGCTTGGATTTATCACAACAGATGCGAATATCGATTCTGATTTATTGCAAGAGTCACTTAGCGCGGTTATCCCAACGACGTTTAACCAAATAACAGTGGATGGAGATACTTCCACAAATGATACGGTATTAGTAATGGCAAACGGTTTAGCAAATAACAGTGCATTAACTAAAGACCACCCTGATTATTCAGCTTTTTTAGAATTATTAGCTAAAACTTGCGAAAACTTGGCTAAGCAAATTGCAAAAGATGGAGAAGGGGCAACAAAATTAATTGAAGCAGAAGTTTCAGGCTGTAAATCAGAGGAAGAAGCAAGAATGATTGCGAAACAAATAGTAGGATCTAGTTTAGTAAAAACTGCTGTTTATGGATCCGATGCAAACTGGGGAAGAATCATCGGGGCTATTGGTCAGACAAATGCTGATGTAAATCCTAATACAGTCGATATTGCGATTGGAAATATCGTCATGTTAAAAATGAGCGAACCACAAGTATTTTCAGAGGAAGAAGCAATTAACTATTTGAATCAAGATTTTATTAAGATATCTGTTCATCTTCATAACGGAGAAGCGAAAGGAAAAGCTTGGGGATGCGATTTATCTTATGATTATGTCAAAATAAACGCAAGTTATAGAACGTAGGAGTGAGCCGAATGAAAACAATTCTGATAAAATGTGGCGGAAGTGTAATAGACCAGCTTTCAGACGATTTTTTTACTAGTTTAAAAGAATTAAAGAAAAGTGGCTATCAATTAGTATTTGTTCATGGCGGCGGACCCGACATTAATGAAATGCTTGAAGTAGTTGGCGTTGAACCGGAGTTCCATAATGGACTCCGCAAAACAACAACGGAAACGTTGAATATTGTCGAAATGGTTCTTTCTGGAAAAACGAATAGAAAGCTTGTTCAGTTATTAAGTAAAAATGGTCTTCCTTCAATCGGAATCAATGGTACAGATGACCATCTTATTCAAGCATCATTAATTGATGAAGAAAATCTTGGGCTAGTTGGCAATGTTCAACAAGTAAACAACCAAATTATTCATCTTTTATTAGAAAAAAACTATATACCAGTGATAACACCACTTGGAAGCACTGAAGAAGGTGTGACACTAAATATAAATGCAGATTATGCTGCTGCTGCAGTAGCGAAAAGTTTAGATGTAGAGCATTGTTTATTTGTTACCGATGTGGAAGGTATCATTATTGATGGAAAAGTAGCTGCTCAATTAGAAGAAGAAGCGGTTCATCATTATATTGCAGAAGGTCAAATTACTGGCGGTATGATTCCGAAACTAACATCAGCTCTTTCAGCACTGGAAAGCGGATTAAAAAGTGTCATGATTGTTTCAGGGAAAAAAGCTTTTTATCAAGAAGAAACGTTAAAAGGTACACAAATTGTAAAAAAGCAGGAGGTAATCAAATGAGTCATTTATTTCCAACTTATGCAAAATGGGAGATTGAACCAGAATCAGCAAAAGGCAGCTATTTAATCGGTACAGATGGAAAAAAATATCTGGATTTCACTTCAGGAATTGGTGTATGCAACTTAGGACATTGCCATGACGAAGTAAAAGCGGCTATTGAAGAACAGTTAAATAAATTTTGGCATGTTTCTAATCTTTTTCCAATCGGTGCACAAGAGAAGGCGGCAAAATTACTAGCAGATGCAAGTGGAATGGATGTTGTCTTTTTTGCGAATAGTGGTGCAGAAGCGAACGAAGCGGCGATTAAATTAGCTAGAAAAGCAACTGGAAAAACAAAAATTATTACTTTTTTATCTTCTTTCCACGGCAGAACGTTTGCGACAATGTCAGCAACGGGACAAGATAAAATTAAACATGGTTTTGGACCGATGTTAGAAAAATTTGAGTATGTTCCATTTAATGATATTGAGGCATTGGAAAGTCAGTTAACAGATGATGTAGCGGCTGTTATGCTTGAAGTGATTCAAGGAGAAGGCGGCATTCATGTCGGGACAAACGAATTTCTTCAAAAAGTAGACGCATTATGCAAAGAAAAAGGTACCCTGCTTATTATTGATGAAATTCAAACAGGAATTGGCCGGACTGGAACACCATTTGCTTATCAGCAATTCGATATAAAACCAGATATTATTTCTTCTGCAAAAGGACTGGCAAACGGAATGCCGGTAGGTGCTATTGCTGCAAAAGAAGAGTTAAAAGAATTTTTTGGTCCAGGAAGCCACGGTACGACATTTGGTGGAAACCCACTTGCAATGGCGGCTGCGATTAAAACAATGGAAATTATTTTTCAGGAAGCTTTTTTACAAGAAGTGAATAAAAAAAGCGAGTATTTAATGAATGCTCTAAAAGAGAAATTTGAACATAATGGACATGTAAAAGAGGTTCGTGGCAAAGGGCTAATGATCGGAATTGAAATGGATCAGCCAATTGGCAATCTATTAAGTGATTTAAGAAAAGATGGTTTAATTGCATTGCCAGCAGGTAATAATGTGATTCGTTTATTACCGAGCTTAACATGTACGATAGAAGAAATAGATGTAGCTGTTGCAATATTAGAAACACGCATAAATTTTTATACAAAAGTAACAGTTTAAGATGTATTTTTTTGCAAGATGATGTATAATTATAAGAAATTAATAATAAATATACAGAGATTTGTATAAAAATGGCTTAAACGATATTGTTGTTTTTGTCTATATTTTAAGCACTGAGCAGCAGGAATACACGAAGACTCCTACGGGAAAAGCGAAATAGGCGAGACCCCGCAGGAGCGAAGTGACGAGGAGGCTCGGCATTCGCCCGTGGAAAGCGAAGTGTATTCCTGCTGTGGACCTTCTTTTAAAATCAACAATAAAAATAACAAAGCCTAAAAAATAAGGAGAATGTTCGGCGTTATTTCTAGGATGTCGAGCACTAGAAATTAAGAATATAGAGGTGTACAAAATGGAAGGATATTTACACTTAAAGAACGGAGCGAAATATAACGGAACATTTCTGACAAACACAGCGGAAACATCCGTAAGTGGAGAAATTGTTTTTTTTACAGGAATGACAGGGTATCAAGAAGTGCTAACAGATCCTTCCTATAAAGATCAAATTATTGTTTTTACGTACCCTTTAATAGGCAACTATGGGATTAACAATGAAGATTTTGAAAGCAAAAAACCGCATGTGGCAGGTGTCATTGTTTATGAGGCGAATCAAGAGGCGTTTCATTATCAATCACAGCATACCATTGTAGAGTATTTACAAAAATGGGATATCCCGTTATTAGCACATGTTGATACGAGAGCTATTGTAAAAAATATTCGCCAAGAGGGTTCTATGCCAGCTATGATGACAACAAAAGATACGGTGGAATCGGCAGAAATTTCTCTAAAAAAAGATGTGAAGGTCGCCAATGTTTCAGAAAGTAATTCGCAAACATACGGAAAAGGCGATTACCATATCGTGCTAATGGACTTTGGCAAAAAAGAGTCAATGTTGGATGCATTAATCGAACGAGGCTGCAAAGTGACAGTTGTTCCATATAATACGTCTTTTGAGGAAATTAAACAGTTAGATCCAAATGGAATTTTATTATCGAACGGACCTGGAGATCCAAAAGATATTGTAGAAGTGCTGCCTACTGTGAAAGCATTAATTAAACATTATCCTACTCTTGGAATTTGTTTAGGACATCAGCTAGCAGCATTATCACTTGGAGGAGAAACGTCTAAATTATCCTTTGGACATCGAGGAGCAAACCATCCTGTAATAGATAAAAAGAATCAAAAAGTGTTTATGTCCTCTCAAAACCATAGTTACGTAGTGGTCGAAGAAAGTTTACAAGATACAGGCTGTACTGCACGTTTTTACAACCTGCATGATGAGTCTGTTGAAGGACTGACACATGCTGATTATCCTTTGCTAACGGTTCAATTCCATCCAGAAGCAAATCCAGGACCTTCAGAAAGCCATTATATATTTGACGAATTTATTGAAAATGTGAAAGCAAATTATGGGAGAGTTATTGCATATGCCTAAAGACACAACAATACAAACGATACTCGTAATCGGATCAGGTCCAATTGTAATCGGGCAAGCGGCAGAATTTGACTATGCTGGGACACAAGCATGCATGGCTTTAAAAGAAGAAGGATACAAAGTAATCCTTGTAAATAATAACCCAGCAACAATTATGACAGATCAAACATTTGCGGATTCTATTTATTTTGAACCATTGACAGTCGATGTATTAGAAATGATCATTCAAAAAGAAAAGCCAGATGGACTGCTTGCTACATTAGGTGGACAAACAGGCTTAAATCTTGCTTTCCAATTAAGTGAACAAGGAATTTTACAAAAATATAATGTGAAACTGCTTGGAAGTTCGATTGAATCGATTAAAAAAGGAGAAGACCGTGAAGCGTTTCGTCAGCTGATGTATGAATTAAATGAACCTGTACCTGAAAGTAAAATTGTGCATAAGGTAGAGGAAGCGGTCCAGTTTGCGGAAGAAATTGGTTTTCCAATTATCGTTCGTCCAGCTTATACATTAGGTGGAACCGGCGGGGGAATTGCAGCAAATATGGAAGAGTTTACGAAGCTTGTATCGGGTGGTTTACAAGAAAGTGCTATCGGACAATGTTTAGTAGAACGAAGTATTGCTGGATTTAAAGAAGTCGAATATGAAGTAATGCGCGATAGCATGAATACATGCATCACGATTTGTAATATGGAAAATATTGACCCAGTTGGCGTTCATACTGGTGACAGTATTGTTTTGGCTCCATCACAAACGTTAACAGATGTAGAATATCAAATGCTGCGTTCAGCATCGATAAAAATAATCTCGGCTTTAGGGATTATTGGAGGATGCAACATTCAATTTGCACTAGATCCTCAAAGTAAAAAATATTATTTAATCGAAGTGAACCCAAGGGTTAGCCGTTCTTCTGCACTTGCTTCAAAAGCAACTGGTTATCCGATTGCAAGAATGGCAGCGAAATTAGCAGTTGGCTATACATTGAATGAAATTATCAATCCGGTAACTGGTGATACTTATGCAAGCTTTGAACCAGCACTGGATTATGTAGTAGTGAAATTCCCGAAATGGCCATTTGATAAATTCCCAACGGTTTCGAGAAATCTTGGTACGCAAATGAAGGCAACCGGTGAAGTAATGGGGATTGACCGAAATATTGAACGTGCCCTTTTAAAAGCAATTCGTTCATTAGAAATCAGCGCCAATGATTTGAAATACCCAAATCTTGCTGACGAGTCAATGGACACATTATTTGGAAAGCTAAAAGAACAAACAGATGAAAGATTTTTTATTCTTTTAGAGCTTATTAGAAGAAATGTAACACTTGATGAACTGCATGCTTTAACAAAAATTGATTTGTTTTATTTGCATATATTCCAAAGACTGATTAACATGGAATTAGAAATTTCCCAGTCTAATTTACAAGCTGCAACGAATGAATCACTGCTTAAATGGAAAGAAAAAGGATTTAGTGATGCTTTTATTGCAAGTGAGTGGGGATGTTCAGAAAAGCAAGTCCGGGAAAAACGCAAAGAATTCGGTATTCTGCCAATTTACAAAATGGTTGATACTTGTGCAGCAGAATTTGAAGCTAAAACAAACTACTATTACTCCAGTTATTACGGGGAAAATGAACAAACAGAAAGCAATAAAAGAAAAATTCTTGTTATTGGCAGCGGACCGATTAGAATTGGTCAAGGAATTGAATTTGATTATTGCTCCGTTCATGGTGTTTTTGCCCTTAAACAAGAAAATATTGAAACAATCATTATTAATAATAATCCTGAAACAGTTAGTACGGATTTTGCCACTGCGGACAAATTATATTTTGAACCGTTAGTAACAGAAGATATTATGAACGTGATTGAATCAGAAGGAATAAAAGAAGTAATTGTTCAATTAGGGGGACAAACTGCCCTGAATGTTGCGAAAGCACTAGAGGAATATGGTGTTGAAATTCTTGGAAACAGCAGTCATACGATTGATTTGCTTGAAGATAGAGATTTATTCTATAAACTATTAGACGAAGAGAATATTCCTCATATTTCAGGGGATATTGTTTTTGAAGAAGGTCAGCTGTTGGATGCTGTTGAAAAGCTAGGATATCCTGTGTTAATTAGACCATCTTATGTAATTGGCGGAAAAGGGATGGAACGCATCGAAAACAACGATGACTTGAAAAAGTACTTAACTACCGATATTCCATATCCGGTGCTTGTCGATCAATTTATGCATGCTTCTGAAGCAGAATTAGATATTGCAGCAGATGGCTATGATATATGTGTACCAGCTATTATGGAGCATATTGAAAAAACAGGTGTTCATTCTGGTGATAGTTTATCCATTTTGCCTGCAAAAAATTTATCAAAAACTGTAAAAGAAAAAATGCTGGATTATGGGCAAAAAATTGTCAGAAACACAAAATATAAAGGATTAATGAATATTCAATACATTATTAACGGGGAAGATGTTTATGTATTAGAAGTTAATCCGCGTGCAAGCAGAACGGCTCCGATTATTAGTAAAGTAACAAGTGTTCCACTTGTACAAATTGCGACAAAAATAATGTTTGGAAACTATAAATTAACGGAGCAAGAAAAAACATTTACAGATGATATTCCATTTACATGTATAAAATATCCTGTTTATTCAAACTATGCTTTAAAAGGCCTTGATTCGAAACTTGGTCCAGAAATGAGATCAACAGGAGAAGGAATTGCGCTTGCTGATTCACAGGAAGAGGCATTAAAGAAAGTATTCCATCCTGCTTTAAAGAAAGTAGACAATAAACAAATTGTCATTAAATCAGACAAAAACAATAATTTGCTTCGCAGTAAGGCAGAAGCGGCCGGTTTAATTGTGAAAGAAGCTTCTGAAGGTTTAGAAGAACTGCTGGCACAGCCGGAAACAGTTGCTTTTTATAATAATACGGACGATGAAAAGGATCAATTCTTGCGTGAATTGGCAACAAGAAACAGAATTATCACTTTTACACAAGAAGAAAGTGCAGAAGCATTTATTTCTTCTTTTAACGTAAATGCATTTTCCGTTCATTCGATAAATGATTGGCACAATATGTTAAAAAAGGACGTGAGTATCGTATGATTACAACTTCAGCATTAGATTTAAAAGGAAAGGATCTGTTGACATTAACAGAGGTATCACCTGAAGGAATTTTAGAGCTGCTTAAAAAAGCGGAAAAAATTAAGGAAGCGAAATTAAGCGGAAAAGAATATACTCCATTAAAAGGAAAAACGTTAGGGATGATTTTTGAAAAATCGTCTACAAGAACAAGAGTATCTTTTGAAGCTGGGATGATGCAATTAGGCGGACATGCACTATTTTTAAGCAGTCGTGATCTTCAAATCGGCAGAGGAGAACCAATTTCTGATACAGCAAAAGTACTATCAGAATATGTGGATGCTATTATGATTCGTACTTTCTCCCATGATACAGTTATAGAATTAGCAGAACACGCTGCGATTCCTGTTATCAATGGGTTAACAGATCTTCACCATCCATGCCAGGCATTAGCTGATTTATTAACCATTCAAGAAATTAAAGGGACATTAAAAGGTCTGAAGCTTGCTTATATTGGTGACGGAAATAATGTCGTACATTCTTTATTAATTGCATGTGCAAAAGTAGGAATCGATATCGCTGTTGCTACTCCAGTAAATTATGAAGCAAATAAAGAAATAGTAGCATTAGCTGAAAAGTTTGCGAAGGAAAGCGGCAGCAGCATTTTATTAACAACAAATCCTGTTGAAGCAGTAGAAAATGCAGATGTTATCTATTCAGATGTTTGGACAAGTATGGGCCAAGAGGAAGAAAACGAACAACGTTTAAAAGACTTCCAAGGCTTCCAAATCAACAGTGAACTAGTAAAACATGCAAAAGATGACTATATTTTTCTACATTGCCTGCCTGCACACCGTGAAGAAGAAGTAACAGCGGAAATCATTGATGGCAGCAATTCAGCAGTATTCCAACAAGCAGGAAATAGACTGCATGCTCAAAAAGCATTATTAGTTGAAATTCTGAAGTAACAAAAAAACCTCCTTTAGGGGGTTTTTTTGTTTGTTTCTGAAAAACGCTCTTTCCGTATAGATTGTTGTTATTTACCCCGCAGCCTGAATACACTTCGCTTTCCGCGGACGGAGCCCAATGTCATTAAGCTAGGATTCAAAAAAAGGAAAATAAGCAACTAAATAGGAAGTAAGGGTTTCCGTTCTGTTCTCCGAGGCTTACCGCTCGCTTTCCACGGGGCGAGCGCCGAGCCTCCTCGTCGCTTTGCTCCTGTGGGGTCTCGTCTGTCTCGCTTTTTCCGCAGGAGTCTACGTGTATTCAGGCTGCTCAGTGCTTCAGCCATGTTTATTATTTCATTCAAAAACAACCAACTTTTAGAAAACAGCCTTCTGAAAAAAATAAATAAAAATTCCCATCATGTAAGTGAAAAAAAAGGAGATAATAAAAAAGCAGTTAATAAAACTGTATAAAGTTTCATTGACAGTTTTTTAAGGAGGCATACAATGGGACAAAGTAGACAGTTTCGTTCAGGGCAAAAGGCTCCTAATAATGGTTTATATATAGAAATTGGTGAAACAGGCAGCAATGTGAATAATCCGCAAAGATTAAAGATGAAAGCTGGAGACCGTTTTCCTGAAACTTCTAACCATAATAGAGTATGGACTTACCAAAGAAAACCTTAAGATATAACTTTCCCAAAAGCCATCCGGAGTAACAAACGGATAGCTTCAGGCTGTCGACAAACGCTCGCTTTCTTCGTTGTTCGCCTTGCTCGGATGCTCATTACTGGGTAACAGAGGATGAACGACTAACTACGCCACGTCCTGTGGCAACGTCGTTCTGACCAACATCCTGTTGCCCGCCGCTCCTCCCAAGGCTTCACGCCTCGAAAGACAAACGTTGTCGATCAGCCTGAAAGTTTTTGCTAAAATCACTTTGTCTACACTTTGAAGCCATCCGGAGTAACAAACGGATGGCTTTACATATGGATAAAAAAGCCTATAATATAATTAAAGGTCAATAAAGGTCAAAGGGGGCTATTATTTATGAACATAGATCAAATGACAGAAAAAGTTCAATTAGCTTTTAGTGAAGCCCAAGCAAATGCAATCAAAGCAAAGCATCAAGAAGTCGATGATATCCATTTATTTCTAGCAATCATCGAGCAGCAAGATAATATATTACGATCTATATTAAATAAATTGGGCATTAACCATGAAATATTGATCAAGAAATTAACGAAAGAATTAGACAAAAAGCCAGAAGTTACATTAAGCAGTACAAACCAAGGGAACATTTATATTACAAGTACGCTGCAAAAAATAATCGTTCAAGCAGACGAGGAAAGAAAAAAGTTGGAGGATGAGTATCTTTCCGTTGAACATTTTATACTCGCCGTCTATTCAGAAAAAAACTCCACCGTTGGAAAAATCCTGAATGAGATGGATATAAGCAGAGAAAAATTAGTGAATGTAATGATGGAAATAAGGGGGAATCAAAAGGTGACATCCAAAAATCCGGAGGCAACATATGAAGCATTAACAAAGTATGGAAGGGATCTTGTTGCAGATGTTCGTGCGGGAAAAGTAGATCCTGTTATTGGAAGAGATAATGAAATCCGGCATGTTATTCGTATTTTATCAAGAAAAACAAAAAATAATCCTGTATTGATTGGCGAACCAGGCGTTGGGAAAACAGCTATAGTCGAGGGACTTGCCCAACGAATTGTCCGCAAAGATGTGCCAGAAGGCTTAAAAGATAAAACGATTTTTTCTCTTGATATGGGTGCTTTAATTGCTGGAGCAAAGTTTAGAGGAGAATTTGAAGAACGTTTAAAAGCTGTGCTGCATGAAGTAAAAAACAGCAATGGACAGATTCTTTTATTTATTGATGAACTCCATACAATCGTTGGTGCGGGAAAAACGGATGGAGCAATGGATGCTGGCAATATGCTAAAGCCGATGTTAGCGCGTGGGGAGTTGCACTGCATTGGTGCAACCACATTGGATGAACACCGTCAATATATTGAAAAAGATCCAGCTTTGGAGCGCCGTTTTCAGCAGGTGCTTGTATCGGAGCCTACGGTAGAAGATACAGTTTCTATCTTAAGGGGATTAAAAGAACGGTTTGAAATACACCATGGTGTCGCAATACAAGACCGAGCAATAATTGCTGCAGCAACGATGTCTGACCGATATATCACTGATCGTTTTCTACCGGATAAAGCAATTGATTTAATAGATGAAGCATGTGCGATGATTCGGACAGAAATTGATTCTATGCCAATTGAAATCGATGAATTAACGAGAAAAATTATGCAATTGGAAATTGAAGATGCAGCTCTTCAAAGGGAAGAGGATACTTTAAGTCAAGAGAGACTAAGCATCATTGGGAAAGAACTGGCAAATCTTCGTGAAAAAGCTAATGCATTAAAAGCGAAATGGCAATTAGAAAAAGAAGGGTTGCAGAAGATTCAAGAGAAAAAAGAAGAATTAGAAAAGAAAAAAAGAGAGCTGGAAGAGGCAGAAAACAATTACGATTTAAATAAAGCCGCAGAATTAAGACATGGAACAATTCCATTATTAGAAAAAGAACTGCAAAATTTAGAGGGAAATGTAAATGAAACGAAAGAACAACGATTATTGCGCGAGGAAGTAACAGAAGATGAAATTGCCAATATAGTAGCAAGATGGACAGGAATACCGGTTTCCAAATTGGTCGAAAAAGAGCGTGAGAAACTACTGAGGCTGGAAAATATTCTCCATGAAAGAGTAGTTGGGCAAACAGAGGCCGTTAAATTAGTCAGTGATGCGGTATTAAGAGCAAGAGCGGGCATAAAGGACCCGAATAGACCAATTGGATCATTTCTATTTTTAGGACCAACTGGTGTAGGGAAAACTGAATTGGCAAAAGCATTAGCAACTAGTTTATTTGACAGCGAAGACCAGATTATTCGTATTGATATGTCTGAATATATGGAAAAGCATGCTGTTTCTCGACTAATTGGAGCACCTCCAGGATATATAGGATACGAAGAGGGAGGCCAATTAACAGAAGCAATTAGAAGAAAACCATATTCTGTAGTACTGCTGGATGAAGTAGAAAAAGCCCATCCGGAAGTTTTTAATATTTTATTACAAGTATTGGATGATGGGAGAATAACGGATTCACAAGGTCGAACTGTTGATTTTAAAAATACGGTCATCATTATGACTTCCAATATTGGATCTCATCTTTTATTAGAGCAAACAGATCAAGAAGAAATAGCGGAGGAAACGAGAGCAGGGGTAATGTCTCAATTAAAGGCTCATTTTCGTCCAGAGTTTTTAAACAGGATTGATGAAATTATTCTGTTTAAGCCGTTGGCATTAACGGAAATCAAAGAAATTGTCTCTAAGTTAGTGGCGAGTTTACAAACAAGACTGAGTGATCAGCAAATTACGATTGCTATTTCAGATGATGCAAAAGAATATATAGCAGTTAATGGATTCGACCCAGTGTTTGGAGCAAGACCGCTTAAAAGGTTTTTACAAAGATCTGTTGAAACAGCGTTAGCAAGAGAAATTATTGCGGAAAAAATAAAAGAGGATGATAATGTCATTATTGATGTAAAAGACAATAAAATAGTATTAACACATCGATGATTACGAAAATGTCCTATAAAAAAGAGAGGGACGATGAAACATTATCCCTCTCTTTTCCTAATTCGATTATAGAACTATACTATGTAGCCGAATAAAAATAAGTTAAATTATTCTAGTTTTGATTGCTCAAACGTTCTATAATATAAATTAATGAACACCTTTTTCATGAGCATCATCATTTGGAAAAATGGACGCTAGCAAACTAACTAGAACAGTAAAAATAACACTTAGTATAACGCCAGTATTAAAGTTAAATGGAATCCCACTCATAGAGCTAATAACGTATGTTAACATTTGAGAAAGTAAGAATGCCCAAAAGAATGTTACGATCAAACGCATATTAATCACCTCATATAATTTCAATTCTTTTTCATCTTATCACAACGGATATAAATAATAAATGTCTATTCATTGACAGAAGCAATTTTTTAAATGATTCGTCATATGCTTTACAATTATACGAATTATTATCCTAGCCTTTAATGGCTACGTTTACATGCATCCCCAAAACAAATAGTGAAATATAGGCAGATTCCCTTACATTTTAATAAGTTACTCATACATTATAGTATGTATTCAAAAAAGAGGACAACAAGAGCCGAGAAGTTTAAGGACGTGGAGCCCCGTTGATAATTCTCTATTTATCGTCTAGGAAATTATAAACGAAATGGGATTGTGGATAACTTGGCGGTTGTGTCCACATCCAGCTCCAGCGCCTAGCTCTTGTGAAACATAACCTCATGCCTCTAAAAGTAAAAAGAACTTTTTGAGTCATGTGAACATTTTTCTTCAGAGCTGTTCAAGGCGCTTGCGCTTTTGTTCTTGGCTCTGTTAAATGCCGTTATTGATTTTCAAAAGGTCAGGGAATCCACTCCCTTCCGAGGACGAACTGGCAAGTCTTCTAGCTTGTACTTCTAATCGGGGGTCTTGCCAGCCCGTTTTTCCACAGGAGTATCGTAGATTCCCTTTCTATAAACAACATGATCGTTTAACAGAACCTATTTATTTAATACGTGAGGAGAGGAAAGCAAGATGACGCAAAAAATCGACCGGACTTATCTCTATAAAAAGAAATTGTAAAAAAGGAGTATTAGTGATGAAGAACCGAACCTTCCAATTGGATACCGAATGGAATATGATACACTATCCTCCTCAACCAAATGGTTTCGGTGTCTTAATTATTGGAGACGACAGGCATTATGTTAATAAATCAAACAGCTTTTGGATCCAAAATGAAGGGAAAAAACAACTAGTAGAATCGCTGCTAAAAAAAGGCTATACGATCTTTTATTCGAATTTATACGGGAAAAACTGGGGAAGCAACAAAGCATGTCAATTAGCAAAGCGTCTATATGAATTTATTATTCGTACAGAAATACTTAATCAAAAAATTCATATTATTGCAGAAGGAATGGGAGCGTTAATTGCAATAAAATTAATGAAAGAAATGAAGGGAAATATTCGCTCTGTTGTTCTTTTTAATCCGATTTTATCTTTAATCGAGCATGTTGAAAGGGAGAAAGAGCATAAATTCTTTTTCAAAAAACTGTGTAATGAAATTTCGATTGCATTTCATCTTCATGAGGATGAATTATTTTCTTTTTTACAAGGATATAAAGAATCTCAAATAGAAGAAGCAAATACGCCTGTAAAAATTATTCATATTCTTCATGATGGGAAATCGTATTATCAATCCAACTTCTTAAAAAAAACATCTGTAAAGTGGGAAAAGAAAAGTTTACCGATATTTGTTTCCTATGTATTGCCAGAAAAGCGAAGTGCGATACCTAATCAAGTCGTTGTTTTTTTTCAAGAATATGAAAAAGACTTATAAGTGCGTATTTATATGTTAATATTTTCAGAAATCTCTTCATGGGTTAATCCTAGAGGGATTTTTTTCTGTTTAGGCTACTCTGAAAAGTGTGGTGTTCTTGTGAGTAGTCCGCAGCCGGCATACACTTCGCTTTCCATGGGGCGGGCGTCGAGCCTCCTCGTCGCTAGCGCTCCTGCGGGGTCTCGGCTGTCCCGCTAATCCCATAGGAGTCTTCGTGTATGCCGGCTGCTCTGCGCTAAAAAATAGGGATACTGCTTCTTTTCATGCGCCATGGTGCGAATTTTATTAGCATGGGTGTCTACCCTGAAAAAAAGCCTGTTAAAAGCTTCTTCCTCGGAAAGCGAGTAAATTTCCTGACCATTATAAATCAACACTGAGATTTAACAGAGTCCTCTGTTTAAGAAAAGCTTGTTCTTTTATAAGAAGGATTTTTGGTGTTTACATCAGGACGAAATAATTGGGCGGTTATTGCATAGTATACACTAATGAAGATTTTTAGGAGGCATTATAATGGAGAAAGCAGTTATCGTTGGACCATATCATTTTATTGGAATTCACCTTTGTTCTGTTTTATTAGAGAAAGGTTACAACATAATAGGTATTTCCTATCCTAATGTGGAAATAGACAAATTGGAAGATAAAAAAATGGTTTTTGGGAGAAATTCAAACTTTATGGAAACTAAATGGTCATCTTTCGTTAACGAGATAAATCAGGACGAGATGCTGATTATTTTTGATTTCTATACTTTAGAAAAAGAAGATCAATTAGTGTCGCTGCTTTCAGCTGATCAAATGGAATTCATATTAATAGGAGAAAAAAGAAAAAAGAAAAAGATAGTGATAATATGTCCAAATAATATAGAAGAGGGCATTATAAATGAATGTAAACATTTGCTGGATGTACATCAAATTCGGTCTCAGGTGTTCTATTTACCAACTGTATATGGTCCTTGGCAGCCAGAAAATTTTTTATTTCAACAAATTTTAACAGGTACGGAAGAAAAGGCGATTCGACAGCATAAAAAGGAATATACAAAAGATGCTATTTATATCGAAGATGCGATGGAAGAATTAGTTAATCAAATATTGCAAGGAAAGGATAATGACTTTTTATTAAAAAGCAAAGTGGAAAATCATTGGCATAAATGCCTAGATTATCTTCAATGGCATCAAGAACGCAATGAAAACAACAACATCCCTTTCCAAGATACGATTTCAACTATTGCTGTAAATAATAAAAAAAACATATCTGAAAACTTGGAAGTACAAAGAAAGCATATTAAGATGTATATAGACTAATATTTTGGCTGTTTTCTAAAAGTTTGTTGTTATTGAATAAAATAATAAACATGGCTACGGGGTAAATTACAACAATCTATACCAAAACAGCCTTTATAAAAGAGAAATAGTACGACTAGAAAGGCAAAAAAAGATGCAAAAGATAAAAATAATTATAACAGTTTTGTTTCTTTTATCTTCCTTTTTTCTTGTTTCCTGTGGACAAGCTGATCGGGAAGGGAAGATGAAAAAAGTAGGATTGCTTGTTGAAGGAAGCATAAGTGATCAAATGTTGGGTACAAAAGGGTATAAAGGATTACTGACAATCCAGTCACAATACAATGTGGAAGCGTATTACAAGGAAGGGATTAATTCTAAGGCCATTACAGATAGAGCGATAAAGGAATTTGAAGGCAAAGGAATAAACATAATATTTGGTCAAGGCCAATTATTTGCAGAATACTTTAATACGATAGCAGATAAATATCCATCGATTCATTTTGTCAGTTTTAATGGAGAAGCAACAAAAAACAATACGACGACTGTTATATTAGAAGGCTATCCTATTGGCTTCTTTGCAGGGATGGTAGCTGGACATATGACGACAACAAATACGATAGCGAGTTTAGCTGCATTTGAGTCGCAGTCTGAAATACAAGGATTTATTGATGGAGCAAAATATGAAAACAGAAATGTAACAGTTAAAACATCCTATGTTTATGATTGGGATGATCAAGAAAATGCTCTATTGTTATTAAATGAGCAGTTAGAACAAAATGCGGATATTATTTATTCAGCAGGAAACGGCTTTAATATAGCTGTGATAGAGAAGTTGAAGGAAAAAGGCATATATGCGATTGGCTATACATCGGAACAATCAAGCTTAGGAAATTTTACTGTTTTAACGAGTACAATTCTGCATATTCCAGAAATTTATGATAAAATAGCAAAAGACTTTAATGAAGGAAAACTTCTGCCAGGTTCCTTGTATGTTGGAATAAAGGATAGATTTATTTCATTAGGAAAATTTAGTCCTAAAGTTGATAAAAACTTCACGGATCGAATCCAAAAAGAAATATCCCATTATATAAAAACAGGAGAATTGCCAGAAGAAAAAAACAAATAATTTGGAGGACAACACAATGACAACACAAGATAAAACAATGGAATTTATGCAAATTGCTATGAAATATTTACCAGATGCAAAAGCGGAACTAGAAAAAGCTGGAGTGGAATTATCATTTGAAATGATTGAACCATTTATGAGCTTATTTACAAAAGTAATGAACGAAGCATATGAATTAGGGAAGTTAGATGCTGAAAAGAAAGATAATTAAATTCTATAATAAAAGGTATTAAAGACTTACAGGCATCAAAAAAATGTCTATAAGTCTTTTTTTACTGTTTGAAAAAAACTGGCTATTATTTTAACCATTTTTTAATGAGCGGCGACATTTTTTTTATGAGTGGTTTCAGTTCATTCGCAGATGTCATGAAACTATCCACATTTTTCATTAATAAGTTGATATCTATTTGATCTAGAAAATTTGTTATGGCGTCAAATTTTCCTTCTTGTTCTTGATCTGCTTCTTTACTCTCTCTATTACTTCCTAAAATCCATGCATCTCCACGGTTTCTATTTGTTGTTATTTCTTCTTGATCTGCTTCTTTTCTTCGATTTGAAGGATAGTTTGTACCAAACATAAAATTGGTAAGACGATCTGTATGTTGCTTGTGATCTAGTGATTCTTGATCCTCCTGTCTTTCTTGATCCTCGTCCATGATTACGCCTCCAATACATAAAATTAGTTAGTACTATCCTATGTACGAATATAGTAGTTGATTAGACAATGGCGTAGTGAAACTAAAAAATGTTGCAAAAGTTCATGATTTTTTGATAAAATTAGTACCAAGTCATAATATTTGATAATAATATAATAAGAACAAATTGTTTTATAAAAAATCTACTTGCTTTAACGTTTTTCTTAGTAAGATAAGATAGCATAAATTTTTGAAGTTAGATGAATGTCTAGCTTCGGCGCCTTTCTTATAAGAAATCGGAGAATGAATGGAGAAGTAGTAGATTAAACTAAAACAATAATATAAGAAGTTGCATATTATTTTGAAAAGGGAAGTTTATACCGTATAATCGGTCATATTAAAGGAGCTGAGAGCTTTGGGCACAGGAATTATTGGCATTGGACGCGCATTGCCTGAAAAAATATTAACGAATTTTGATTTAGAAAAAATGGTAGACACAAATGATGAATGGATTCGTACAAGAACTGGAATCGAAGAAAGAAGAATTGCAGATGATCAGACAAATACGTCGGATATTGGATATGAAGCAGCTAAAAAAGCGATAGAAGACGCAAATATATCGCCTGATGAAATTGATCTTATTTTAGTAGCCACTATTACACCAGATCAGCCATTTCCTTCTGTTGCTTGCATGCTTCAAGAACGATTAGGTGCAACAAAAGCAGCAGCATTTGATCTTAGTGCAGCATGTGCAGGATTTATGTATGGTATGGTAACTGCTAAACAATTTATTGATAATAATGTTTATAAGCATGTTTTAGTTGTTGGTGTTGAGAAACTATCGAAAATTACGAATTGGGAAGACAGAAATACAGCCGTTCTTTTTGGAGATGGAGCAGGAGCAGTTGTATTAGGGAAAGTATCAGAAGGCAGAGGAATTCTTTCATTTGAATTAGGCGCTGATGGTTCTGGCGGCAAACATCTTTATCAAGATGAGTTTATTCAAATGAATGGACGAGAAGTGTTTAAGTTTGCTGTTCGTCAAATGGGAGAAAGCAGTGAAAATGTTCTAGTTAAAGCAGGACTATCAAAAGAAGATGTTGATTTTCTCATTCCTCATCAAGCGAATATTCGCATCATGGAAGCGTCTAGACAAAGATTAAATCTGCCAGAAGAGAAATTATCAAAAACCGTTCACAAATACGGAAATACAAGTGCAGCATCCATTCCTATTTCTCTTGTGGAGGAGTTGGAAGCAGGAAAAATTAAAGATGATGATGTAATTGTTATGGTTGGATTTGGCGGCGGCTTAACATGGGGCGCAATTGCTATTCGTTGGGGAAAATAATGTTTTATTTAGGCTGTTTTCTAAAAGTTGGTTATTTTTGAATAAAATAATAACCATGGTTGATGTACTGAGCAGCCTGAAGACTTCTGCTTAGAAAAGCGAGAAAGACGAGACTTGTGCAGGAGCATAGCGACGAGGAGGCTCGGCACTCGCTAAGCAAGAAGTGAAGTGTATTCAGGCTGCGGGGTAAATAACAATAATCTATACGAAAAGAGTCTTTTATTAAGATATGACAAATGATGATTATAGTAAATTCAACCGAAATACTTGATTTTTCATATATATACTAATGATAGAAAAAGGAGAATTGAGACATGACAAAAAGAAGAGTTGTAGTTACAGGAATAGGAGCAGTAACGCCCCTTGGGAATGATGCAACAACAACATGGGAAAACATTGTTAAAGGTGTTTCTGGTATTGGGCCATTAACAAGGGTTAATGCTGATGAATATCCGGCAAAAGTTGCTGCGGAATTAAAAGACTTTCATGCAGAAGAGTTTATGGATAAAAAAGATGCAAGAAAAATGGACCGTTTTACTCAATATGCACTTGCAGCTTCCTTAATGGCAGTAAAAGATGCTGATTTAAAAATTACGGATGAAAATGCACCTCGTATTGGAGTATGGATTGGGTCTGGTATTGGTGGCATGGAAACATTCGAAAATCAATTTGAAATTTTCCAAAAAAGAGGCTATAAGCGTGTAAGTCCATTCTTTGTACCAATGTTAATTCCTGATATGGCAACTGGCCAAGTATCTATTACACTTGGTGCAAAAGGAGTAAACTCATGTACAGTAACTGCATGTGCAACAGGAACAAACTCAATTGGAGATGCGTTTAAAGTCATTCAACGCGGAGACGCAGATGCGATGATTACTGGCGGAGCGGAAGCACCAATTACGAGAATGTCAGTTGCTGGCTTCTGTGCTAACACTGCTTTATCAACAAATCCAGATCCAAAAACGGCAAGCAGACCATTTGATGCGAATCGTGATGGGTTTGTAATGGGAGAAGGAGCCGGAATCCTAGTATTAGAAGAATTAGAGCATGCTTTAAATAGAGGTGCAACTATTTACGCAGAAATCGTAGGCTACGGAGCAACAGGAGATGCGTATCATATCACTTCCCCTGCACCTGAAGGAGAAGGCGGCGCAAGAGCAATGAAAATGGCCATTGATGATGCTGGCTTGCAGCCGGAAGATGTATCCTACATTAATGCACATGGAACAAGTACAGCATACAACGATAAATTTGAAACAATGGCAGTGAAATCAGTATTTGGCGAGTATGCATACAAAGTACCTATGAGCAGTACAAAATCGATGACAGGTCATCTATTAGGAGCAGCAGGAGGAGTAGAAGCAATCTTTAGTATTTTAGCGATTAAAGACAGTGTACTTCCTCCAACCATTAATTTTGAAACGCCAGACCCAGATTGTGATCTAGATTATGTAGTAAATACACATCGAAAACAAGAAGTAAATGTGGCGATGAGCAATTCATTAGGATTTGGCGGCCATAACGCAACGATTATTTTTAAAAAATATCAATAATGTTAGCAGAGTAGTTCCGTTTGGGGGGCTGCTCTTTTTTATGGAGAAGGGGTCGGAGCTTCGCCAATATTAATGGAATAATAAGATGGATAGTGCTCCGTAGTTTGTTTTAATCCTTATTAAGAGTAGAGTGGCTCCGCTCGCGCCGCCTTTATTAGGTTTGTATCTGCCTTTATTTTCATTTTGATGGTGAAGACGAGGGACGAGTCTCCATGGGAGTTTTTTATGGAAATACGGGATAGGAATAAATCATGCTTCCTCTTCACCATTTATAAAAATCAACATAAATTATTAAATCCGGTCTCATAGCTGAACTTACATGAAAATTTACCAAATATATGAATAATACGTGTAAAGGGTGAACATGGAATGGGGTAATCGATACAAATAAATGGTTAGAAGAAGATTTTTTATCTCCTGTAAAAATTTGCAAAGAATTTCAATCATTATTTAATGATGATCATCCAAGAAGGATTTATCAATATTTAATGAGTTATGGCATGTATAAACCGTCTCGCAACACAAAAGAAACCTTTGATTTATTAGTAGAAAAGGATGTTTGGAATACCGTTCGTAAATATGATGAAAAATACAAAAAAAAATGGAAAGGTCCTGATATTCCTATTTATATCTTCCCATTTCAACCTTCCAGAAAGAGAACAGAAAATAAATCAGGAGTTTCTTTTTCAGACAAACTATTTCTATTTGTAGGAAACATAGAAGATGCAAAAGAATTAGAAGCATTATTTATTCATGAATACCATCATGTTTGCCGCATTCATCATCAAAAGAAAAACATGGAAGAATATACACTGCTAGATTCCATTGTGATGGAAGGATTGGCCGAATATGCCGTTAAATTACATTGTGGCGAAAAATATAATGCAAGCTGGTGTCATTTGTATAAAGAAGAGGAAATAAGGAAGTTTTGGAAGGAAGACATAGTGGAGAATTTAGACATTAAAAAATCGGAACATTTACATGATGTATTATTATATGGTTTAGGCAGATACCCATATATGCTGGGATATAGTTGTGGATATTATATTATTAAAAGTTTCGTCAAACAAAATAACTTTTCTGAAAAATCATATTTTCTATTGGAAAGCGAAAATTTTGTAAGTGAAAGCACGCTAACAAAAGACTAGAAACCTTGTATTAGATGGGTTCTAGTCTTTTCAAAAGGCTGTTTTCGTATAGAATGTTGCATTTAAACTCGCAGCCTGAATACACTTCGTCCGTTTAGCGAGCGTCGAGCCTCCTCGTTGCATACGCTCCTGTGGGGTCTCGTCTTTCTCGCATTCCCACAGGAGTCTACGTGTATTCAGTCTGCTGAGTACTTCGTCTCCAATTTTTTATGTGAAAAACAACAAATTTTGAGAAAACAGCCTTTCAAAAAATACTTGTTTTTGAAAACAAAATGAATAAGCAATATAACAATACAGATGCAGTTACAATATGTGAAGCTCCATCCTTTTTTCACAAAAGAAACATTTAACAGTATAAGCAAAAAACAGGAATAAATTTACTGCTGTCTGCCCATACTGATTGACAAACAGTTGATGAAGTGAGGGGTTAAAATATGCATTATCTTCATGATGTTTGGGTAAATTGGTTTGAAGGGGAAGAAAATGGTTATAATATTTGTCATTTTCATGAATGGCGGAAAGATGATAGTGTGGAGTTGTTAGATCAAGTTCCGTTGTTGAAAATTGATTCTGTTCTATTTAACTACATAGAAAACGATTTAGCGGAATTGCCACGAGAATTGCTGGATGAAATTTATCAAAAAGCTTATTTGCGAAAAAACCATGAAAGAATACAGCTTGATTATTGTTTTGCGATATCAGATGGCGTAGATATATTGGTAGTCGACACCATTGGATATTCCATTCCGATTAGAAAAAGCCGAATGATTCCTAGGCAAGAGCAATTAGCATATGAGTTAGTAGAAAACCAAGAAACAATTCATTATGACTATCTTGTGAAAGAAGAAAAAAAGGAATTTCATATTTTGTCTCCGGAACCTCTAATAATGAATGGCTTAACAAGGAAAGAAAGGCAACTCAAGCAATTGCTTTTTATGGCGCTGGATCAGCTGCATTCTTCAGAAAACGTAGCGGAAGTTCGGTACTGGTACACGGAGTGGAGTCCAGAGCGGTATTTTGATATTCAGCATTTAAACTTTGAACATGCTTGGAATGAACTATATGAACGTACAAAACATGGCTGGACCGAAAAGCATGAGCATTTTTGCGAAAAGATTATTAAAGGACAACCATTTTTTGAAAAGCTATGGGAGATGGAGCATGGTCCGAAAGTAAATTAAAAAAGAGCTGGCTGCCAGCTCTTTTTAGTTTGTCTATAAAGTGATTTGCAATGCGCTTCTGCTTTTTATTGTCTAGCTTCAGCGCCTAGCCCCTGTGAAAGATAACTTCTTGTCTCTAAAAGTAAAAGACACTTTTTGAGACAAGAGAACATTTTTCTTCGGGGCTGACCAAGGCGCTTCCGCTTTTCTTCACTATCTTCGTTTGCGGCCTAGTCCCATTGCATTTTCCATCTTTTTCACCATTTTGCCTGCTACTTTATTTGCTTTTTCAGCGCCCATATCCAAAATTTCATCAAGCTCTGAGGAAGCCATTAATTCTTTATATTTTTCTTGAATTGGCTGTAACTTCTCAACCACTACATTTGCTAAATCTGCTTTAAAGTCTCCATAACCTTTTCCTTCATATTTTGCTTCCAGACTTTCGATGCTTTCTCCAGAAAGAATGGAATAAATAGAAAGTAAGTTGGAAACACCTGGTTTATTTTCTTTATCATATTTTACAATGCCTTCAGAATCAGTAACGGCACTCTTAATTTTTTTCACAATAACAGAAGGTTCATCTAAAAGAGTAATGGTTGCTTTTTTATTTGGATCTGATTTACTCATTTTTTTTGTCGGTTCTTGCAGCGACATAATACGTGCCCCAACTTTTGGAATGCGCACCTCTGGGATTGTTAGAATGTCATTGTATTTATTGTTAAATCTTTGTGCTAAATCACGAGTTAATTCTAAGTGTTGTTTTTGATCTTCTCCTACAGGAACAATATCAGTGCTGTATAAAAGAATATCTGCAGCCATTAATGGCGGGTACGTTAATAAAGCAGAAGAAACTGCATCTTTACCAGCCGATTTATCTTTAAACTGCGTCATTCTTTCTAATTCACCGATATATGAGACGCATTGCATGATCCAAGCGCCTTGTGCATGTGCTGGCACTTCCGATTGGATAAATAATGTTGCCTTACTTGGATCAATGCCAACTGCTAAATAAAGTGCTGCTAAACTGCGAATATTATTTCTTAGTACTAGACGATCTTGTGGAACGGTAATAGCATGTTGATCCACAATGCAAAAATAACAGTTGTATTCGTTTTGCAATTCAACAAATTGACTTAATGCGCCAATATAATTTCCTAATGTAATGGTTCCACTTGGCTGGATGCCAGAAAATATTGTTTTCATTGAGTATGTCCTCCAGATATTAAATGTTTTGAAAAAAGTTCATCAGTGTTTTTTTAGATGGCTACCCTGAAAAGAAATTCCGCAGCGTGAATACACTACGCTTTCCGCGGGCGAGCGCCGAGCCGCTTCGTCGCTACGCTCCTGCAGGGTCTCGTCTATCTCGCTTTCCCGCAGGAGTCTTCGTGTATTCACGCTGCTCTGCGCTATAAATGTGGAGACTGCTTCTTTCCAAGCGCCATGGTGCAAATTTTGTTGCATGGGTGTCTACCCTGAAAAGAAGTTCCGCAGCGTGAATACACTACGCTTTCCGTGGGCGAGCGTCGAGCCTCCTCGTCGCATACGCTCCTGTGGGGTCTCGTCTTTCTCGCATTCCCATAGGAGTCTACGTGTATTCAGTCTGATGAGTACTTTTTCTCCCCTTTTTTTACTTAAAAAACAACAAACTTTGAGAAAACAGCCTTTTTTAAAAAGATAAAAAGTATAAGTCTTCTGAAGTCTGACGGTTGTCTAGCTCCTGCCTACGCTTTTCTTATAAATGCAAAAAGGACCACACGTCTCTACTGTTACATAGGGACGAATGGTCCGCGGTGCCACCCTAAATTGCTTACAGAGGATGTTCAAAAGTCACAAAATGATAAGCGTCGAATCTCTTCGTTCGCTTGCTTCTAATTTGTTCCCTTTTTGAACACACACTTAAAAAGCCACTTTCACCTTGTTAACGAAAGGCAATCGCTGAAATATAGTTTGCAAAAAAAGCATTTCCACTTCAGTGCTCAAAAGTCCATTCCTTATTCATGGATGTTTGTTTTCACCTGCCACAAACTCTCTAAAAACCATGTGTATAAGTACTACTCTTTATCAATGCAATTATTTAAATATTATGGATAAGTATAGTCTTAAATTATCCTATTTCAAAAAAAAAATCAAGTAAACTCTGAGAAAATAATGAAAAGGAACTGCTGAATGGATGATGAAATATGAAAATAAACTACTATATTAACATCACATTTTGTCATAAAATTCATAAATATAAATATGAATATCAATAACAAAAATCATAAAAAAACAAGGCCTCTTCCATATCTACATGGGATTAGCCTTGTTTTTTCTTATTTATGAGTAGGACTGCTCTCCGCATTTGCAATTTCCTTTGCAAGATCTGCGTTATCAATATTAGCAATGAAAAAATCTTCTGTGTTAGGCAGCTGTAGATTCATGTTCAGCTTTTGAGAAATACGTATGGTGACTCGGTCCACTGTATAATCAAAAACATGACCGCCAACTTTTCTTCCGTCATCAATAAAGTGCAGGTGATAGCCGGCAACAGCTATTCCGTGTGCGTATTGAGGTGTCCGGAAGCCTGCGATAGTTCCTTTAATGTCTTCGAAGTCAAAAATCGGCTGTGATTTTACTGCTTCAACCATTGGTACATACGGTTTTTCCTGAAGCTCCACTGTTCTTGTCTGAACTTTTTTGAAGACACCATCTATTCGTATTGCGTAGAATAGGTTTTTACTTGGCAAAATACGATCTATTTCTTTCTCAAGTTCTTCTAATGTCATTTGCTGATTAATTTCATGGACGAGATCTTCTTCGAAAAAAGTGAGAGAGCAAAACGGTGATTTGTCCTCTCCTTTTACTGGAGTGGCTGTTCCGTTTGAACGAAGGCGATAAAAGCTGCCGTCAAAGCCAATTAATTCTCCATCGAGTTTATTAAAGGTGCCAATGCCAAAGTCCCCATGCTTTGGTATTTCACTTAAAGAAAAATCTCCGTCATAGACAGCTTCCAACAATGAAGTCATAGTGGAAACTTGATATACTTCTTGGTTATTTTTTTGTTGATCTTGGTTAATTCCTGTTTGTAAAGGGTTTAACATACCCAAAATGATCACTCCTTTTGTCAATTCTTTATTTAAAGGGAGTATAACTTTTTGAAGTTAGACAAGTGTCTAGCTTCGACGTACATGATGTACTAGTGCCGGCGTCGCCAAGCCCCTGTGGAAAATAACGTCTCTATAAGCAATAAATACTTGTTGAGCTTAGAAAACATTATTCTTCAGGGCTGAGCAGGGCGCCATTGCTTTTCTTATTTAGAATGCCAAAGTGTTTTCTCTCTTAATTTCTGTTCAAATTGCTTTGGCCATTTTTGACTTGCGAGATCTTTGTTGTCAGAGTAATCAATAGGGATGTCGATTATAACCGGTCCTTCTTGTTCCAACCCTTTTTTCAACACTTCTGAAAGCTGATCAGGAGAATCGACTCTAAGCCCTGTTGCACCAAAGCTTTCTGCGTATTTAACGAGGTCAATCTGTCCGAATTCAACACATGATTTTCGTTTATACTTCATCATTTGCTGGAAGGCTACCATATCGTACGTGCTGTCATTCCAAACAAGATGAACAATATTTGCCTTCATGCGTACAGCAGTTTCCAGTTCCATCGCAGAAAAAAGAAATCCGCCGTCGCCAGATACGGAGATGACCTTTTCGTTTGGGTTAATGATAGCTGCTGCAATTGCCCATGGAAGAGCGACACCGAGCGTTTGCATGCCATTGCTAATAAGTAGTTTGTTCGGTTCATAAGAGCGGAAATGGCGTGACATCCAAATGCCGTGTGAACCGATATCGCAAGTTACCGTTACATCATCGGCGATCAGCTTTCTTAATTCACTAATAACCTGAAGAGGATGCGAGCGGTCTTTATTGTCGGTTTGCGGTACCTGTTCCATGTCATGAAGAAGCTGTTTTAGCTCTGAAAGGAAATGATTTTGCTCGTTGTCAAGGCTAACATGGAAACAATCATGTTCCATCTTTTCAATTGTCGATGCAATATCTCCTATTAGTTCAAGTTCTGGCTGATAAAAATGATCGATGTCTGCCTGTATTTCATCTACGTGAATAATCGTTCGATTTCCGTTTGCGTTCCAAAATTTTGGATCATACTCAATCGGGTCATAACCGATGGAAAGCACAACATCTGCCTGTTCAATCAGCAGATCACCCGGTTGATTATGAAATAAACCGATACGGCCAAAATATTGATCTTCAAGCTCTCGCGAAAGAGTGCCTGCACCTTGATAAGTTTCAACAAACGGCAAGCCGAGCTTGTGAAGCAGTTTTCGGGTGGCTTTAACTGCTGCTGGTCTGCCTCCTTTCATGCCTACAATCGCAACCGGCAGATGAGCATTTTGAATTTTTGAGATTGCTGAAGTAATGATGTCTTCCTGTGCTGGCCCTAGCTTTGGAGATGGAAGGGCAGAGACAGCCTTTGCCGTCGTTTTTTCTGTAATAACATCTTGGGGAAAACTAATAAAAGCTGCTCCAGATTGACCAGACTTAGCAGCTCGGAATGCATTGGTCAATGCTTCGGGTATATTGTTTACATCTTGGACTTCTACACTATATTTAGTAACAGACTTAAATAATGCAGCGTTGTCTAATGATTGATGAGTCCGCTTTAATCGATCTGCTCTAATGACATTTCCGGCAATTGCCACTACCGGATCTCCTTCTGAATTAGCGGTTAATAATCCTGTGGCAAGATTGGATGCTCCTGGTCCTGAGGTAACAAGGCATACGCCAGGTTTGCCAGTCAGTCTCCCAAATGCAGCAGCCATAAATGCTGCATTTTGTTCATGTCTGCATAAGATTAGTTCTGGGCCTCTATCCTCCAGTGCATCAAATACTGCGTCAATCTTTGCACCCGGTATAGCGAATACATGGGTGACACCTTGTGCTATCAACGTATCAACAACAAGCTCTGCACCACGTTTTGTATAAAAGCTTTCTTCATGAAGATTCATGACCCTTCACTCCTTAAAATGTAATTCTTTATGAAATAGTAGATTTCATGATAATATTTACTATACGTGCAACATGATAATATTTCCAATATACATTTAACGAGTGTTTGATATGTTTTGCGAATGAATAAATAAGGAGTTGCTTATTATGGAGCTTAGACAGCTGCAATATTTTGTCACTTTAGCAGAGGAGCTTCATTTTGGAAGAGCTGCAGCAAGATTGAATATGACGCAGCCACCGCTTAGCCAGCAAATAAAGCATCTGGAGGAAGAGGTGGGTTTTCCGTTGTTTCATAGATCTAATCGACTTGTCGAATTGACGGAAGCAGGAAATGTGTTTTTAAGTCAAGTCCGTACCGTTTTGAATCAGCTGAACAAGGCGGTGGAAACGGCAAGTCTTACAGCAAGGGGAGAGCTTGGGAAAATTGTCATTGGATTTGTTGGATCAGCTACATATGAAATTTTACCGCCAGCAATTAGGGAATTCAGAAGTATGTATCCTTCAGTGGATATTGATCTTCGTCAATTATCTATTCCTAAGCAATTAACCGCATTATTACAAGGGGAAATTGATATTGGTTTTTTACACCCTCCAGTCTCAAGTGATGAGCTGATTAGCAAAAGCCTTATGCAAAGTGACAGTATTTTTGTTATACCAAAAGATCATCGTTTAGCTAAACAAGAAAACATTTCAATAAAGGATATAAAGGATGAGGCGATTATCTCTTTGTCAAAAGGTGCGTGGCCTTCTTTGTATACCAATTTCGTCAGTCTATGTGAAAAGTACGGATTTCAACCGAATATTGTACAAGAGTCGACTGACTGCCAAATGGTGATTGGATTAGTCACAGCAGGAATAGGTATTGCTGTTATTCCAACAACAGCAAAAAATCCTCATAACTTAGATGTAGTTTATAAAAAGATTGAAAAGGATGAACTAATTGCGGAATGGATTATTTCTTATAAAAGGGAAAATCATAATCCAGCCCTCTTTCATTTTGTTCATCATGTATTACATAAAATGAGCTCGTCATAACGAGATAGCTGGTTGTTACATCTTGCAGGCGAGCGTAAAAAAAATTTTCTGAGACAGTAAATTTTTAATAGTTCTGTCTCCTTTTTTTAGTTAGGAGCTGTTAAACTTGCCTGTTGATTTCAGCGATAGCGTTCGCTTTCCGCGGGCGGTTCGGGAGCCTCCTCGGCGCTTTACGGAGGTCACTGAAAAAGTGGATGCTCTGAAATATAGATAGTGGAAATCCAAGCAATCAGATCAGATGTTTTTGTTCGGTTTTCCGAGGCTTACCACACGCTTTCCGCGGGGCGAGCGCCGAGCCTCCTCGTCGCTTTGCTCCTGTGGGGTCTCGCCTGTCTCGCTAATCCCGCAGGAGTCGTGGGGACGCCTCTCCTAACCAACATGATGGTCGTTTTCAAACACTCTATACCATTTTTATCCTACTTAATATAAGTGTTTTACCTATAATTTATATAATAAAACACTTCTTCAGTGGTCTCGCTTTTCCAGCAGGAGTCTCACGCCTGGGACGAAAATCAATATCGTGCCAAAATCAACTATGAGCTTTAATATAGCCTTTAGTTAAAGAAAAAAATAGAAAATTAAATCCACTTCTGCAAATTGGATGCCCAACATAAAATTATCTTGTTACAATATTAGGAAACGGGTAATTGTAATGTGAATGATTGATTTTGTGAATAATGATAAATAGAACGGAAAAAGATTTGTGTAAATGGGGGAAAAGTTATGATAAAAAGAATCAATCGATTAACGGTTTTTTTGCTGCTGATTATTTTTATAATGCCTGCTTCCATTTTTGTTAAGAGAGTGGAAGGAGCGCGAAGCTATTCTTTACAACCAGAGAAAAAGGTCAGCATGTCAATAAAGAATATCCCAGATGGTTTTCCGAGATTAAAAAATTCTGCCTTTTCTTTTACCTATCCTGATGCAGTAAGAGGAGTATATGTAAATGCACACTCTGCGGGAGGGGAAAAGTGGAACGAGTTGATTTCCTTGCTTAATAAAACGGATTTAAATGCAATGGTGATTGACTTTAAAGACGATTTCGGAAATCTTACGTATAAACCAGCAAAAGAATCGCCTTTTTATTCCATTGGGAAATCATATATTTCAAGTATGCCTTTCATGTTGCAGCAGTTAGAAAAAGAAAAAATATACCCAATTGCAAGGGTAGTCGTTTTTAAAGATACTTTATTGGCAGCAAAAAAGCCTGAATGGTCCTTTATGAATGGAAAGAATGTTTGGAAAAATGGCAGACAAGAATCATTTGTTAATCCATTTCAAAAAGAAGTATGGGATTATAATGTAAATATTGCAATAGAAGCAGCAAGAATGGGGTTTCAGGAAATTCAATTTGATTATGTTCGGTTTCCTGAAGGGTTTGAAGGAAAAGAAGCAAAGTTAAGCTATTCAAAAGGCGACTATGATCATTTAAATGGTAATGAAGGGGAAAAAAGAGTAAAGGCAGTATCTGATTTCGTAAAATATGCGAAAGAGAAATTAAAACCATATGATGTTAAAGTCTCTGTCGATATCTTTGGTTATACGGCAACATTAAAGGAAGCACCAGGGATTGGGCAGAATTTTTCAAAAATAAGCGACCATGTAGATGTCATCTCCTCCATGATTTATCCTAGCCACTGGAGTGCGTATTTTGGTATAGATAAACCGGATTTACATCCATATCAACTAGTTAATGAGTATATAAAAGTAGAAAAAAACAAGTTAGGAAAAAGAAAAAATGCACCTGTTTCCAGACCATGGCTGCAAGATTTTACCGCCTCATGGTTAGGTGAAGGCAATTATCAGCATTATGGTGTAAAACAAATGGAAGATCAAATTAGAGCACTGCAAGATAATGGCGTAAATGAGTTTTTATTATGGAATGCAGCAAGCAATTATACAAAAAATGTTGACTATACACCAGAAAGGAAAAAATAAACAAAGCTTGAGGTGATAAAAAATATGCATTGGTATGACAAATTAAATGAATATTTTCCAATAGAAGAAATGAAATCACAAGAACATATGGAAGCATTGTTAAAAGATTTTCCAGATACTTATCATAAAGACGAAGGCAAGTATCATGTTTTGATGTATGTGGAGGTAGATGATTTTATTTTTATTGATTATTTATATGTTTCCACAGAAGCAAGAGGAAAAGGAATAGGGCATAAATTGCTGCAAAAACTAAAAGATAAAGGCAAACCAATTATTTTAGAAGTAGAGCCGGTTGACTATAAAGATACGGATACACAAAAAAGGGTAAAGTTTTATCAAAGAGAAGGTTTTCAACATGCAAAAACAATTGGATATAAACGAAAATCGCTGGCTACAAACACAGTAAATAAAATGGAAATCTTATATTGGGCACCAAATAATGAAGGGGAAGAAGTTGTTTATCAAGCTCTTATAAAAACGTATAAGAAAATACATACGTATAATGATAAACAATTTTATGGTCAATCGTATGAACCTGCAGAACAAGTTATTTTTGTACATGACGATCCTGAAAAAGAAAATATTTTTGATGAAATTTGACCAATTTTGTAGATTTATGAAAAATAGTATGTATGTTTGTATCGAATTTTCAATAAAAATGTCTTAATTGAGAATAAATAGAAGGTAAAATAAAGATGCAACGGGTTGAAATTTTCTTGTAATAGAAAAGAAATATGGTTAATAAATAAAAAAAATGAAACCTTTTTGCTTTTCAATCGTCTATATTAATAACCTGCAACAAATAATAGAATTCCTAAACTTTTGTGGAAGAATTCTAAAAAAAGGAGGAGAAACCAACAAAAAATAATCATGATTCGTACGAAAAAGTCATATTATGTAGGAAGTAAAAAAAATTTATGCAACAGAGAATGATATTTTAAAAAACATATACCAAATTATCAATATATAGTGTATAATAATCAATATAAATTACTTGATTAAACTAATTATAATTTAAGAATTTGATGAACTCAAGTAGTTGTAATAGTAACTTAAATACATGTCTAAATAAAGGGAGTGTGAATTTGTAAAATGGTCACATTATACACTTCACCAAGTTGTACATCTTGTAGAAAAGCAAAAGCATGGTTAGAAGAACATGATATAGCTTATAAAGAAAGAAATATTTTTTCTGAACCACTTTCCATCGAAGAAATTAAAGAAATACTTCGCATGACAGAGGATGGTACAGACGAGATTATTTCAACACGAAGCAAAACATTTCAAAAGCTGAATGTTAACTTAGAAACAATGCCATTACAAGATTTATTTGGACTAATAAAAGATAATCCAGGGCTTTTACGCCGTCCAATTATTATTGATGAAAAAAGACTTCAAGTTGGCTATAACGAAGATGAAATTCGTCGTTTCTTACCAAGAAAAGTACGTACTTTCCAATTGCGTGAAGCACAGCGGTTAGTTAATTAATATAGCTTGATTTTTATAGAGGTCTGACTATTTCTATACCTATTTTTATTATTGGTATAGAGATGTCAGACCTTTTTATATAGTACTAGCATAAAAATGCTTAAAAAGTGATAAAATTTGTGCAGATAAACGGATAATGGTAAAATACAGGGTAATCATCCATTTTGTTATCATCAGGATATAGAATGGAATAGAATACTTATTGCATGCTTATTCTTTTGATTGAAATATTTTTTAGCGGTAATACTACTAAGTACAAATGTGAAAAATCTTTGAATAGGCATATAATGGTTTTTCTAATTCTCAGTATATTTTAATTCCATTTCATTCGCTTTTGTCATAGAATATATAAGTACAAGGAGTAAACAATAAGACGAGTATCTGTATGGGGGTATTAGTCCCTTCCATCATAGCCTGAAGGGAGTGTTACAGAATGGAAATTGAACGTATTAATGATCATACAGTAAAGTTTTATATTTCGTACATTGATATAGAAGAACGCGGTTTTAAGCGTGAGGAAATTTGGTATAACAGGGAAAGAAGCGAAGAACTTTTTTGGGAAATGATGGATGAAGTACATCAAGAAGAAGATTTTATTTTAGATGGTCCATTATGGATACAAGTTCAAGCATTAGATAAAGGGCTAGAAATATTAGTGACTAGAGCACAGCTATCAAAGGATGGTCAAAAGTTTGAAATTTCAATCCCAGAAGAAAAATTGAAAGATTTACCGGTAGATGGCTTTGAAGAATTAATGGAAGAGCATTTTACGGTAAATGATAGTGATGGTGACTTTGAGGATCCATTAGAGTTTATTATTGCATTTAAGGATTTTGAAGATATCATTTCCCTTTCTAAACTTCAGGGAATAAACGATCTGGATACAAAATTATACAGCTATGAAAACCAGTATTATTTATATGTGGAATTCTTAGATGAAACAATAGAAGAAGACGATGTGGATAACGCATTAAGTATTCTTTTAGAATATGGTCATGAAACACAAATGACGGTCCATGTATTAGAAGAATATGGGAATATAATAATTGAAAATGAAGTATTTACTGAATTAAAAAAGTATTTTCATTAAAGAATGCCGATTTCATTTGAAATCGGTATTTTTTAACTAAAAATTAGTTTGTGAAGTAGAGTGGGATTCGTTGTATTCGGGTATAATTTCACTGGAGATGATAAAAAACTTTTTAAATTAGACAGAGAAGTATGGGCGGGTGTTTTGAATGAATCATACAGCTAGGTTAAGTATTTTTTTGGCAGTAGCAGGACTTTTTGTTTATATTTCTAACTTTTTTATTACGATCAAAGGTGGAGTATATGGACAGCTAAGCTTAGTCATTAGCTTGTCTGTTACTTTTATTGGGTTTGTTATTTTTTTTGAAAATAGACACCCAACACAAACATTAACTTGGTTGATTGTTTTAGGAAGTTTTCCGATTGTCGGTTTTATTTTTTATTTACTATTTGGAAGAAATTATCGAAAGGAACGAATCTACCGGGAAAAGTATTTTTTAGATAAAGAAATGTTTCTGCGTATAGAAACGGAAATGCGTGATGGATCAGAAGAGAAAATAGAAAAATTAGAAGTGCACCAACGGAATCTTTTTCGTTTAGCTGAAAAATTAGGAAATACTCCGATTTCTTTTGGTACCTCAACGAATGTACTAACAAATGGGGATGAAACATTTTCCGCTATTATTCAAGCACTAAATATGGCTAAACATCATATTCACTTAGAGTATTATATTGTGCGCCATGATAAGATTGGCGAAGAAATTAAATCTGTGTTAATAAAGAAGGCAAAAGAAGGGGTGAAAATCCGATTTCTTTATGATGCAGTTGGGTCTTGGCAATTGTCGAAAAAATTTATTAATCAGCTAAAGCATGCAGGGGTAGAGATGGTTGCATTTGGTCCAGTAAGAATGCCTGTTTTAAACAGCAAATTTAATTTCCGAAACCATCGTAAAATTATTGTAATTGACGGAAGTATTGGTTTTGTTGGCGGATTAAATATAGGGGATGAATATTTAGGTCGAAATGCATCAGTTGGATTTTGGCGAGATACGCATTTAATGGTAAAAGGAGAAGCAGTTCGAACGCTGCAGTTAATTTTTTTGCAAGATTGGTTTTATATGACAAACAGCAGTTTTTTAACAAATGAATATTTATCACCTATTTCAGAAGAGAATACACATGGTGGTGTTCAGTTAATTGCAGGTGGTCCTGATAATGAATGGAGCGTAATTAAAAATATATTTTTTAGCATGATGACATCTGCGACAAAATCGATTTGGATTGCTACTCCCTATTTTATTCCAGATGAAGATATTTTTTCTGCTATAAACATTGCTGCATTAAGTGGCTTAGATGTGCGATTATTAGTTCCAAATAAGCCAGATAAAAGAATTGTTTTTCATGCATCTCGTTCTTATTTTCCTGAACTGCTAGAAGCTGGTGTGAAAATATATGAATATGAAAAAGGGTTTATGCATAGCAAAATCGTTGTAGTAGATGGAGAGATTGCTTCAATAGGGACTTGTAATATGGATATGCGCAGCTTCCATCTCAATTTTGAAGTAAGTGCATTTTTATATAAAACGAAAAGCACGAAACAACTAGTAAATGAATTAGTAAATGATATGGACCATGCGAAAGAATTAAAAGCGGAATCTTTCAATAAAAGACATGTAGGCTTTCGGATTCTTGAATCTACTTCAAGATTATTGTCTCCTTTATTATAAATAGTAACTCAAACTTCGCAGTTATAAATTCCTCTTCATGTATTGCCATAACTTAGTTTAGAGCAATTAGAAAAGGGTGATTGAT